>JBOHCG010000171.1:0-13131 GCA_050698735.1 Streptosporangiaceae bacterium | reverse complement strand
CGCCCGGCGGTAGATGGTGATGCGGTCAGGCAGCACCCCGGCGTACTGCGACGTGCGGATGGTGAGCGGGATGCCCTCGTACAGCCCGAGCAGGCCGGGCGGTCCCGGGCCGTGCTCGACCGTCACCGCGACGTTGCGCATCAGCCGGCCGAGCTCCTCGGGCAGCCCGTCCAGCGCCGTGACGACCATGTCCTCGAAGTGGCCCGGCCCGATCTCCACCACCAGCCCATTATCCAACCCAGCGGCGCCGCCGGCTGGCTCTGCCGGCCCGGCCAAACCGGCGGGCGGCGGGTACAGATCCTCGCTGGGCTCTGCGTTCATCGCGGTCTCAACCGCGTCCGGGCACCGTCCGCCCCGCTTCCCGCCGTTATTTTCTCCGGACCGAACGAGCCGTGGTTCCCGCCCCGGGTCACCTGCGTGTCCCGCCATCGGACCGAGCGACGGCCTCCGCTTCGCCTATGGCGCAAGATAGTCCCGGACAGGCAGTGACAATTCGGACCCATCCCGCCGCCGGACCCCGTCGGCACGTGCTTGACTTACGACCGAGGACTCGCTGACGACCCCGGTTGAAGGACATCACGTGAACGATCTCGGAGCTGCCGCCGGGAAGGCCGAGCTGACCGGCCAGATCCGCTCGTTCATGACCTGGCTCGGCGAGGGCCGCAAGCTCACCCAGGCCGGCCGGATCGGGCTGGCCGACGCCCGGCAGCTGGCGGAGCTGCTCGGCACCGGCGACACGATCGACCCGGAGATCGGCGGCCGGGTCCACACGACCAAGTCCAGCGAGGAACTCCCGCACCTCACCCGGATCGTGGAGTGGATGAAAGCCGCCCGGCTCGTCCGGGTGACCGGCGCCCGGCTCGTGCCGGTCAAGAAGAACGCCGCCCTGGCGGACAAGCCACTGGACTTGGTGCTGGCCATGCTGGAGGCCTATCCCAGGCTCGGCAAGTCGCTGTTCCCGAGGAACACCTGGCGGCAGTCGGCGGTCGGCGATGAGTTCGCGTTCATCGGCCCCGAACTCCTCACCACGCTGCTGGCGAGCCAGGGCCGCTGCCCGGTGGGCGACCTCAAGGAGGTCGCCTTCGACATGATCGCGGCCCGGTATATGCTCGGCAGGCTCAGCGAGCAGCAGATGGGCACGCTGCGCCGGACGATCGACGCCGACGTCACGATCGCCCTCGCGGCGCTCGCCGTCCTCGGTGTCGTGGCCGTCGACCAGGCCAGCGGCACGGCCGGGCTCACCGATCTCGGCCGCTCGGCGATCCGCCGCCTGCGCGGCATGGCGGAGCCCGGCGAGGCCGTGCTGCAGGTGCGGATCACGCTCAGGGACGTCGGCGACCCGCCGGTGTGGCGGCAGGTGCTCATCCCGGCGGCCTACCCGCTCAGCCGGGTCCACCGGGTGATCCAGGCCGCCATGGGGTGGCAGGACTGCCACATGCACGCGTTCCGGGCCGGCGAGACCACCTACGGCCCCGACCCGGACGGCGACCTCGGATACGCCGACGAGACCCGGGCGCGCCTGGGCGGCGTGGCCACGGCCCGGACCCCGATCAGCTACGAGTACGACTTCGGCGACGGCTGGGAGCACGAGCTCCTCGTCCAGGCCCGCGCCGCCGCCGAGGCTGGCCGGGCCTACCCGGCGTGCATCGCCGGCCAGGGCGCCTGCCCGCCGGAGGACAGCGGCGGCGCCTACGGCTTCGAAGAACTCAAGGAAGTCCTCGCCGGGCCGCCCAGCGCCGAACGTCACGAGATGCGGGAGCGGGCCGGCGGCCACTATGACCCAGCCCGCTTCGACCTGGCGGCAGCCAACGCGGCAGTAGCGGCAGTCTGACCGGGATGCCGCCAGCGAATCCGCCGTCTGGCGCTGATCGCGGCTAGCCGTTGCTCGCGCCGGTCACCTCGGCCCGGATTCGTGCCACGATCTGGTTCGCCTCGTCCTCGGTGATCTCGATGAACTCGTTTTGCAGGTCGCCGCGCTCGGCAGAGACGAACAGCGAGGTACGTTCCCAGAGGAGATCTTGACTAAACGCCTCATCGCGCCGACCACCGGCCTCGAAGTAGACGCGCCGAAGGACACCAGCGGGCTGCTCACGGCTGCTCAGGTCGTCAACAATTGCGTAGTACGTGACCTTATCGGGCATCTGTCCCCCTCTATGGGTAGTCGGGAATTTCAGCGGCGCCAGGCGGAACCGGCACCTCGGCAGTAACCTTCTTCTGGAATGCTTCCAGCACGAGCTCCTCCAACGCATCGGCCTGCTTGGTGCGGAGCCGTTCGTAGGCGCGATGCGTGAGTTGCTTGGCCTCGAAGCTGATACGGGTGTGGAACTGCACTTCGAACCGCTGGCCGGTATCCGGCTCGATCCACTGGGTGTTGATGCCCTTGTACTGCTCCTCGCACCAGGAATTCTTGAGTTTGTCCAGCTTGAAGCCCTGGTCTTTCAGGCACCCGATGTCCGCCCAGACGCCCTGAGTGTAGCGAGCCTCTCGGTACTCAAAGGTAAATCGGATCGTGTCAGAGACAAGTGAAACAGCATCTTCTGGGGAACGCTTCAAGAACTTGATATCTTCGTAAATCTTCTCTTTGATGCGGTCGCGGCCTTTTCGGCAGTGCTCGAAGCCGATCAGGTGACGGTCTGGGTCCTGGCTTTCTATAGCGTGCAGCGCTGGCGAGATCTTTTCCTCCTCCCGTTTGGCGATCTGGTCGCACTCTGCGTCAACCCGGCTGTTCTTGGCGCGGTCCAGGTACCTGCCGCCGTCCCCGCGCCAAGAACCCGGCTCGTCATCGGGCCTGTCCGCACGCGGGCGTTCGGCCGACGGCCACTTCCGCTGGTACTCCGTCCACATCCAGCGGGATTCCTCTTCCGTTTTCTCCCATTTCTCCGCCGCGGCCTGCTCCCCGGCCGCGGTTCGTCGCGCCGCGACGGACTCCTGCGCGGAAACCGCCGCGCGCAGGTCGGCGTGATACTCCTGCCGGGTGCGCGTCTCAACCTGGGTGCCGCCAGCACGACCGCGGCCGCGGGCGCCGTCTGATGGCACGTCGGCGTCATCGGGCCGGTCGGCTGCCACTAGACCTCACAGCCGCCCTGCGGCACAAGGAGTGACAAGGAAGAAGCAATTCATCACAATAAGTAGCACACGGGTTGGGGAACGAACAACCGCCACTTGCTACAACGATGTCAACCGCGGGGCGGTTCATCGGCGTGCACCGGTGAGAAGGCCTGACCGGAAGGACCGGCGTCCGGGCCCGGCTGGACGGGTTCGGCGTACACGTTCACTGTCACCCTAAGATTCCCCGGGCCCTTGCAATGGTCCTGAGCACCAGCGGCACGGGCGATGTCGACCAGCAGGGGCGGGTCCGGCAACTGGACGCGACGGAGACGATTGCCTCGCGGCGGTGCGGGCTACCGGTTACCCGGATGTCATGGCGCTGGCGCAGGCAGTGGCGGAGTTCGCCGCCTCGGGTGCGCCGCGCAGCATCGACCAGGTGGCCGAGCTGAAGGTCTCGCTGGCTGGCTTCCGGCCGCCGATCTGGCGGCGGGTGCGGCTGCCGTCACTGCCACCCTGGCCGACCTGCACGAGGTGATCCAGGTGCTGTTCGGCTGAGACGGCGATCACCTGCACCTGTTCCAGGTAGGGAAGAAGCGGTACAGCGACCCGTTCGTGCACCTGGATGCGGGTGACACCCTACGGGATAATGACTGGTCATGGATCTTCAAGGTAGAGAATGGGGTCGCAAGGGCGCGACCCTGAGCGACAAGACGGCTCGTTCGGAGTTCGGGTTGACGCAAGAGGAGATCATCGCGGCGATCGACGCGGGCAAGCTCCAGTACCGGCTCGGCTCGGTGCACGGGAACCTGTGGCTGCGGTTGCTCCGCCGCGAGGTCGAGGATCTCGTCAGGGTCCAGCGCGGTGAGCGATACCTCCGTGAACGGCAGGCGCGGACCGAGTTGGCGCGCGTCAACCGCGAGCTAAAAGAGCTCCGGGGTCAGCTCGCCGCGCTTGAGGAGAGACGGTCCATGCTCCTTTCCGATCTCGGTGAGCAAGACGTCAGGAAGCCCGAATGAGAACCTCCGCCAGGTCGGCCAGCCGCGCGGTCACCTCACCGGCGTCGAACGTGTCATCCCGGCCGGCCTGGTCGGCGACTCCTGGCGCCGCATTGCCTGACCAGAGCAGGGTGGTAGGGAAAGTAGCGCTTCGCGATTACTGGGCCGAGGGGCTGGCCAGGTGCCAGAGCCGCGTTTCGAGAGGGAGGCCGACGGCGCATGAAGATGCCAGCGGGCACCGTGTGGTCTCGGGTGGGCGGCCGGCACCGGCCCAAGATGCCGAGTGTCCCGGATAGGAGCAGACCAGGATGACCTCGACCGCCTTGCTGATCATGGACGTGCAAGAGGGCATCGTGGAGCGGTTCGGCGGCGACGACGGCTACCTGCCCCGGCTGGCCGACGCGCTCAGCGCGGCCCGCGGCGCCGGGATCGGGGTCATCTACGTGGTTGTCGGGTTCCGTCCCGGATACCCCGAGGTCAGCGAGCGGAACAAGAGCTTCGCGGCCGTCGCCGGAACCGGCCGGTTCACCGAGGGCGATCCCGGCTCGGGCATTCATCCGGCGATCGCCCCGGCTCCCGGCGAGGTGATCGTCACCAAGCGCCGGGTATCCGCGTTCGCCGGCAGCGACCTAGACGTGGTGCTGCGGGCCGGCGGCACGACCAGCCTCGTGCTGGCGGGCATCGCCACCAGCGGCGTGGTGCTGTCCACCCTCCGCCAGGCCGCCGACCTCGACTACCGGCTCACCGTCCTGGCCGACGGCTGCCTCGATCCCGACCCCGAAGTGCACCGGGTGCTGGTGGAGAAGGTGTTTCCCCGCCAGGCGGAGGTCGTCTCGGTCGCGGAGTGGGCGGCGAGCCTGGACCGGGCAGGTTCGGCCGCGGGTCGCCGCTGACGCCGTGCGGACCGGCTGGTAGCCGCTGCGCTCCATAATGACGAGGCACCGGCCCGTCACGCGGTAGAGGGCCGAACGGGTCCGGTGCGTGCCTCGCGTAAGGTCACCGCAGGCCCCGCAGGCAGGCGCCCTGTCCGGCGCGTCGGCTCCGCAACTGCCAGCCCGCGTCTGCACGGTGCCGTCATGGCGTTCACGTGCCCGGTTCCGCAGGCCTGGGATAGCGGTACTTGTCGCCGGCTCGCTCCAGGCCCAGCTCGATCAGGTCCTGGTAGGTGCGGACGCGTCAGCGGGATAATCCTTCTCCCGCAGTTCGATCAGCTGGAACCACTGCGATTCGGGGATCTGGTCCGGGTTCGCCATCGCGGCCGCCCACCCCTCATCGAGCAGGTCCTCGCGGATCAGGACGCTGATCAGCTCGGTAACGTATCGCCGGTCGGCGCGGGCGCGGTCGCGGAGCAGGTTGAGAGCCCAGCCGCCGAGATCGGCCCACTGGCCCGCCTGCCAGGCCGCGTGGCGGAGCTTGAGATAGTCCTGATGGATGGTCCGCCGTTCGTAGATCTCGCGGCGGACCGCGACTGCGTCCGCGTGCTTGCCGCAGCCGGGCAGCAAGTCGACAAGCAGGTCGCGGAGCTGGTCGGCCTGGAACCCCGACGGATGCTCGGCCAGCCCCTTGCGTGCCCAGTGCTCAGCGTCCTCCTCCCGCCCGGCGGCGCGAAGGACGTCCACGATCGTGCCGTACCGGTGCGCGCCGCGCAGGTCCTCGGCCAGCACAGCGACGTGGGCGTCGACATCGCCGGAGATCCCGGCCAGTTGCTCCCGCAGATCCCTGATTCCCCACCGGGCCGCCCAAGAATCCGGGTCGGCGGGCGCGGCCCGTTCCGCGGTCAGCCGGGCGGCCCCGGCGAGACCGCGCTGGCCGAGCGCTTCCGCGAACTCTTTCAGGTCAATGGCGGGCCAGCCTGGTCCGTCGAGTTGCCTGGACACCAGCCACGCCGCCAGTTGCCGCGCGTCCGGAGGCGCGGCCCGGGGTGCCGGCCACGTAGTGGCAGAGATACGCCGACTCGATGTGACATCGTGGCGGTTCTGACCGCATCGATGTCACATCGTGGCGGGTAAGGCGGTAGCGGCGGCGGTATCCCCGGGAGCTGCAGGGCTGGGGTGGCCAGTGGTATCACGCCTGGACAGGCTGAGCGCTACCTGGCCGGCTCTAAGCCTTTCGGCCCACCGCACGCACTGGATGTCCGGCGTGTCGGTGGCAGCCTGGCCGGTGGCCGGAACCGGCCGGCTCACCGACGGCGACCCCGGCTTGCGCATTCATCCCGCCATCGCCCCGGCTCCCGGCGAGGTGATCGTGGTGCTATCCACCCTCCGCCAAGCCGCTGACCTCGACTACCGGCTCACCGTCCTGGCCGACGGCTGCCTCGATCCCGACCCCGAAGTGCACCGGGTCCTGTAAGCAGTGACAACGCTCATGTAATCGGATGCCTGGTCTGCCGCGTCTTTTCTGATAGGCCGCATTTGCGGGCAACGCGTGGGGGTTTCTTGTGGGTCATTTTCCCGTGTCGTCCTATCGCCTGAGGTTCCATGTGGTGGCGACGGTGAGTCCGGAACTGCGACGCGGAATGACCGGTGAGAT
The DNA here is from genome assembly GCA_050698735.1 of Streptosporangiaceae bacterium. Taxonomy (GTDB): domain Bacteria; phylum Actinomycetota; class Actinomycetes; order Streptosporangiales; family Streptosporangiaceae; genus Palsa-504. Next base: position 6,559 of record JBOHCG010000171.1, on the reverse strand, counting down.
GCCGTGACGAATGACATGACAATCCGGCCGCGGGCAATCCGGCTGCTTGAGTACTTGGAAGCCGTCCGTGGCCTGCGGGAACAGCCAGTCCGGGATATCGCCGAGTACCAGGATCGGCGATGGTGGGCCGGGGACGTTCCCACCCATCCGTCGTGCGTGCTGACCGAGACGGGCGCCGAGCCCTGGCTGGCGGTGTCCAAGGCGCCGATCCCCCGGGCGCCGCTCGTGCCGGAGGACGTCGCGCCGCATCTCGGTACGGTGGTAACGGATCCTGAGACAGAACCGGCTTTTGCTGCTGATTTCGATGACCTGTTCGCTGACGATCCGATGGAGGCGGGACGGCTGCGGGAACTCCTGCGCGGATACGTGGAGGGTCCGTGGCAAGCCTGGGCACCGCATGCGCGGACTGCGCTCAAGGCGCGGAAGCTTTACGAGGATCTATACGACCTTCGCCTGCGGCTGCAGCGTGAGTCCGCGCAGATCGAGCTGGTGTGGGGTCATGGCATCTTGACCTGGACCGTCGACGGTACGCGGATCGTTCATCCCTTGGTGACGATGCAGGTCCAGTTGTCATTCGATCCTGACACGGGCGCTATCTCCGTCGAGCCCGAGGCCCTGGTTCCGCACCTGGAAATCGATCTGCTTCAGGGGCTCGGATTGAAGGGGTTCGACCTGCTGGTTGACATCCGTGACGGGTTCCGCGCGGCTCCAGTCGGGCCTTTCGATGAAGGGTCCCGTAATCTCTACGAGCGGCTGCTGGCACCGCTCGGGCTAGATAGCCGGGTCGCCGAGGGCACGGTGCCCGCGGCGGCGGCGTCCACGCCGACGATCACGGCGACCTGGGTTTTGCTGGTCCGCCGGCGCAGCACTATGTTCCGGCGGTTCTTCGCGAGCCTGCGCGATGCGCTGGCGTCGGAGCAGATCGAAGTGGCCGCGCCGCTGGCGGCGGTGGTGGCAGACGAGCCGAGCCGACTGGATCTCGACCGCAGCCCGAACGAGGACGGCTCCTGGCAGCAAGCGGCCGAGCAGCTGCTCATGCCGCTGCCGACCAACCCTGAACAGGAGACGGTCGCCCGACGGCTGGCAGAACACCGTGGCGTCACCGTACAGGGGCCGCCGGGAACCGGAAAGACCCACACGATCGCCAACCTGATCAGTCACCTGGTCGGCCACGGTAAGCGGGTCCTGGTCACCAGCCAGAAAGAGCAGGCGCTCGTTGTCCTGCGCGACAAGATCCCCGAGTCCATCCGGGACTTGTCGGTCGCCGTGCTCGGCACCTCTGCCGGCTCACTAGCGCAGCTTGATCAATCCGTGCAGGCGATTTACGAGCATGCCGTCGGTCTGGACCGGGCCCCGGCCCGGGCCCGGATAGCCGTGCTGGAGTCTCATCTCGGTGAGCTTCACCGCGACATCGGCGCGCTGCGTAGCCGGATCAGCGCCTCCATAGCCCGCGAACGAGACAGCTACACCATCGGCACGGCCACACACAGCCCCTCAACGCTCGGCCACTGGCTCGCCACGAACGCCATTGAGCTGGGATATATCCCAGACGAAATCGACCCGTCCGTTACCTGCCCGCTGTCCGGGACCGAGATCGCCGACCTGTACCAGCTGGCCCCGGCGCTCGACCCCGCCGACTGCTCTCAGGCGCGCCTTTACCTCCCCGTCACGGAACAGCTGGCCCTGCCATCGGAACTGGCCTCTGCTACCGCCGAGTTGCGCGACATACGTGACCGCCTTGCTACTACCGAGGGCGTGGTGGAGGATCGTCTCGCGCTGGAACGTATCGGCCCTGACAGTCTTTCCCTCCTGATCGAGGCGGTCGAGCGAGCTGCCAACCAGCTAGCTGAGCTGGAACAGCCCTGGCTGGCGGCGATCCGGGCCGAGCTGCGGACCGCCGTGTTCGCCGCGACCTGGCGGGACCAGATGAAAGCCTGGCAGGAGGGAATCGAGGAGCTTGCCGCCTGGCATGGGCGCCTGCTGGGGCACTCGGTTACGCTCCCCGATGACGGCCTGCCGCCGACGGAACTCATCGATCAGCTTCAGCAGCTACGGGACCGGCTAGCCGCCGGGAAAGGCGTGTCAAAGACATTCCAGAAGGAGCTGTATCGAGTCCGCGAGGCATGCGAGGTGGATGAGGAGCCACCGCGCAGAGCAGAAGACGTCGAGCTATGCATCATCGAGGCACGCTCCCGGCGCCGGCGTTACGAGCTCATCCGCGGATGGAACGGCGCCGTAACCCGGATCGCGGGCCCGCTCATCGACCCAGGCACGAGCCACCCGGAGTACCTCCTCAACCAGTACATGGGTGGCATCGGCGCTGCCTTCGCCTGGGAGGATAGGGCCTGGTACGCCTTGCGCGACCGGCTCCGGAACTCCGGCGTCCGCGTCTCCGAACAGGTCACTTCCGCCAGCCTGACCGCCCTAACCGACACACTGAGGACAGCCGCACTCCACATCACGGAAAAAGACCTGACGGCACGCCTGAATATGGTCCGCAGACATCTCGCCGATGGCGCGTCTCATCCGCAGGCAAGCGGCCTATGGCGGTCGCTCCTCGACGCCTTCGATGCTTCTGCCTGGGACCAGTGGGGCCGGATCGTCGAAGAAGTACGGCGCATCCGCGCACTTAGCGGCGATGTCGCCCGCCTCGATGAGCTCACCCGCCGACTCGCCGAGGTGGCGCCCGTCTGGACCAGCCGGATCGGGAGAACCCGCGGCGATGAGGCGTTGGCCGGCCCGGCGGCCGCCGGGCTGCGGGCATGGGAGTGGCGCCAGGCCGACACCTGGCTTAGCGCCATCACCGGCGCCGACGACCCGGCCACGCTCCAGCGCCAGCTGGAAGGAAAACTCCGTGCGGCCGCCACCGCCACCGCCAACCTGGCATCTCAGTCGGCCTGGCTAGCCGTGGCTGAGCGGCTTACCGACGCCGAACGCCGCGCGCTGACCGCCTGGGTGCAGGCCCTGCGTAAGGTCGGGAAGGGCACCGGCAAATACGCACAGCACTGGCGGGCCATCGCCCAGCAGCAGATGGCCCAGGCCCAGATGGCGGTACCGGTCTGGATCATGCCGACCTACCGGGTCGTCGAGTCCTTCGACCCGGCGAGCGCGATGTTCGATGTCGTCATCGTCGACGAAAGCTCGCAGTGTGACCTCTTCGGCCTCGCCGCGCTGGGCATCGCCCACAAGGCCGTGGTCGTCGGCGATGACAAGCAGATCAGCCCTCAGGCCGTCGGCACCGACGAGTCCACCGTGCACGAGCTGATCAGGCAGCACATCCACGATCTGCCCCAGGCGGAACTGCTCGACATCAAGACCAGCCTGTACGACCTGTCGAAGATGCGCTTCCCCGGGGTCATCATGCTCCGTGAGCACTTCCGGTGCCTGCCGGAGATCATCGAGTTTTCGAACCAGCTCGCCTACGGCGGCTCCATTCTGCCGCTACGCGAACAGGCCGCTGACCCCACCTGGCAAAGCGTCATCGACATTCACCTCCGCGACGGTTACCGACAGCCCGGAACCGACACCAACCCACCCGAAGCCGACTACATCGTCGGCAAGATCGCAGAGCTGTGCGCCGATCCGCGTTACGACGGCAAGACCTTCGGCGTAATCTCCCTCCTTGGTGACGCCCAGGCGCAGCTCATCCAGGGCAAGCTCATCGACCGGCTCGGCGAGCAAGAGGTGGAACGGCGCAGGATCCGCTGCGGCAACGCCTACCACTTCCAGGGCGACGAACGGCACGTCATGTTCCTTTCCGTCATCGTCGCCGCCGGCGAGGGCCGGCGTATCGGGCCGATGACCAAAGACGCAGACAGGCAGCGAATCAACGTCGCCGCCAGCCGTGCCCGCGACCAGATGTGGTGCATCCGCTCGATCTCCGCCGATGAGCTGCATCCCGATGACGTCCGCGGCCGATTCATCCGCTACTGCCAGAACCCCGCCCGCGTCGACGAGGCGACCAGCGAAGCAGAAGACCGCTTCGACTCCGACTTCGAACGCGACGTCTACCGCCACCTCGTCGCTCGCGGATACCGCGTCAAGGTCCAGCACCGGGTCGGCCGTTTCCGCATCGACCTCGTCGTCGAAGGCAGACGCGGACGCCTGGCCGTCGAACTCGACGGAGACGCCTACCACGGCCCCGATCGGTGGGAAGCCGACCGGAACCGGCAGGCCATCCTCGAACGGCTCGGCTGGACCTTCCACCGCATCCGCGGCAGCGCCTACTACCGCGATCCCGACGCCGCCCTGGCCGGCCTATGGGACCGCCTCGAGGCTCTCGGGATACGTCCCGCCGGTGCGCCAGACCCCACGCCGCCCCCGGTCGTCATCGTTGACAGCGCCGTCGAGGAAGCGGCCGCACCTGCCGTCGGCATCCCGGCCCCCGCAGGCCCGGACCATCTCTATGTCCCGCGCCATAGTGCCGGACATCCCGGCCCGGAGACGCCAGCGACCCCTGTCTTCAGGGAACCGGAGCATTGGGCGAATGACCGCGTCAGCGCTGTGACTGAGCCACCGGGTGACGGAGCTCAGGTCATCGACCTACCCGTGCCCGAGGTCGCAGCTCCAGCCACCCCGGCCGACTGGCGGCTTCCCATCCTTGCCCCCCACCGTGCCTGGCAGCCACATCATGTTCCCGACGTGAATAGCGCCCTGCAATGGGCCATCATCGAGGGCATCGTTGACATCGTCACTGGCGAAGGACCGGTCGTCATCGACCGGGTGTACGAGCTCTACGTACGCGCAAGTGGTGGCTCTCGAGTCGGGAAGAACATCCGTCACGCGCTGGACCAGGCCACAGCCGGCGCACTCCGCAGAGGTCTGCTCCAGCAGGTACAAGACGGCGTAACCAGGGGGTCCGGACAGACCCTCCACTTGCCCGGAATTCCACCGGTCGTGCCACGCCGCCGCGGTGACAGAGAACTCGAGCATGTCCCGCCGACCGAAGTAGCCGCCGTGGCCCACCACATCCTCGACCAGGACACCGGCACCGACGACAGCGAGCTCAAGCGACTGCTCCTTGTCGCATTTGAGCGTGTCCGGATGACCAGCAGCGCCTCAGCCTTCCTCGACGACTGCATCGCGATCGCACGTGGGTAACGGGCATGGGCCTCATACCCCGCACGATTTCTCGCCCTGCCTTTGCTGAGCGCAGTATTCCCCGGTTAGCTCAAGCGACGACGACGTTCATCCTGTGCCAGTCGAGGTATTTGCGAGCAGGCGGCTGCGCGTCATCCGGGAGGAGAAGCGCGTCAAGAAGCGGCGGCCGGCCGTAGTACTGCCTGGTGAGGGGATCTCCGCGGACCGCGTTAGCCAGGGCGCCGGACACTTGGATCTGCAGGCCTGCATCGACGGTGAGCAGTCCCGTGTCGAAGGCCACGTCGTGGCTGGGACAGGCGGATGTAGAGACCCGGCGGTCTGGTCCGACTAGCAACCGAGAGGGGACGCATGCGGCGTCCCGCACTGGAGAGGAACCGGAGATGACCAAGGTAGTCGTGGCCATGTCGATGTCACTGGATGGCATAGCGGGTCCCGAGTCCGCCGACGCGGACGGCATGGCGATCTTCACAGCGATCCTGGGCTGGCAGTTCCCGCTGCGCAGCTGGCGCCACGAACAGGGCATGGAAGGCGGGGAGGATTCCGTGGACTCGCGGGTGTGGGCGGACAACTTCGCCCGGTTCGGCCCGCAGGTCATCGGCCGAACGATGTTCGACTACGGCTACCCGAACTGGGGCGAGAACCCGCCGTTCCACGCACCTGTGTTCGTCGTGACCCACCGCGGCCAGGAGCGGATCGACAAGAGCGGCGGCACCAGCTACACGTTTGTTACCGACGGCATCGAGGCCGCCGTCGAGCAGGCCCGCGCGGTCGCGGATGGCAAAGACGTCTTGCTGGCCGGGGGCGTCAGCATCGCGCGGCAGGCACTGACCGCCGGACTGGCCGACGAGATCGTGCTGCACGTGGCGCCGAAGCTGGTCGGCCGCGGCGTTCGGCTGTTCGATTCCGCCCAGGTGGATCTGCGCTGTGCCGAGACCATCCAGGGCGAGGGAGCAGCCCACCTGCGCTATCGGGTCAGGTGACCTCGCGGCTGTCCGGCCTGCCAGGTGGCCCGGCCGGTGACCATGGGTTTCCCGATGGTCACTGGTCCTCCGCGGCGGCCGCGGCGGCTCGCCTCATCGGCCCCTGCGCCAGCTCGGGATGGTCGTATTCGTCGTGCCAGTTCCACCAGTCATAAGGCGGGGTCTGGGGGTGGCCCCCGGGCGAGTCCTCCCACTGCTCCTGGCGGCCGAGCGCCGTCATATCGAGGTAGCTCCAGGTGCTCCCCAGCGCCTCGTCGCCGCGGTTGTTGACGAAGTAGGTGCGGAACACCCGGTCGCCGTCGCGGAAGAACACGTTCGTGCCGTGCCACTGGTCCACGCCGAAGTCCTTGTCCCAGTCGCCGAGGATCGTGTGCCAGGGCATGGTCCAGCCCATCCGCTCTTTCAGGCGCGCGATGTCCGGCTGGCAGGCGCGCGAGGCGTAGGCGAACGTGGTGTCGCGGGCGTTCAGGTGGACGACG
>JBOHCG010000170.1:0-13133 GCA_050698735.1 Streptosporangiaceae bacterium | reverse complement strand
GCCCTCGGCTGGGCCGCCCGCGCCTCGCTGCCGCTCAGCGCGCTGGACGACCCGGCCACCGTGCGGGTCGCGCTCGGCGCGTGCGCCAAGACCCTGACCGGCAAGCCGGCCGCCGGGTCGACGCAGCGGCGCAAGCGGTCGGTGTTCTACAACGCCCTCGGCTACGCCGTCGAACTCGGCCGCCTGCCCTCCAACCCCATCGACCGCATCCAGTGGACCACCCCCGCCGTCGCCCAGACGGTCGACCGCAGGGTGGTGGTCAGCCCCGCCCAGGCCAGGAAGCTCCTGGCCGCCGTCCGCGGACTCAGTGACCGGGGCGCGCACCTGGAGGCGTTCTACGGCTGCCTGTACTACGCCGCGCTGCGCCCGTCGGAGGCGGTCATGCTCCGCGAGGTGGACCTGTACCTGCCGGCCAAGGGCTGGGGGAGGATCGTCCTGGCCGCCTCCGCCTCCCGCGCCGGCACGGCCTGGACCGACCACGGCACCGCGCGCCAGGAACGCGGCCTCAAGCACCGCGCCGACAACGAGACCCGCACCATCCCCATCCCGCCCGAACTCGTCAAGCTGCTCCGCGCCCACATCAAGAAGTACCGGACCACCCCGGACGGGCGGATCTTCCAGACCAGCCGGGGCGGCCTCATCCAGGACTCCGCCTACAGCGCCGTCTGGGCCGAGGCCCGCCAGACGGCCCTCACCGAGACGCAGTACAGGTCGCCGCTCGGCCGCCGCCCCTACGACCTGCGGCACGCCGCTGTCTCGCTGTGGCTCAACTCCGGGGTGCCCGCCACCGAGGTCGCCCGCCGCGCCGGGCACGGCGTCGCGGTCCTGCTGAAGATCTACGCGCACTGCATCGACGGGCAGGCCGACGCCGCCAACCAGCGCATCACCGACGCCCTCAGCGCCAGGGACACCGAGCCCGGACCCGGCGGCGAGGAAGACGGCGACAGCAAGAAGGCAACTTGAACACCGCAGGTCAAAGGCCACAAAGGCCCGGATCGGGGCATGAAGGCGCAGCCTCCCGACGCCGCCGTCCGTGCCCGTCCGTGCGTCACCTCGCCACCGGCTCCGAGCGCACGGACACATAGCGGACGGCGGCGGCCCCAAATCCCGCCTCGGAACACATAACCGCAGGTTAACGGCATAAGCCTCGAACAGGAGGATAGGGCTGTAAAACCGTCGGCTCAGCCTACGTTGGTTCGAACCCAACACCTGCCACACATTTCCGCAGGTGAAAGCCGGTGACACCGGACGGTGTCACCGGCTTTCGCATCCCGGGCGAGCGGTCCGCAGACCGTCGGCGAAGGTCTGTGGGCCAGCCGTGGGCCGGATCAGGCAGCGGGCCGCTGTTCGTATCTAGTTCTAATACGGCTTTTGAGCAGCGTAGATGATTGTCGTCGGTATTGCTGTGCCAGTTTGGTGCCGACGTGGTCTGTGGGCCGTTGGCGGGCCGGGCGGGGAAGTCACGGACGTATAGCGGACGGCGTCCGCGTCCATCGCGGTCGGTGCAACCGCTGGCCTTTCCACGGAGTCGCGCGGTCAGGTGTAACCGCTGGCTTCTACGGACGGGTACGGACCACGTTCTGCAGGCGGCCCGAGGACGTGGTCGATCTGCTGGTTGAGGAGGTCGTCGCGGCCGTGAATGCAGTGGCTGTAGACGGTCAGCAGGACCGCAACGCTGTTTCCGGCCCGGGCAGCGATCTGGGCAGGGTCCCCTCCGGCGTTCAGCCACAACGACAAGGCGGCGTGCCGCAGGTCGTAGGGGCGCCGGGCGAGCCCGCTGGCGGTTAGCTCGGGCCCGAGGGCGAGAGCGCGGGCGGCGTGCCAGGCGCGGCCGTAGACCGATTCGCTGAGCTGCCCGCCGCGGGTTCCCCGGAACAGTCGGCCGTCGAGTGCGGTTCCGTAGGTTGCGTGATGCGCGCGGAGCATGGCGGCCAGCACCGGAGGGGCCGGAACCATGCGGATCGTGCCGTCCGGCCGGTGCTTGAGGCCGCGCTGTTCGTGGCTGGTGCCGGTGCTGGTCCAGGCGGCGGCGGTCCGGGGCGCGGCTGCGGCTAGCCGAAGCATGCCCCATCCGGAGCCGGGCAGGTGGCAGTCGGCGTAGCGCAGGGCGACGGCTTCCTCTGGGTGGAGGGCGGCGTAATAGAGGCAGCCGAAGAAGGCGGTCATTTCCGGCTTGGTCCGGGCGACCGCGTCCAGGAGCGCGCTGACCTGGGCGGGGCTGGCCACGACTATGGGATCGAGGGCGGCTGAGGATCGGGGTACCTGCCAGGCGATGGTGTCCAGCGGGTTGTCCGGCAGCAGCCCGGCCTCGGCCGCGTAGCCGAGCGCGCCATGCAGGACGGCTCGCTTGCGGATGATGGTGTTAGCAGCGGCCCGGCTGCCGTCCAGCTGGAACGTTAGCGCCTCGAGCGCGGCACGCAGCACCGCTGGCTCGCTGAGGCAGCCGACGGGCAGCGATGCCTGCTGCGCCCAGTCCAGGATCTGCGCGGCCGCGCTGCCCACTCCGGCCGGTCGGGCGGGACTGAAGGCATGCTGGTACAAGACCGTGCGCAGCTCGCGCGGATCAGGTCGGCTGCGCGCATCCTTCCTGATCAGTACGGGCGTGACCGTGGCGAGCGCGTCGGCCAGGCTGGCCCGGGAGTGCGCGGCCAGCGACGGCCACTTCATCACCGCGTACGCGCTGGCCTCCTGGTACCAGGTGACAGCCGAGGGTTCCGGAAGGATCCATGCCGCCGGCTCGCCGGTCAGCGGATCGAACTCCAGGCCCATCCGGGCAGCGCGGACCAGCTCAGCACGGTAGCCGTCGGCGAGCCTCCTGGTGAGGAACGACCTTGACCTGCTGCGGCCCGCCGCCCGCCAGCGGACCTCGAACGGCCGGCGGCGCCCAGCCCGCCGCCGGATCGCGTACACGCTCACATCGAACCTGTTCACTGACTGCCCCCTGTCTTGCAGGCGCCCGGTCTCGCACCGACCATCACACGTGGATCAGGCGCAGCTCAGCTCTCATATCCACCATTGCGCATCCCGCCTATCCGACCCACTAATCGGAGTGCTGTTGCGGCAGAAGAACGGGCAGAAGCGTCCCCTCGGAAAGCATGGCGCTCGGACCACGGATTTACCTGGCATTGCACGCCGTCTGCGGAGATTCATGCGAGAGCACGCAATGTCGCGGCACAATTACGGAAGGTCCCAAAATGTCGGTGGGCGGCCTTACCATCACAGCCATCGACTGGGGTGAGGGAGTGGCGTGGAGCCTAGGTCTGACGAAAAGGGCAACGGCTCGGTCGGGGCGACCTCTGGCGCCGTCCTTGAGGTTCTTTCCGGAGGGCGGCCCGGTGGCCTCAGCGTGTATGAGGCGTCGTTCCCGGCGCGGGTCGCAGCATTCTTGCGGTACAGCCCGGTTATCGAGGCCGCGCAGGCCGCGCGGCGACGCGGCTGGGCTGACGGAGCCTACGACATCGTGACGCTCGCGCTCACGGCCATCGACCTCGTGGTGTCCCGGCAGGGCTTCGAGGAGGAGGCGACCCGCACCGACGTAGTGTCCGCGCTCGCCGGGCTTGCGGCCCTGGCCGCCCCGGACCGGACGGCCGAGGAACACGCGGACGTGGCGCGGTTCGTGACCGACTTCCTGCTGAACCGGCAGGCGCACCACGCGAAGTTCCAGTACCTCACCAGCGACTACTCCAGCTCGGAGCGCCGTCACCAGCGCCGGGAGGTACCGTTTTCGCTGCTCGAGGAGCGCGACGACGCAGCACGGGACGAGAACGTACTGCGCGCCACCGCCGACGCGATCAACGCGCTGATCGGCGGGCTCAACTTCGACGTGGAGGACGAGCAGGTCGCCACGGAGCTCGTGCTGGAACGCCAGTTGCAGCGCAACGCATTCGACTCCGCGGTCGCCTCCGCCGAGCGAGCCCGGCTGCTGTCGCTCAGCCTCTCCGATGAACTGGACCGCCTGATCAAGCAGACCCGCCGGGACCTGCGGATGGTCGAGGGTGAGTGGGCGTCAGAGGTTCCCGGGCGGCTGGACGGCGCGCGAGATCACATCCGGGAGCGACTGCGGGCCGAGCGCGCCCTGCTTGGCAAGGTACAGGACGCCATCGCGAGTGGCGAACCGCGGCTCCTGGCTGCCGCGCGGCGGATCGCAGACCTGCTCACGGAGTGCCAGCGCCGGCACGAAGACCTGCACCGGCGGGTCATCGACGCCCGGGGCGTGTTCCTGGAGGAGCAGGAACGACAGTCATTCCGGCCGCCCGCGTCGATCACCCTCCCGGACCCGCACCGGCAGGTTCTCCTGCCGGCTCTGGAACTGCGGCAGGAGCACGCCATCGACCTGGCCGGGCAGTTCTTGACTGACATGTGGGGATCGGTCGCCCCGCGACTGCCGCGCCTCTACCGGCTGGTCAACGACCTGTGGCAGCAAAAGGACAAGACCGCCCCCGAGGGTCGGAGCGAGGAGGAACCCGAGCTAAGCGACCCGCCGATGCCCCTGATCCGCGAGGAATTCGTGGCCGTCGCGATCCGCGCGGTGCACGCGTCCGGGCTGCCCGCCCGGCTGTCCCAGCTCTTGGCCGCTTGCGAAGTCGATGCCCAGGCGGGGGAGTCGGCCCGCCGGTCCGGGGGCGAGGTACTCAACCTAGCGGTCCTATGGGCGTTCTCCCCGGAGGACGCCGACGACGAGGGCGGCCTGATCGCCGGGGATCTCGTGGGCCGGATCCTCGGCCCCCGTGCGGCCGTGGACAGCGACGGTATCCCGCTTACCCTCCTTGGCTGGGAGGGCGACGACGTGATCGTGGCACCGGACTCCGATTCGCTCGCATCGGCGCTTCCCGCTCCCGCGGCAATGTCACAGCCGAGCCACCGAACGCTCCAGGAGGTGCCATGACCCTGATGCGCGACGACCATGTCGATATCGGCGTGCTTGTGGCTTGGGCGCTGCGCCCCAACCAGCGCCCAGGCCGCAGCCCCGAATACCAGCGAGTGCTGGATCGCTATCGCACGGTGGCGGAGTTCCGGGCGGCCGCCGACGCCGTCCTGCACGGCCTCGGAGCGCAGGTCCTGTCCGATGGCGACTTCGGCCTCGTTCTCGGGGTCGTGCCAGAGTCGCCGCTTGCGTTCCGCGTTACGGACCTGCAGGGCCTATACAAGAGCGACCACAAGGTCCTGGCCGGTCTCATCCTGACCGGGCTGGCGGCCTTCGCCTACCCCAGTGCGCAGGAACTCGACGAGGACCGGCTCCGTCCCGTCGCGGTGGCGGACTTCGACGCCTGGCTCCGCGACCTGTGCGAGCGGCTCCGCTCGCACGATGCCGGCGGCGAGGTGATCCCCGAGGAGGGCTTGGACGCCGCATGGCGAATCTACCTCGCCATGCCAGCGCTGCACGTCAGCGAGACCGGCCGCCTGAGCAACAAGTGCACCCGGTACTGGATCCGGACGATGCTGACCTGGCTCACCGGCCAGGGCATGGCCCGGGCTGATCCCCTCGCCGACGACACGTGGACCCTGACCGAGCGCTTCCGGATCCATGCCCGGGAGGTCGCTCTCGAGCGCGCTTACTCCTTCATCGCGGAGCTTGGCCGCAGGAAGGCGGCGAGGCTGGGCGCCGCCCAGGCTGACCAGGGAGGCCAGCCGTGACCCATAAACTTACCGCGCTGCGCTTCCGCTCTGTGGGGGAGCGGTCCGCGCGCTTCCAAGACCTCACGCTCACGTTCACGGCCCCGGCGGACGGCGGCAGCGAGCCGCAGGACTCCGTCATCTGGCTGCGTAACGGCGGCGGCAAGTCCAGCATCCTGTCACTGCTGTATGCCCTGCTGCTGCCACGCGCCGCCGATTTCATGGGCCGCTCGGTCAAGCGGAGCCTGACCGACTACATCGACGGCGGGGACACCGCGCACGTGGTCGCGGTCTGGGAGCCGGCGAGCACGTCCCGCACGCTGCTCGGTGAGCCAGACGGGCTGCTGGTGACCGGAGCGGTTCACGAGTGGGCCGACCTGAGGAGGCCGGCCCAGCCGGAGGCGTCGCGGGACCGGCTCACCACTCTGTTTTACACATTCCACGCCGTTCCGGGGGTCCTGGATCTCACGACGCTGCCGTTCACTGATACGACGGGGCATATCCGGCGACTGGCCGAGTACGAGGGCGCACTCCGGGAGCAGGCGCGGCCGTGCGGTCAGCGGGCTAACCTGGTCGTCACCGACAAGCAGCACCAGTGGCGGGGCGCGCTAGGCGACCGGCACCTCGACCCCGAGATCTTCCGCTCCCAGAAGCAGATGAACCATGTCGAGGGTGGCGTGGAGGACCTGTTCCGGTTCTCCTCGGCACAGGAGTTCATCGACTTCATGCTCGACATCACCGTAGCGCCTGACTCCGTGAACGGCATCGCCACGCGGCTGGGCCAGGTGAGCAAGCAGCTTGCGGCCAAGCCCGCCAAGCAGGAGGAACAGCGCTTCTGCACCCTGGCGGCGATGGACCTTGATGGCGTCGCCAGCGGCCACGCGGACGTGGAGAAGGCGGTCGCGGCGGCGAACGAGGCCGGGATGGCCGCCGCCGCGCTGGCCGCATCGTTCGAGGCGGCGATCACCGTCGCGGACTCGGAGCAGGAGTTGCTCCTAGCGGAAGAGGACGTAGCCCGGCGAGCGGCTACCGCCGCGACCAACGAGCGCAACCAGGCCAACGACCTCCTATACCTGTACCGCCGTCAGGCCGCGCGGCTGCGGCTCGACGAGGCCAAGGCCGAACAGGAAGAAGCGGAGGATGCTGCTTCAGTTGCCGCGGCTTCCGCCCGGGCGTGGGAGGTAGTGCCCAGCCTGGCCGGGCTGGCCGGGCTTCAGGCGGACCTGCGCCAGGCCCAGAAGGAGGCGGAGGCGGATGAGGCCGACCTGGCGCCGCTGCGCGCTGAGCACGCCCGGCACGCCGCCCGGCTGGGGCATCGACTCGAAGCGCTCGCTACGGCAGCCGATGTGGCGGCGCGGGCAGCCGATGCGGATCGCCGGGCCGCCGCCCAGGCCGCCAAGGACGAGAAAGCGAGCGCGGACCAGGCCCGCGCGGAGGAACGCGAGGCTAGCAGCGCGGCGACGACTGCCAGGACCCGTCTGGAGGTGCTGGACAGCCGGAGGCGCCGGGGCGTGGAACTCGGGCACCTGCCTGCCCTCACGACGCCGCCAGCGGAGCACCGCGACATCGTTGGCGGAATCCGAGATGGCCTCGCCAGCCGCCTCGCGGAGACCGCGGAGCAGGCAGAGAAACGGAGGACGGAGCGGGCTTCCCTACAGGACCAGGAGAAACAGCTCATCACGGACTGGAACGCTGCCGACCAGAAGCTGGCCGCCGCCGCCGGTGCGCGCCAGTCTCTCAGCGAGCGCCTAGACGCGCTGTGCGCCTCGCCATGGGTCCGCGAACTGGCCGAGGCGTCGGAGGGAGAGGCGATCATCCTCTGGAGTGAGTCCCCGGTGATCCTGCGGCGTCTGAGTGACGCGATCCTTGCGGCAGACGACGAGCGGGTCCGGCGCAGGGCAGAGCGGCACGCTGATGATCGCACGATCACGGAGCACGACCGGACCCAGTTCCTGCCGTCCAGCCTGGACGCCGACCAGGTCCGAGAGGCACTTACAGCTGTCACCGCCGCTCAGACGGGCTGGGAGTACCTCCGGGGCGCCGTTCTGCCGCGTGACCTGCTCGCCCTGCTGGACACCCCGGCCACCGCCCGGCTCGGTTCCGGGGTCGTGGTGCCGACCGCCGCGGCCGATAACGCGGTCGCCTGCCTCGAAGGCGGAGACATTCGGACGACGAGCCTCGTCAGCGTTTACACGGCAATGGCCGCCGACGCGCTCATCGCGGCCGCACGTGCCGGTGCCGCCGCCGAGGACGCGCCCGCCTGGACGGCGCTCCGCCGCGGGCTGGTCGACCAGGATGAGGCTGCCGCCACCGTTCGCTTCCTGAAGGAGCGCGCCCAGGCATCCCAGCGGAAGGACGCGGAGCTTGCCCAGCGGCGCGCGGCCGATCAGACACTGTACGACACGATCGTCGCGTTCCTTGATGACTGTCCTGCGGGGAAGCTGGAGGCCATCGACGCCGACATCACCCACTGGGATGCCAAGCGCCGTGGCGTCGAGCAGGCGCAGCGCGCCGCTCAGCAACAACTGAAGGGCCTTGATAAGGCCGACCGCGCGGCGGACAAGGCCAGCACCGAAACATCGAAGGCCCTGCGAAAGGCCGATTCCACTCTGGACTGGTTGGACGAACTGATCCCCGCCCTCCGCGACGAGGAGAGCCTGCGCGAGACCCTATTCGGAGAGGAGGACCGTGCGGCCAAGGCCAGGAAGCGGGCCACCGAGCACGCCGACCGGCAGGTTGCCGCCGCAGGAGAGGAGAAGAAGCACGAGGCGGCGGCGCGCACCGCGGCCGAAGAGACCGGCCGGTACCGGTCCGAGGCCGCGCGACTCGCGACCGGCGAGCCGGCCTCCGTCGTCGTCCCCGATCCCGCCGTGCCGCTCGACACGCTCCGGCAGAACGAGGCCAGCGCCCAAGCCGCGCTGGAGCGGCGTGCCGCGCAATCGGTGCTCGCCGACCGTGTGCAGAACCTGACCGGGCAGGTAGCCAAGGCGGGGGCGGAGATCGCGCGCAACCCGGCCGAGCTGCAACGGCACGCGCAGGATCTGCTCGCCACACCCGACGGCCAAGAGCCAGAGCTGCGCGCCCGCGCCATCGAGAAGGCCAAGAAGGCCGACCGGAACGCGGCCACCATGCTCGGCACGGCCAAGGCTGCCGTCGGCCAGTGCCGCGAGGCCGTCATGGCCATCGAGCAGCTGCGCCGTGAGCCGCCGCGCCGGACCCTGCCCGTCCGTCCCGCGACGGCGACCGCAGCCGACGAGCTGGCTTCCCAGCAGGAGGGCAGCGCCCAGGCCGCGGGCGAGCGCCTAGGGGCGGCGGAGATCCACCTCGGCCGCATCGAGAAGAACAAACAGGAGATCGCGAGCCGCAAGGGGCAGTTCACTACCCTCCTTGACGGTCTCCCCGCCGCGGCGCAGGGGTCGCCGGGTACGGAGTTCACCGGCAGCGTGGAGGACGGCCGTGCTGCGGCCAGGGAGGCCCGCCAGCGGATGGCCGACGGAGACTCCTGGCTTACCCGGGCACAGGAGGCGCTCACGGCGGGCATCGACAAGCTCCGGCGCACCAGCGGAAACTTCCCGAAGATCTCAGGACCGGTGAGGGACCGGGTCATGCACGACCCGCCGGACCTCCTCGGCCGGAACGCCACGGGCCTGGCTACCCAGTTGCGCCTACGGGCCGGCACATTGGCGGGGGAACTGGCGGCCATCGCTAAGGACCAGGGCATCCTCGCGGACTCGCTCGCTGGGGTCGTCCGTGACAGCATGGAGACGCTGGCGAAGGCAGAACGCAGCTCGCGGATGGGCACAGCCCCAGGGGCGTGGGCGGGCAGGAACGTGCTCCGGATCGGCTTCGAGCGACCCGACGATGCTGTCCTGCACGCGTACGCGGAGCGGGTCATCGACCGGGTCGTCCAGAAAGGGCTCAAGCCCGAGGGCATGCCGCTGCTGAAGGAGGCCGTCCGCGAGGCGGCCGGGCCGCAGGGATTCACTGTCAGGGTCCTGAAGCCGACCGAGGACACGACCCCGGTTACCGAGGACATCAGCCGTCTGGCCAAGTGGAGCGGTGGCGAGAAGCTCACCGTCTGCGTGGCGCTGTACTGCACCATCGTCGCGCTGCGCGCCGCCCGCGCCGGGCGCGGCGCTCGCCTCGGCGGGGCCCTGCTACTGGACAACCCGATCGGCCGGGCCTCGTCGGCGCACCTCGTGCGGCTGCAGCGGGACGTCGCGGCCTCGCACGGGATCCAGCTCATCTACACGACGGGGGTGAAGGACCCAGCCGCCGTGATCCAGTTCCCGAACGTCATCCGGCTGGACAACAGGCAGGGCGGTACCCAGGGCCGCCGCTACATCGTCGCCGACGCGGACGGCCCGAACAGCCAGGACGGCAGCGTGATCACCGGCGTGCGGGTCGCGCACGCGGATCGCCGATGGGATGACCCGGGGCCGGCCGGGGAGGCTGCGACGTGAGCCAGCCGCTGTCCCCGCTGGCCGCCTGCCTCGCGGCGCATGTTGCCGCCGCGCGGAACAAGCGGATCCTGGTAGCAGAGCTGCTCACCGCCGCGCAAGCGCACGACCTGAGCCTGGTCGGCGACCCGGCGGCACGTGGCCGATTCCGACGGGCGCTAGACGAGCTCGCGGTCGTGTCCCTGGTGACACTTCCGTCCGCGGCCTCGCGATCCGGCTGGGAAGCCATCGTCGAGCCGCCGCTTCCCGTCTGGGTCACGCGCGTCGACCGCGAGCCAGCGGAGCCGGCTGCCAAGCCTGCGCCGCGCGTATGGCCGAGCGCGCTGGAAGCGGCGGGCCGGATCGCCAGCCGCCTCGACGAGCACGCGGTGCTTGAGCGCGTCGCCGGTTGGCGGCGGGACAATCCGGCGCCGATCCGGGTACCTGTCGGCGAGCGCTCGGCGGAGCTGTTCGGCGACGAAAAGGCGCTCGGCAGGTACCGGAAGACCAGGCTCTTCACCTCTGGCGCGCTCACCCTGGACCTACTGGCGTGTTACGACCCGCCGCTTCCGTTCGCCTCCCAGCATGTGCCGGGAGTCGGTCCCGCGATCTTGCTCGTCGCGGAGAACCTGGCAACCTATACCTCGTTCCTCACGGCCGCGAGAGCCTTGGGCGCGGCGACCCGGCCCGACCTGCACGTCGCCTGGGGCATCGGCGGCTCGTTCGAACAGAGTGTCCTAAGCATCCCGCTGCTGGACCCGTCGCCCCGGTACGTGCGCTACTTCGGGGACCTCGACCTGGCTGGACTGCGGATCGCCGCCCGCGTGGCCCGCCAGGCGGCCAAGGCTGGTCTCCCGCCGGTGCTCCCCGCCACCGCGTGCTACCGGTTCCTGCTGGAAGGACCCTGGCACTGGCGGCGGCCCGACGACAGCAACCGCGCCGGCCAGCCAGATTACGCGGACGCCTGCGCCTGGCTGCCCCCGGCGCTTAGCCCCCAGGCTGAAGAACTCCTGGCATCGGGCGAGAAGATAGCTCAGGAGCACCTCGGCCTCCGGGCGCTCCTGAGCGAGCCGACCCTGATAGCAGGGCTGGCCTCATGAGGGGCGATCAATGGCGGCCGCCCTCATTGAGGGCGCTATGTGAGCTGTGAGAGGTCGAGGGTGGTCTCGTGGCAGAGACACTGCTCGATCCAACGACCGAGCTTACGATCTCAGAGATCGCCCGTCGCGCGGGCGTGCTCCCAGCCGTCGCTCACCGTGAGGTCAGCCGCCTCGTCGATGCTGACGTCAGGATGGGCGACGGAAGCCCTCACGTCCTTCAGGCGGCTGAGGGAGAATCCGGGATGACCAGCCGGGACCGGCATGCGCGGCTGCGGGCGCAGGCATGCCACATCCGCGTCAGGCAAGGCCAGGTGCTGCAGGGTTGTGCACGAGACACCCCGAGACGGGTAGAGACGGGAAAATGGAGCATACCGCGCAGCGAACACGGCGCGCCCGTCCGTCCACGGAGCTCAGCGAGCGGACCATAGACCGCGTGAGACGCCGGCGACTGTCGGCGTCGGCTCATAACCCAGCGACGACAGCAAGCGCGTCAGAAGATCAACAGCTACGCCCAGCCGCTCCCACCAGCACGAGCACCATCCAACCGCCCCACACCAGCCCCCTGACCAGCCAGTTCAGATTGGAACGACCGCATTGGCTTCGGCCTGGATCTCGTGCTTTAAGCCCGAATGCAGCTTCAAGATGATGGACACGGTTCGTAGTCTTCGCTCGCCGCGCCGGTGGCCGATGTCAGGTGCCGTCGAGGGGGGTGGCCATGAGGCGGAGGATCTCGTCGGCGAAGTCCGGGACGCCTGCCCGGCCGAGGAGTGTGGCCAGGTCTCGCGGGGTGAGTGGCGGCCTCCTGGTGTGGGCGGCCTGCTCGCGGATGACCTGCAGGAGGGTGGGTGGGCTGAGGTCAAGCTGGTCGAGCAGGAAGTCGTCGGGGTGGACTGCCTCCAGGCCGAGTGGCTCAAGTGCGGAGACTGGGAAGTCCTTCGCATTCGCGGTGATGATGCCCTGCGCGCCGCCCCGGACCGCCGCGGCGACCACGTGCCGGTCGTCCTCATCGGGCAGATGGATTCCCGGTTCGAGTTCTTCCCAGCCGGTGACCAGCGCGTCATCGAAGGCTTCGCGCATGCTGGCGAAGCGCTTGGCGGCGTCGATGCCCGGGTGGATCTCCTCGACGGCATCCTGCGCCTCGCCGAGGATGCGCTGTGACCATAGCGGGCGGTATAGGCCCTTCTCCGCGACGCGCAGCAACGTGTCAGCCAGTGCGATCGGCACGAGCACGCAAGCGTCGAGAACAGCCGTGTATCGCGGCATGACTAGGAGGCGCCCTCCTGACGGGCGGCCCGCCTACGGGCTTTCTTGAGCGCTGCCGCGTAGTCCTCGGGGGTGCCGCGGTAGATGCCGGCCTCGCTGGCGTCCTCAGTCATCCGGTCCAGGGCGGCGCGACGGTCGGCGTGCCGGCGCTCGCTGTAGGCGAGCAGGTCGGTGAACAGGATCCGGCGGTGCCGCCCCGGTTGCTCGTAGGGGATCTTGCCGTCTTCCAGCAGCTTGACCAAGGTCGGTCGGCTGACGCCGAGGAAGTCGGCGGCCTCCTGGGTGGTCAGCCGCTGGGTACGCGGCACGAGGGTGATGATCTTGCCCTCGCGCATGGCCTCCACCACTTCGACCAGGACTCGGTAGACCTCTGCGGGCAGCGGGACCTGCTCGCCGTCCGGGCCGAGCAGCAGCCCCGGCTCCGTGTGGTGCTCCAGGAACCGGCCCAGGTCCAGCAGTGCGTTAAGGTCACGCGGCGGGAACACCACTCCCGCCTGAGCTGTCGTCGCCATCATGTCCCTCCTCGCAACCAGCATACCGTAATTCGAAAGAAACGAAACCTGTTCGCGCGCCGGACCACGCTAATGTGACCCTGTGGGGCTCGAATACACGAATTTGACTGTGACCTGCTGCCTTTCGTGATGCGCACGGCCATCAGGCGGCGATCTGGTACTCGTTGATGAGGCCGCCGAGGACCTGCTTCCGGCGGACCCTGTGC
>JBOHCG010000169.1:0-13135 GCA_050698735.1 Streptosporangiaceae bacterium | reverse complement strand
ACCCAGTATCGTACGGTGTGCGGCTTGCGCGGATTCTTGCCCTTGATGATCACCGACATGGCCGGACTCCCTGACTTTTGCCTGACCTCAGGCTACCTCACAGGTCATCTACCTGCGACAACTGCTATGATCAGGCAAAACCGCGGAAACGCCCACGGGTTGGGGCAGGTATACCAGGTTGGCAGGAGGTTAGGGACGTGCAGCGCGGATACGTGGTGCCGGGCGGGGGCAGGGCTAGCTCGCGCTGGCGGCCTCGATCGCCCGGCCGAGGGCGATCAGCTGCTCTTCGCCGCCGGGCGAGCCGATGAGCTGCAGGGAGGCGGGCAGGCCGGCCGGGCCGCCGGGCACAGGGAGGGCGAGCGCGGGCAGGCCCGCCAGGTTGGCCGGAATGGTGAGCACCGTCCAGGACATGCCGCGCTCGTCGGGCAGCGGCGGCGGCCCCACCAGCGTGGGCATGGCGAGGAAGGGATGAACGGCCAGCATGGCGGCGAACCACTCGCGCACCGAGTCCCTGGTCCGGTTGGCGGCGGCCTGCTCATCGGCGGTGATCTCGGCCGCCTCGGCCATGTTGCGCCGGATGTTCGAGCCGAGGAGATCCGGCGCGGCCATCAGGTACTCGTTCACCGGGTAGGCCTCGACGTCGATGAGCACGTTCCCCGCCTGATTGGCCGCGGCGAAGTCCAAGCCGGTCACCGTCTCGGTCCGCACGCCCGCGGCGGCCAGCGCCGCGTCGACCGCGGCGTCGACCGCCGGATCGACCTCGGGGCGCAGCCGGCCGACCGCCAGCTCGCAGGACCCCGCCGCGAAGCCGGGCTCGATCAGGCGCATGCCCAGTTCCACGGCGGCGACGTCCGCGCCGAGCGGGCCCACTGCATCCATCGACGGTGCCAGCGGGTAGACACCCTCCAGCGACACCCGGCCCCAGGTCGTCTTCAGGCCGACGACACCGCAGCAGGCTGCCGGGATCCGGACGGAACCACCGGTATCGGTGCCCAGCGCGACGTCGGCCTCGCCGACGGCCACGGCCACCGCCGAGCCGCTGGAGGAACCGCCGGGCAGCCGCCGGGGATCCAGCGGGTTCACCGGGGTTCCCGACCACCGATTCCACCCGCCGGCCGACCAGCACAGCTCGGCCAGGTTGGTCTTGCCGACGATCCTGGCACCTGACCGGCGGGCCGCGGCGACCACGGGCGCGTCCTGGGCAGCGGGCTTGGCCTGCTCGGCGATTGCCCGGCAGCCGACCGTGGTCGGCACGCCCGCGACGTCGATGCAGTCCTTGACCGCGAGCCGCGGGCCGTCGCCTGGCGCCTCGAGCCGCACCAACCACGTCGCCCCGGAATCCATCAGGCCAGGCTAGCCGGCCCGGGCGGACGCGCAGGGTGGCAGGTGCGGACGTCGCTGCCAGGCCGGGTGAGCCTGCGCTGATAGCAAGATGTCACCGATATTTGCCTCAGTGTCACGGTCT
Source organism: Streptosporangiaceae bacterium (assembly GCA_050698735.1). Classification (GTDB taxonomy): domain Bacteria; phylum Actinomycetota; class Actinomycetes; order Streptosporangiales; family Streptosporangiaceae; genus Palsa-504. The sequence goes on along the minus strand of JBOHCG010000169.1, from coordinate 11,670 downwards.
CTTGTGATGCCGCAAACCCCTCATATCGCACCTTGTGGCTATGAGGGTCGCGATTATCACCGAGTCATTTCCGCCCGATGTGGTCAGCTTGGTCGTGGGCATCAACGCCGGGGCACAGGACGTCGCGGCCATCGACATGGTCCCGGTTTCCGAGGTTTCGTCAACCTGAACGCCTTCAGCGGACGCTCAGGAAACCTGGAGTGTTGCGGGTGGCTACCCTTGGCTGCCCTCAAGGTTGGCGGCCGAATATCAAGACGTAACGAAAGGACCTAGCCGCACCGCCAGCGGCACCCGAGTTGGGGGCGAAAACCCATGAGCCAGACCTACGACCCGAACCAGCCGGAGCGAGGGCAGGATTACCCGGGCCAACACCAGCAGAACCCGGGCCAGCAGCAGGGGTACCCGAGCCAGCAGCCGGGACAGGGCTATCAGGGCCAGCAGCATCAGGGTTACCTTGGTGGGCCTGCGTTCGCCGGGGGCACCGGGAGCACCGGGAGCACCGGGGGCACCGGGAGCACTGGGAGCACTGGGAGCCAGCAGCCTTGGTGGACGATGGCGATGCCGACGCCGCCGCCGCCGCGCAGGAACCGCAGGCGCGGGCTGGTCCTTACCGGCGCGATCGCGCTCGCGGCCGGCGCCGCCGCGGGCGGGCTGATCAGCGGGCTGAGCGGGACCTCGTCCGCGGGAACGGCGACCGCGACGTCCAAGACCATGCTGACCGCCAGCCAGATCGCCGCCAGGGTGGATCCGGCCCTTGTCGACATCGTGTCCTCCGACAGCCTGCAGCAGGAGACCTCGGCAGGCACCGGGATCGTGCTGACGTCCACCGGCGAGATCCTCACCAACAACCACGTGATCGACGGCGCCACCTCCATCAAGGTCACCGACGTCGGCAACGGCAAGACCTACACCGCCTCGGTGGTGGGCTACGACGCGAGCCACGACGTCGCCGTGCTGCAGCTTAAGGACGCCTCCGGCCTGACCATCGCCAGCCTGGGCAACTCCTCGTCGGTCCAGGTCGGCGACACCGTGGTCGCGCTCGGCAACGCCGAGGGCAAGGGCGGCACCCCGTCGGTGGCCTCGGGCACGGTCACCGCGCTGAACCAGTCGATCACCGCCTCCGACGAGGGGTCCGGCACGAGCGAGCAGCTCACCGGGCTGATCGAGACCAACGCCGACATCCAGCCCGGTGACTCGGGCGGGTCGCTGGTCAACGCCTACGGCCAGGTGGTCGGCATGGACACCGCGGCCTCCACCAGTTACCAGTTCCAGACCCAATCCGGGCAGAGCGCGGAGCAGGCCTACTCGATCCCGATCAACGAGGCGGTGGCCATCGCCAAGCAGATCGAGGCGGGCACCTCCTCGGCCGACGTGCACATCGGCGCCACCGGCTTCCTCGGCCTTGAGATCGGCTCGTCGAGCCAGAGCCCGTTCGGCGGCCTCGGCGGATCCGGCGACACCTCCAGCGTGACCATCGCCGGAACCGTGTCGGGGTCGCCCGCCGCGAGCGCCGGCCTGACCGCCGGGGACGAGATCACCGCCGTCGGCGGCCACTCGGTCTCCACCGGCGAGGACATCGCCAAGGCGCTTGTCCCCTACCACCCCGGCGACTCGGTCTCGATCAGCTGGGTGGACAGCAGCGGCCAGTCGCACACCGCGACCGTGACGCTGGCTACCGGTCCCGCGGCCTAATCCAGGCGGGCCCTGCGCCCCGTGCCCCCCTCCGCCCGGGGGCACGGGGCCCCGCCGTTTCTGGACGCGGTCGAAGTGCCCCGCGGCGGCTACCGTGTGATGGACAGCCGCCGGGAGGACGGAGGGTCATGACAAGGCCTGAGGGAAGGTTCCCCACCGCCCGGCGGAACTGGAAGAACGGCTCCGGCAACTCGGCTGGAATATCACGGTCAGCGCCAACGGGCCCGTCTACTGGGGATCAGGAAGCCGAACCTGACACGGGAACCACCTTCCGTTCTGGATAAAAAGAAAGAAAAACAGATACCGGCGGAAGGAGATCGGGTGCGCGCGGCGAGGCTGCATGCGGTTGGCGACCTGCGGGTGGACGAGGAACCGGTACCGGAGGCGGGGCCCGGGATGAGCCTCTTGCGGGTCACCGCGGTCGGCATCTGCGGCTCTGACCTGCACTGGTGGGACGAGGGGGCGATCGGGGACGCGAAGCTCACGCATCCGCTCGTGCTCGGGCACGAGGGGGCGGGAGTGATCACCGGGGGCGCGCTCGGCGGGCAGCGGGTCGCGATCGACCCGGCGATTCCGGACGAGACCTGCCGCGCGTGCCGGGACGGCTACCGGAACCTGTGCTATGGGATCCGGTTCTCCGGGCACGGCGAGACCGACGGGATGATACGGGAGTTCATGGCGTGGCCGACGAGGCTGCTGCACCCGCTGCCGGACACCTTGTCCGACGCGGACGGCGCGATGCTCGAGCCGCTCGGGGTGGCGGTGCATGCCGTGGACCTCGGGCACCTTCCGTTCGGCGGCACCGCCGCGGTGGTGGGGTGCGGGCCGATCGGGCTGCTGCTCATCGGGCTCCTTAAGGCGGCGGGTGCGAGATCGGTGCTGGCCGTCGAGCCGCTCGCGCACCGGCGGGAGGCGGCGGCGCGGTTCGGCGCGGACCTGGTGGCCGAGCCCGCGGCGTTCGCGGGCGGTGACCTGATGAGTGAGCTGACCGGCTTCGGGGTGGACGTGACGTTCGAGGCGGCGGGGAATGACGAGGCGGTCGGGCTGGCGATCGCGTCGGTACGGCCGGGGGGACGGCTGGTGCTGGCCGGAATCCCGGGGGACGACGCGATCACGCTTCCGGCCTCGGTAGCGAGGCGCAAGGGGCTGACGATCGCGATGGTGCGGCGGATGAACGAGGTGTACCCGCGGGCTATTAGCCTGGCCGAACGCGGGGTCGTGGATCTCGGCTCGCTGGTGACCGGGCGAGCGGGTCTTGGGGACATCGCGGCGGCGTTCGGGGACGCGGCGGGCCGCACCGGGCTGAAGGTGATCGTCGAGCCGCAGCGCTAGGCTTTGGGGCTGTGTCCATTTTGGCTGTGTCCGTTTTGGCTGTGCCCGTTTTGGCTGTGCCCGTTTGACTGGGCGCGTTCGCTCGGCGTGGCTGGCCCTGCTGGCTGACTGCTGCTGCGTGCTGGCGTTCGTGATCATCGGGCGGGCAAGTCACGTCAAGGGCGAGAGCCTGGGCGGGATCGCGTCGACCGCGTGGCCGTTCCTCGCCGGGCTGGCCTGCGGGTGGCTGGCGGCGCGGGGGTGGCGGCGGCCGGTCGGGCTCGTGCCGGCCGGGATCGGAGCGTGGCTGGGCACGGTCGCGGTGGGAATGGTGCTGCGGGTGGTGTCCGGGCAGGGCACTGCGTTCGCGTTCGTGCTGGTCGCGCTCGCGTTTCTCGGGCTGTTCCTGCTCGGCTGGCGGCTGGTCGCCGGGCTGGCGACCAGGGTCAGGCCGCGTCCGCGGCCGCGCTGAAGTCGAAGCCCGCGGTGATCTCGGCGATCTCGGCGAGCTGGTAGCTGGACAGGACCTCGACGGACAGCTCGTGCAGGCGGCGGGTCTTGGCGGCGCAGCAATCGGCGAGCAGGGTGACGGGGAAGTCGCGCATGAAGGCCGAGCGCACCGTGCTCTCCACGCAGATGTTCGTGATCACGCCGCAGATGACGAGGTTCGTCACGCCGAGGCCGCGCAGCAGCGGCTCTAGCGAGGTCCACTGGAAGGCGTCGAACCGGACCTTGTCCACCACCAGGTCCTCGGGGCCGCATTCCAGCTCGTCCGCCACCTGGGCGTCCCAGGAGGTGGCCGCGAGGCCGTCCAGGCCGGCCAGGGCGGGGCTGTTCGCCTTCAGCGCGCGGCCCTCGTCGGCGCGGCCCGGGCGGTACACGTGCCTGGTGAACACCACGGGTACCCCGGCGCGGCGGGCCTGCTTCACCGCGATGGCGGCGTTGCGCACCGCGGCCTCACCGTCTTCGAGGCCCATGTCCATCCGGGCGAACGAGCCTTCCGGATGGCAGAAGCCGTTCTGCATGTCCACGACGAGCAGGGCTGCGGTCACCTTGTCCACCTCCGGCACGGTTCCGGTCGTCGATTCCTACGGTAACTGCCGGACGGGACGGGCGATTTGCGGGGGTTTGCTTGCAAAGGCCCGGAGCTTACGCTCGATGGTGTGAGCCTGACCCAGACGCCGCTGCCGGGGTCCGATGCCCTGCTAATCGGGCTGGCCGCGCTGATTGTGGTCGTGCTGCGGTTCCTCTGGCCGTTCGCGGAGCACATCAACGCCATGGCACACGAGGGAACGCACGCCGCGACCGGGTCCGTGCTGGGCTTTCAGCTCAACCGCGTCACGCTGAACCTCGACGCCACGGGCGCGACCTCTTTTCGCAAGCCCATCGTGGGCCCCCGGGGGATAGTCGCCGCGTTTGCCGGCTACGTGGGCCCAAGCGCGTTCGGGCTCGGCGCGGCGAAGCTCATCACGCTCGGGCATAGCGTCGCCGTCTTGTGGGTGGCCGTGGTGTTCCTAGCGGTCCTGGCGCTGAAGCTCGCCTCTCGTTCCTTCGGCCTCATCTCGGTTCCCGCCGTCATCGTTCTGCTGTACTTCCTTACCCGGTACACGTCGCTCGGGCTCAAGGTGGGCATGGCCTACGGCCTGACCTGGCTGCTGCTGCTGTCCGGCGTCCGGGTAGCGCTGCAGGACGGCGCCAACGCGGTGGACGCCGGCGTGCTCAGGGGAATCACCGGCCTCCCCCGCCAACTGTGGGCCCTGCTCTGGCTGGCGGGCACCGCCGGAGCCGTCTTCGAAGGCGGGCGGATGCTGATCATGCGGACCTGACGGAGGCCCTGCCGGAGGCCCTGCGGGAGGCTCTCGGGGGGTGAGGAGGGCGCTGACGTGCTTGCTCAGCCGCTCGCGGAAGGGCAGGTGGGCCGATGATTGAAGCGGTGGTCTTCGACCTCGATGGCGTGATCGTCGATTCCGAGCCGGTGTGGGAGCAGGTGCGCCGGCGGTGCCGCGGCCGGAGTATCCGGTCGACCCGGCTGTGCTGAGCACCGCCGAGCTCACCCTCACCACCCTGGACGACCTTGACGTCCGGGTAATCGCGGAGCTTTGACCCGAATCCTGACGATCCGCCGACCTGCGTAGCGAACGATCGATCCCTTTGGCCTGCCAGACATTTGACATCAGCGACTTAGAGATTTAGTGTCTTAGTTGCCTAGTACTTTGGAGAGTTGAAGGATGCTCAGTTTCCGGGTTGACGGACATTCGGTGACGCCGCCCTACCTGCAGATCGTCCAGCAGGTCAAGCAGGCGCTCCGGATGGGCGTGCTGCAGGTGGGCGACCAATTGCCCACGGTGCGCGAGGTGGTCTCCGCGACGGCGATCAACCCGAACACCGTGCTGAAGGCCTACCGGGACCTGGAGCGCGACGGGCTGGTCGAGGCCAGGGCCGGACACGGCACCTTCGTCCGGGGCCTCCCGCCGGGCCCGCCGCCCGGCACGCACTCGCGGCTGGGCCGCAGCCTGGCCGGCTGGGTGCGCGAGGCCCGCGAGGCCGGGCTCGACGACGAGTCCATGGAGGCGCTGCTACACACCACGTTGCGGGCGACCGCCGAAGAGGAGGAGATCGCATGACTCCCGCCACCACTACTACCACGGGGACGACTCGGGGACGAGTCCATGAAGTCGCTGCCACACACCACGTTGCGGGCGACCGCCAAAGAGGAGATCAGATGACTCCCGCCATCACCACCACGGGGCTGACCAAGTGCTACGGCAAGATGGCGGCCCTGAACGACTGCACGATCACGGTGCCCGAGGGACGGATCTCCGGGCTCATCGGGCCGAACGGCGCCGGCAAGACGACGCTGCTGAGGCTGCTGGCCGGCCTGTCGAGGCCGACCGCCGGGCAGGTCACCGTCAACGGCGGCGTCCCGCGCCAGGATCCGGCCTTCCTTGCCGAGATCGGCTACCTGGCCCAGGAGATCCCGCTGTACCGGAGGCTGTCGGCCGAGGATCACATCCGCGCGGGGGCGCACCTGAACCCGCGCTGGGATAGCGCGTCGGTGCGGGAGCGGCTGGCGGCGCTGAACATTCCGCTTAACCGGCCGGTGGGCAAGCTGTCCGGAGGCCAGCGGGCGCAGGTCGCGCTGAGCCTCATCCTGGCCAAGCGGCCGCGGCTGCTGCTGCTGGACGAGCCGGTCGCCGCGCTCGACCCGCTGGCCCGGCGGAACTTCCTTGGCACCCTGACCGACGGGGTCGCCATGGGCGGCCTGACCGTGATGCTTTCCTCGCACCTGGTCACGGACATGGAACGGGTCTGCGACCACGTCGTCATCCTGTCCTCGTCCCGGGTCCAGGTGTGCGGCGACATCGACGACGTGCTCGCCGAGCACAAACTCCTGATCGGCCCTAGCAAGGACACCAGCGCTATCGAGCGGGACCACCACGTCGTGCAGGTCACCCGCACGCCGCGGCAGACGACCATGCTGGTCCGGCTCAACGGCCCGGTCAACGACCCGGCCTTCCAGGTCAACGACGTCAGCCTGGAAGACATCGTGCTCGCCTACATGGGCGAGGACGCCCCGCCTGCCCTCGTCGCTTCCACCACGATTGGAGATGACCAGCAATGACCTGGCTCGTCTGGCGCCAGCACCGCATTCAGTACATCCTGGGCGTCGCCCTCCTCGCCGTGTTCGCGGTCGTGATCGTGATCACCGGCCATCAGGTGGCGGCTCAGTTTCATGCCGCACAGGCGTCCTGCGCCGCAGGCCAGGGCTGCGTGCATCTCGGCGGCCTGTTCATGGGCAACCGGCTGGTGGGCTTCCTGGTGATCGCGACGCTGGGCGCGCCGCTCATCGTCGGCCTGTTCTGGGGCGCCCCGCTGGTGGCCGCCGAGGTCGAAGCCGGCACCACGCAGTTCGCCTGGATGCAGAGCGTCACCCGCAAGCGCTGGCTCGCGGTCAAGATCGGGTGGATGATGCTCGCCGCGGCGGTCTGGGGCGGCATAATCTCCCTCCTGGTGACCTGGTGGTCCAGCCCGACCAACGCCGAGCAGCTCAATCAGTTCGACCCCGGCCGGTTCGACCTCGTTGGCCTCGTCCCGGTTGGCTACTCGCTGTTCGCGATGGCGCTCGGCATCGCCTCGGGCGCGCTGCTGCGCCGCACGATACCGGCGCTTGCCGTCACGCTGGCCGGGTTCGCAGGGGTTCGCGTGCTGGTCACGCTGCTGCTGCGGCCGCACTACATGAGCGCGGTCACCACGTACTACAACGTGCTCCGCGGCTTCAACCCGGCCGGGGCCTTCTGGCAGCTTTCCCAGGGCGTCCTCGGCCCGAACGGGCAGCCGATCGCGCAGCCCAACAACATTCCCTACTTCGACGGGATACCGCAGAACATTCTGCCGGCCTCCTGCGCGCCGACGGTCAACGGCAACGGCGGCCCGTCCTCGGCCTGCGTCCAGGCCCTATCCCACTTCCGCGCGTTCACCACCTACCAGCCCGCCAGCCGTTTCTGGCCGTTCCAGGGCATCGAGTTCGGCATCTTCGTCGTCCTCGCCGCCGCCCTCATCGCGGTCACCGCGGCCGTCCTGCTCCGCCGCGACGCCTAGCTCTGCGCCACTCAAGTCCGACCTGGTCCTCATGCCGGGTCGGACTTGGCGTTTCGGGCCGCCGAACGGCATCGACCCGCATCCAGACCCGTAGCAATCCACATCGGCGCAGGCGGCCGGCAAGATCCAGGCCACGCTGACCGAGGTACAGCACCTGAAACGGTACGACGGCTTCCTCTACCAGTGGTACGACACGACCAACGGGGACGTGCTCAGCAACCCCGGTCAGGCGGACTGCGCGGCCGGCGCCGCCCCAGCCTTCACCAACTGCTTCTTCGTCTCCAACGTCGACAACGGCTGGAGCTCGGGGCGCCGCCCGCTCGACGAACTGGTTCCCGCGACCCTGACGGCAGCCGAGGACGGGCTGCTCGAGCTCGGCTTCGACCTGCCGATGCCGAGCGTCTCCTGCCTGGAGCTCGTCCCTTAGCACCGCTACCATCGGCTGGTGCTCTCGTTCTCCGCGGCGACGCGGACCGCGAACCTGGCCAGGATGGCCTCCGGCCGGTTCGACGTGCTGGTCATCGGCGGCGGGATCACCGGCGCGGGCATCGCCCTGGACGCCGCGGCCCGCGGGTACTCGGTCGCGCTTGTGGAGAAGGACGACTTCGCGGCGGGCACCTCCGGGCGTTCTTCCCGGCTGGTCCACGGGGGGCTGCGGTACCTCGAGCACGGGGAGTTCGGCCTGGTGCGCGAGTCGCTGGCAGAGCGCGGCACGCTGCTGCGGCTTGCGCCGCACCTGATCCGGCCGGTGCCCATGTACATGCTGGCGGACGACCGGCGCAGCCGCGCGCGCTACCGGCTCGGGCTGGCCGCCTACGACGTGCTGGCGGCCGGGCGGAACATCGGCGGCCACCGGCCGGTAAGCGCGCAGCGGGTCCGGGCCGCCATCCCCGGACTGCGCGTCTGGTCGCGCGGCTACCGGTACTTCGAGGGGCAGACCGACGACGCCCGGCTGACCATCGAGGTGGCGCGGGCCGCGGCGGCCTACGGCGCGGTGCTCGCCAACCACGCCAGGGCCGAGCGGCTGCTCGGCGGCGCCAGGGTGACCGGCGCCGTGGTGACCGACGAGATCGGCGGGCAGCGGTTCGAGGTCAGGGCCGCGGCCACGGTCAACGCCTGCGGCGTGTGGGCCGACGGGATCGGTGCCGTTGGGGCGCGGCTGGTGCCGAGCAAGGGGATCCACCTGGTGTTCCGTCCGGGAGCGGTGCGGACGAGGGTCGCCATGGTGCTGCCCTCGGCGGCCGGCGACGGCCGGTACCTGTTCGTGATCCCGTGGGAGGACCGGGTCTACGCGGGGACAACCGACACGCCGTATTCGGGCGACCTGGACCACCCGGCGGTGGACGACGCCGACCGGGACTACATCCTGGCCGCGGTGGCGGCGGACTTCCCCGGCGTGACCGGGCGCGACGTGGTGGCCTCCTGGGCGGGGCTGCGCCCGCTGCTGGACCAGGGTACGGGTCCTGGCGGCTCCCGGACTGCCGACCTGTCGCGGCGGCACGCGGTCTTCGAGGAGCCGCCCGGGCTCTTCACCATCACGGGCGGGAAGCTGACCACGTACCGGGCGATGGCCGAGGACCTCGTCGACCGGGTCCAGGCGGCGCTGGGAGGGGGCGGGCGGTGCCTGACCCGGGGCATCCCGCTCGGGCTGCACGGCCCGCTGGCGCAGGCAACACGGCTGGCCACCGCAGAGGCGGCCAGGCTGGGCCTGCCGCCGGAGGCCGGCCTCAGGCTGGTGCGGCGGTACGGCGACGACTGGCGCGAGGCCGCCGCCATGATCGGCCGAGACCGGTCGCTCGGCGCGCCTGCCGCGGACGGACTGCCGGTCCTCAACGTGGAACTCGGCCTGGCACGCAGCCGCGAGATGGCGATCACAGACGAGGACGTGCTCGTGCGCAGGACCCGGCTCAGCACACTGGACGCGTCGGTCCGCCTTCCTGGTGATTTAACGTCCTAGCGTGCTGTTTACCGCCGACATTGACGGCAAGGCCAGGCAGGCGGATAGCGGACATACGATCAGAAAAGCATCATCTTGCCCTATGGGGCGCTAAAGAGAACATAGCGTTGCCGGTTTGATAACGCATCGGATAAGCCTGCAGATCCTTCATGCCGTGTCATCCGGCCTGGCAGCCTGCGCGTCGTACATTCGTAGTTAATGGCCGAGATCGGCCGTTTTCCGGGATAGGGGAGGAACCGGAATTGTCTGGACCGCAGAGAAATCGCCGTTTCCATATGCCGACGGCGGTCGGGCGCTCTAACGGCTGTCCGCGCCTGTGAGCGTTGACACGGTAACCACCGGCCAAGTGGCCCGCGCCGGAAACGGCGGCGGGCAGGCGCGCGCGGCCGCCGGGTGGAACGTCCGGGGGTACACGACGCTGCGGGAGCTCGGCTCGGGCGGTTTCGGTGATGTGGTGCTGGCCAGGCATGACGGGTCGGGGACGCTGGTGGCGGTCAAGTACCTGCGCCGGGGCCTGCTGTCTGATCCGGAGTTCGCGGCGATGTTCCGCGCCGAGGCGGCGGTGCTGGCCTCGCTCGACGATGCGCACGTGGTCCGGCTGCACGAGTATGTCGAGTCGCCGTCGGGGGCGGCGATCGTGATGGAGCTGGTGGACGGGGTCTCGCTGCGGGACATCCTGGCGCGCCACGGCGCGACCACGCCGGAGGCGGCGCTGGTGGTGCTGGAGGGCTCGCTGCTCGGCCTGGCCGCGGCGCATGCCCGCGGGGTGGTGCACCGGGATTACAAGCCCGACAACGTGCTGGTGGACGGGGTCGGAGCGAGCAAGCTGACCGATTTCGGGATGGCGGCCCGCTCCGGGGACCGGGCGATGCCCGGGGGCACGCTGATGTACGCGCCGCCGGAGCAGTTCGCGGGTGAGCCGGCCAGCCCGGCCGGCGACGTGTACGCGGCCACGGCCACGTTTTTCGAGTGCCTGACCGGGCGGCCGCCGTTCGGCGGGGAAACCCCGGAGTCGCTGCTGTACCAGCATCTGTCGCAGCCGGTGCCGGTGGACGCGGTGCCCGGGCCGGTGCGGCCGCTGGTGGCGGCGGGGATGGCCAAGCAGCCCGGGGACCGGCCGGCCGACGCGGGCACGTTCGTCGCCGCGCTCAGCCAGGTCGCGGGGCGGGCTTACGGGCCTGGCTGGCGCGAGCGCGGCCGGTCGCACCTGGCCGAGGCGGCGCTGCTGCTGGCGGCGCTGTGGCCGTCCGGCGGCCCGGCCGCGGTCCAGGGCGCCGCCGTGGCGAAGACCCCCCTGCGCCGGCGTAAGTGGCGCTCCCGGCTCCGGAGTTCCGGCGCGGTCAAGGCGGCCGTCGCCGTCACCGTGGCCGGGATCGCGGCGGCCGGCACGATCCTGGGCTTCGCGTTGCCCAGGTCTTCCTCGTATGCGCTCCCGCTTCCGGCGGTCACCGGGGTGTCCCCGGGCGGCGGCAGCACCGCGGGCGGGACCGCCGTGTCGGTGACCGGGACCGGGCTGGCCGGCGCCACCGCCGTCCGCTTCGGCGGCGTAGCCGCGGTCATCACCGCGGATTCGGCCACGCAGGTCACCGTGACCAGCCCGCCCGGCACCGGCACCGTGCCCATCACCGTGACCACCAAGGCCGGCACCTCCAGGACCGTCGGCCGCTACACCTACACCACCCGGCCGAAACGGACCCAGTCGATCTCCTTCACCGCCCCGCCGTCGGTGACAGCGGGCGGCTCGGCGCACCTGTCGGCCGCCGGCGGCGGCTCGGGTGCTCCGGTGGTGTTCTCCGTTGATTCCTCCAGCGGCCCGGGGGTGTGCACCGTGTCCGGGACCACGGTGACCTTTACCGCCGCGGGCACCTGCGTCATCGACGCCAACCAGGCCGGCGCCGGCAGCTACGCCGCCGCACCCCAGGTCCAGCAGACGATCATGGTCAGCGCGATACCCCAGTCGATCTCCCCCACCGCCCCGGCCCAGGGGACGGTGCCCGCGCCCGGGCAGGCTCCCACCACCGCCGCGACTCCCACCGCCGCCGCCGCGACTCCCACCCCGACCGGCGCCGCTGCGACTCCTGCCCCCACCACCCCCGCCGCGACCGCTACCC
>JBOHCG010000168.1:0-13151 GCA_050698735.1 Streptosporangiaceae bacterium | reverse complement strand
ACACATACGTGGCCACACCGCCGGCTACACGACGTGACAACACGCTGATCGCATCAGGCAACCACCTCGCAGAGGCGATTCATAACCGAACGCCAGTGAGGGCGCCGCCGACCTGCCGGCTGGTGTTGAACACGCCGCTGGCCACCCCGGCCCGGTCCGGCGGGACGCCGGCCGACGTGGCGAGCGCTGCGTGCGGGCGAGCAGGACGAGCGCCGCCGCGACCGCCGGCAGGTTGACGAAGAAGATCAGCCGCCATGACATCGAGGTCAGCAGGCCGCCCGCCAGCGGGCCCGAAGAGGACGCGACCGCGCCGCCCATCGCCCATACCGCGACCGCGCGGGCCCGCCTGACCGGATCGGCGTAGGCCTGGCCGAGCAGCGCCATCGAGGCGGGCATCATCACCGCGGCCGCCGCGCCCTGGGCGAACCGGGCACCGATCAGCGCAGCCAGGTCCGGTGCCAGGCCGCAGGCCGCCGAGGCGGCCGCGAAGGTGGCCAGCCCGGCGCCGAACGCCCGCCGCGCGCCGATCCGGTCCGACACCGCCCCGGCGGACAGCAGCAGGGCGGCGAACATCAGCGTGTAGCCGTCGACCACCCATTGCAGGCCGGCGATGCCGCCGCCGAGACCGTGCCGGATCGACGGCAGGGCGACGTTGACCACCACCGCGTCGAGCGTGATCACGAAGAAGCCGAGCACGGCGGCCGCCAGGGCGAAACCCGGCCGGGCACCCCCAGGCGCGCCGCCGCCGCCGCCGCCGTCGGCGCCGGGCCGGCTCGTGGCTACGAGCGTTACCACCGGAAGTCCTCTCCTGCACGCTGCTTTCCTCGCGCCGACCTGGCGCGGGAGCCCGCCGCGTCACCGCGGCGGCAGTTCCAGGCAACCACGCGCCTGCGGCGCGAGGGAGATCCTGCCGTTAGGGGTACTGCCAGTGCCTCCCTGGCGACGTCATAGCCTGCCTAACCTCGCTAGCGTGGCCGGCATGAAGGACATCCGCGGGGAGGTCAGGCAGTTCCTGACCACCCGGCGCGCCAAGGTCACCCCGGAGCAGGCCGGCCTGCCCCACTACGGCGGGCGGCGGCGGGTGGCCGGGCTGCGCCGGGACGAGGTCGCCCAGCTGGCCGGCATCTCGATCGAGTACTACACCCGGCTCGAACGCGGCAACATCCGCGGCGTCTCCGACGAGGTGCTCGACGGCGTCGCCCGCGCGCTGCGCCTGGACGAGGTCGAGCGCGCGTACCTATCCGACCTGGCGCGGCTGGCCAACGCCTCCCCGGCGGCGCGGCGCCGCCCGCTGCGGCAGCAGGTCCGGCCCAGCGTGCAGCGGCTGCTTGACTCGATGACGGGCACGGCGGCGTTCGTCCGCAGCGGGCGGCTTGACGTCCTGGCCGCCAACCGGCTGGGCTACGCGCTGTACTCACCGGTGTTCGCCGACCCGGCCAGGCCGGCCAACCTGGCCCGGTTCATCTTCCTGGACAAGAGCTCGGCCGAGTTCTACCGCGACCGGGACGGCATCGCGCGCGCCGCCGTCGGCAGCCTGCGTGCCGAGGCCGGCCGCCAGCCCCACGACCGCGGGCTGACCAGCCTGGTCGGCGAGCTGTCCGTGCGCAGCGAGGAATTCCGGCAGCGCTGGGCCGCGCACGACGTCGAGTACTACCGCAGCGGCATCCAGCCCTTCCGCCATCCGGTCACGGGCGACCTCGACCTCGACTACGACGCCCTGGAAATTCCCGCCGACCCGGGCCTGACGATCGTCGCCTACAGCGCCGAGCCCGGCTCGCCCTCCCACCAGGCACTCGGCCTGCTCGCCCGCTGGGCCGCGACCACGGGCAACGCGCCCGCCCCAGCACCATGACTCCTGACATGGTCAGCCGCTGACTGTCCGTAACGAGCGGCTTGACCTGCGATTTCGCCCTATTTTCTACACTGCAGAAATTTCATCGAACCCTGGCGCAGGCGCAGCCCGGAACCTGCTGAAAGCAGGAAGAATCGCAGGCCAGAGCAGAAGAAACGGAGAGTAACCGAACGACTATTAGGAGTCCTGAGCACCCGGATCGAAGCCCTGATTATGCAGCCGTAAGGCCACGGCCCGTTCGGCAAACTTTCCGAACGGCGGGTGGTGTCAGTCCACGAGCTACCTGGCGGCGCCGGGGTGTGGGCTATCCGGCTGACTGCGGCCGGGCATTAGGGGCAGGCGTTACTCTCCTGCGGTGCCGTGACCGGGAGCCCGGCGCCGCCCGGGCTCGGAAAACCTGGATATTATCTGGTTTTCCGTGCTCGTGGTGACTATGCGCGCGGACTGACTCGCCGTGCTGGTGAGGCTGCTGCCCGGATTAGGCCGGCGTGCGGCCGGTCATGACGTACTCGCTGCCGAATGACGTCTCCCGGACCTGGACGTCCTCGACGAGGTGTTCCAGGTATCGCCATGGCCGGTCGAATCCGCTGAAGCTCCGCACGTACGGGGCGTGCAGCATCCTGACAATCTCGGGATGGCCATGACGGGCTCACGTGGTGGTAACGGGGCTCGTGTGCCGTTGGGGTCCCTCTACGGGGCTTGTGTGGCCACGAGCCCCGTTCACGCATCGCAGGTCGTGACTGATGGTGCCTGTGAGGTAGATGTAATCTTTGGCAGATGGCCGACGTTACCATCCCGAGATTTGCCCCGGAGTCTGACAATCGAGCCGGGGATCCTCGGGAACATCGGCTCCAAGGACCCGATTCCCGGCCGGCCGGCGAGCGTCGCCACGATCTCGGACGGAACCGTCATCGCCTTAGTGCCTGACCTCTCGAGCGTTTCCCGATGGTAGACGGGGCAGCCGAGCCGATGCACTCGGTGGCAGCCACGGTCGGGCTGACGCGCAGAAGGTTCTCAGCGCGTGGTTTCCGCTCGGTGAAAGCGGCATTGGCGGTACGGGGCAGATGTGCCAGGGTCCGCCGCTTGCACCGCGAGCGGTCCGACGACCCCGGGTTCGGCCCGCGCTGATCAGCCGTCCGGTGTTGGCCTGACGCGGGCTGCCGCGCCAGACCTGGGCGATGACCGTGCGGGGCAGGACCACTTCCACCGTGCCGCGCAGCACCTCGTCGAGGATGCCCAGCAGGAGCGGAGACCTGCGTTCCAGGGCGATGAAGGCACTGCCTCGGTAGAGGCCAACTTCGCGACCGTCGGCAGCGCCGCCGCGGACTGCGAGTTGCGCGGCGACGCGGGTGCCGTCGCGTTCAGCCTGTTCGACGTGGCCAGCCCGATCTCGCTCCTGCGGCCCGGTGCGGAGGAATGGTCTGAGCTCCAGGTGGCCGGGGCGCGCAGCTCCGGCCCGGATCACATCCTGGGCGTGCTGCACCTGGCCGAGTGCATCGCCACCGGCAGGCAGCCGCTGAATTCGGCGGCACACGCCATCCATGTACTGGACGTGATCGATGCGGCCCGCGAGGCCGCGAGGCGCGGCGAGACCGTGACCGTGCCGTCGGAAGGCACGTTCGCGGCGGGGACGCCATGACCGCCCGCGAGGCTGCCCGGTGCGGCTGGGCATCGTCGGAGTGGGCGCGCTGACGCTGCGCGCCCTGCTCCCGCACCTCACCCAGGAGGACGTGCGCCCGGCGCTCGTCGTGCGAGCACTCTGCGATCCGGTCGCGGCCAGGGGCGCCGCGGCGGCTAGCCAGTACGGCATCGCGCGCTGCGCTGCGACGATCGAGGAACTGGTCGCCGACGATGAGATCGACGCGGTGACGATCGCCTCGCCGATCGGGCTGCATGCCGAGCACGTCCGCGTCCGGAGTGGTCCTGCCGCAGCGGGAGTTCGCCGGCCGCCGGATTGACTTGTGATCGCTCTGCGGGCTGACCAGGGGTATGATTCAAGGTATGACCAAGAAGATCGGCGTCTCGCTCCGCCAGGAGCTGTATGACTGGGCCGCCCGCGAAGTCGAGGAAGGCCGCGCCGAGTCGGTATCCGCGCTGATCGCCGAGGGCCTGGAACTCCTGGAGGCCCGCGCCCAGCTCGAGGCGGTCGTTACCGAGTTGCACCGCGAAATGGGCGAGCTTGACGACCAGGCGAAGGCACGTCTGGCCGACGCTCTCGCAGCCGCTGACGAGGCCCACCGCAGGCACCGGAGCAGCAGCGCCGGACACGCGGCGTGAGAGGATTCGTTTTCGATGCGGGCGCCTTCATCGCCCTGGAACGCAGGTCTCCGCTCCTGCTGGGCATCCTCGACGAGGCGCTGCGCGGCACGGTGGAAGTGGTGCTGCCCCGCACGGTCATCGCCCAGGTCTGGCGCGGCAGTCCGCGTCAGGCCAACATCGGACGGCTGATCAGCGCGGGCCGAACCCGGGGCGGCCCGGTGATCATCGATGAACTGACCGCCGAACGTGCCAGGCAGATCGGCATCACGATCGGCGCGACCTCCCACCCGGACATCGTTGACGTGCACGTGGCCCTGGCCGCGGCCGAGCGAGGTCACGCTGTCCTCACCTCTGATGACGCCGACATCGCCGGAGTCAACCCCGGGCTGGTCCTCGTCCACGTCTGACCCGGCGACGCCTCGGTCACTCAGTGGCGAACCAGCGGTCAGCCAGCGCATCGAAGGTAGGCCAGGCCGGCTCGGGCAGCCGGGATCCGCCCACGACACTGCCAATCCCAACGCGCGCTGCTCGCGGACACACTGCGCGCGCTGCCTGGCCACGAAGGCCGGCCAGTCCGCGGGCCACCAATCCTTGATCGCGAGTGGCGGCAGCTGGTGTAGCGCCGCGATCGTCTCGCCCAGCTGATCGGCCAGACGGTCCCGGTCCCCTGCGCAGAGCTGATCCCACACGGTATCTAGCGGGACGCCGGGCAGGCGGCTCATCAGCAACATATCCCCCGCCGTGGGCGGCCAGGGTGTCGCTGAGCGTCGGCGGGATGGCAGGGATGGGCCCCCGGTGAGTTGTCGGCAGGCCGGGGAAGAGCCTCAGGTCCTCCACCGAGCACCAACCTTCCACCGCTGCCTGCCTCCCGCCGGTAGCCGCCGGCTGGGTTGCCATTCTTGTCCGTCCTCCTCGTAGGCGCCAGGATCCTGGACAATGCTGCGTCGAGGAAGACGGCTCCGGGCAGTACCGGACTCCGTGACGGGTGAGCCTGGCTGATCTGCGAACGGGCCGTGGTGCGCGCCCGCGGCAGATGACACCGGCCGCGTGGATTACGGCAGGAAGGCCCCATTGTGCTGATCAATGTGCCTGGCCGGCAAGGCCCGCCAGCGCAGGCTGCAGCCTGATGGGGACATGTCGGTGACGCCTGGAATAATGTCTATAAATCGGGCCGCTGACCTGATGGCGGACGATACCGAGAGGTAGGCCTGCGCGGGTCTGGAGGTAGTGCGGTCGTCATGGTGCGGGTGATCATGCTGTCGCCGCCTGGCGGCGGGAAGGGCACGCACGGCAAGTGGCTGACGCAGCAGACCGGGGCCGCGCATATCTCCTCGGGCGACCTGCTGCGGGCGGAGGTGGCGCGCAGGTCCGACCTGGGGAAGCAGGTCGGCGCGTACCTCGCGCGCGGCGACCTAGTCCCGGACGAGCTGATCTTCAGCATCCTGGTGCCGGCCGTCGTCGCGGCGGCCCGCGACGCCGGCGGTTACGTACTTGACGGGTTCCCGCGCACGATGCCGCAGGCGCTGCGAGCGGCGGAAATCGGCGCCGAGCTCTCCCTGACCAGCCATGGCGTGATCTATCTGACCGCTCCGGAGGAAGAACTCGTCAGCCGGCTGCTGGACCGGGCGCGCCGCGACGGCCGGGCCGATGACACGCTCGACGTGATCCGGCACCGGCTCGCCGTCTTCGCCACCCAGACCGCGCCCCTTGTCGACTACTACCGTGGCCGCGGCATCCTGGTTGAGCTGAGCACCGACCGCCCCGAGGCAGACGTGCAGGCGGACCTGCGGGGCTGGCTCGAGGCCCAAGGGCTGGTGCTGCTCCGGTCGCCTGACTGAAGCGTCCGGCTCGCTGATTCGCCGCCCGCTCCCGCGAGTGAAACAATTCAGTCCATGGTCAGCCCGCTTGCGGGCCGGCGCGCCACTGCACGCGACGTGGCGGAGCGGGCCGGCCGTTCGCTGTCGACGGTGTCGCTTGTCATCAACGGCAAGGATCGGGGCCGGGTGGCCGCCGCGACCCGGGACCGCGTGCTCGCGGCGGCCGCCGAGCTCGGCTACCAGCTGAACACGACGGCGAGCGCGCTTGCCCGCGGTGAGCGCGACTCGGTCGGGTTCGTCAGTCCCGATCCGACCAACCCGTTCTTTTCCATGGTGCTTGAGGGGCTGGCGCCCAACGTCGGCAGCGGGATGGCGGTGACGGTGCTCATGCCGGAGCGGGGCGAGGACTACGACCTCGTGACGGTCCAGCGTGCGCTGGCGGGAAACCTGGCGGGACTGATCCTGGCCAGTCCGGGCACCAGGCTGCTGGATAACTTCGTCCCGACCTGCCCGACGGTGATCCTGGATGCGGGAGGCTCGGCGGGCACCGTTCCGAGCATCGACCTCGACGTCCGGTCGGCGGCCCGCGATCTGGCCGATTACCTGGTATCCCTGGGCCATGAGCGGGTCGCCTATGTCGGCGTCAGCCGGGATAAGGCCTCGCTGCAGCACCGCCGCGAAGAGCTGAAGGCAGGGCTGGCGCGCCACGCCGCCGACCTGGTCGTGGACGACCTCATCTTGGGCGAGCTGACGATCGGCGCGGCCTTCGGAGGCTTCCGCTCGGTGTGGCCGGCCTGGTCGGCGGCCGGCGTCAGCGCCGTCGTCTGCGGCGACGACCTGTACGCGTACGGAGTGATGCGCGCCTGCCGTGCCCTTGGCATCCGGATCCCGGACGACGTGTCCCTGGTGGGGTTCGGTGATCTGCCCTATTCGGAGCTGACCGCGCCGTCGCTCAGCACGGTGAACCTGTTCGCCACCGAACTCGGCACGAAGGCGGCCGAGCTCCTGCGTGACTATCTCACCAGCGGGCAGCCGCCGCACAGCACCGTGCTGGCCACGTCGCTGGTCGTCAGGGAATCAACGGGGCCGGCCCCCCGGTGAGCCATAGGCATCAAGGAAGGCGTTCGCGACAGCCCTGTCGATGACGGCAGGGACGGGAGCGACGGCAGCGTCCACCGTGCCAGCCGCCACCGCTTCCAGGCATCGTGCCTGCAGCGCGAATCCCAGGTCCATGGACTCGATGGAGTTCCCCAGCGGCCTGGGCCCGGCCAGGTTGACCATGTGGCCGCGGGTGAGCAGGTGGATCCGGCGGCCGTCATCGAGGCGGAGGGTGGTAATTCCCTCGGCCGCCTCGACCTGGCCAACCACCCGCGGTGAATCCAGCAGCTGCTGCACCGCGATCTCGGTCGGGAAGTGCCCGGCGTTGCACAGCAGCACGCCGTCGCGCAGCAGGTCGAGATCGGCTCCGGTGACGACCGATTCGGCACCTGTGGCGGTTATCACCAGGTCCGCGCCTGCGAGCGCGTCCTGCCGGGCGGGGACGGCGAATCCGTCCAGCCGCGCCTCCAGCCGGGACACCGGGTCCACCTCGACCACGCAGACGTCCGCGTACGCGTTGCGGAAGCTGGCCGCGATCCCCTTGCCGCAGGCGCCGTAGCCGAACACGGTGACCTGCCGGCCGTTGGTCATCTGGTTGGTGATCCGCAGGTAGGACTCCAGCACGCTCTGGCCTACCGCGTGCCGGTTCTCCGCGAACTGCTTGATGGGGCTGTCGTTGATGACGAGCACGGGCAGGTTCAGCTCTCCGGCCAGCGGCTGCAGCCGCATCCGGCCCGAGGTGGTCT
Organism: Streptosporangiaceae bacterium; assembly: GCA_050698735.1. Lineage (GTDB taxonomy): Bacteria > Actinomycetota > Actinomycetes > Streptosporangiales > Streptosporangiaceae > Palsa-504. The sequence goes on along the minus strand of JBOHCG010000168.1, from coordinate 5,379 downwards.
CCTCGGTGCCGCCGCGCAGGCCGGGGTAGGGGTCGGCGAGGTAGCGGACGAACAGGTCGCCTCCGTTATCGAGCAGCAGGTCCGGCCGGGCGGCCAGCACCTGCTTGAGGTGCAGATCGTGTTCGGCTTCGTCTGTGGTGGTCCCTCCGGCCACGTCGATGCCGTGATCGCGCAGGTAGGCCACGACATCGGCCTGGGTGCTCGACAGGTTGCCCGTGGAGACGACGCGGGCGCCGCCGTCGGCGAGCGTGAGCAGCAGCGCCACGGTCTTGGGCTCCAGGTGGATGCCGGTGCCGATGGTGATGCCCTGCAGCGGGCGTGTCCGCGCGAACTCCGCCGAGATGCCGGCCAGCAGCCGGCAGTTCCCGCGGACCCATTCAATGCGTGATGTCACCGGTCGCCTCCCGACCCACCGCCGCGATCCGCCGCTCGAACTCGGCGACCTCCGCCAGCGACTCCATCGTGAACTCCGCGCCGCGGAACCGCGCGCTCCATGAACTGCCGCGCGACACGACAGGGACGAGTTCCTTCCCGGCCAGATCCCCGCCCATCATCAGCACGTCCGCGCCGTAGAACTTGCCCGCGTTGACGAGCTTGCGGAAGCAGGTCTCCGACCCGTGGATATCCGAGACGAAGAAGATCTTCAATCCAGCCTCCCGCGCGCCGCCCTGCTTGCCCGCCGCCTTGCCCGCCCGCCGCCTTGCTTGCCCGCCGCGCCTGCGCAGTGGGCGTGTACCGCTATGCGCCGAAGCTAAACCGCAAAACCGCAGAAGTCAAGCGCTTGACTTAGGCCGGGGCAGGGCGCCGCGGATCAGGCCGAGGCGGCCGGCGGCGCGGTGCTGTCCCTGATCACCAGCGTGGTGGCGAGTTCGACGTGATGGGCCTGTGCCGCGCCGGACCCGCCGGCCCGGAGCATCCGGAACGCGGTGGCTGCCATGGCCGCCAGCGGCTGACACCTACCTCAGCCGACGGCACAAACCGCCGCCGGCTGCTGCCGCGCGCCCACGAAAGGTCCTATTTTCGGGCTAGGGCGATAGGGGTCCGTGACGGTCACTGGTGAATGTGTCCGTCACTTTCCACGGCCGCGATGAATCCGTCAGGGTCATCCAGGCTTACGGTGAGCTGATTCACCCGCGACGGGCCAAGACCGAACAGCGTGTCGATGCTGGGGGAGATGTAACAAGGCGGATCGATCGCAAGCTCCGCCAGGCCTTCAGCGGACCCGTTCACCAGCCACTGACCGCGCCTGCCGTGCACGCCGGATGTCCGCCCGACCCTTGCCTGGGATCGCTGAACGGAACGGACGGAACTGCGGGGTATGTCCAGCTTGAAGGAGCCCATCCGGACCCGGATTTCGTCGGCGTCCACTTCCACGCCCGATACGCCACGGCCAGCGCGGAAGAGGAGCCTGTCCAGCGAGTCGGTAAGCCTGCCCGACCAGGCATCGCTGTAGCTGATCGCGAACCACCTCGCGCCCGGCGGCGGGATGTGCCCCCCGGCCGCCTGCTGCTCCCTGATGACCGCGCGCCGGGCGGCGGCATACGGCTCGCCGGTTTCGGCCATGCGCTTACGCGCTGCTGCGCTGATCTTGTCGTGCGACATCGTGCCCTCGATCCGGCGGCCCTGTCCCGGCGCCTGGCCACCGCAGGAGTGGTCACGATGGACGGAAAAACAGACCCACGCGAGGGCTGCGCCGCTCTTGTCCTTAAGCGCTACCCCAGCGCCGGGCTGGCGTAGCTCGGATCAGGCAGGCGTGGCTGCCGGGATCAGCATACCCGGCCGGCTCGAACAAGCTGACCCGCCCGCCGGGCCTCAGCACGCGGTAGAACTCCCGCAGCGCTGCTGCCTTGTCCTGCACGTAAACAAGTACCGACCTGGTGGTGACAACATCCGCCGACGTATCCGCGATGCCATCCAGCGCATCGGCCGAGGCCCGGGCGAAAGCGCACCTGTCCAGCACCCCCTCGGCGTGCGTCGGCCTTGCGCGGGCGTACCTAGTATCCCGCGCCTGACAACGTTTGCCCGGTCATCGGGCGTGTAGCCGTTCAACGCGAAACAGTCTTTCGCCGGGGTGACGACTGGTGCGCTGGTGAGACCGGGATATCAGGACGTGACCGTGTCCGCGAACGTTTCGATGATGTGCGCGACCTTGCCCGGGGCCCGCGCGTTCGCGAGGTGCCCTTGTCCCTTGAGGATGACCACCGAATGGAGCTGCGGCAACACCGTTCTGCTCGCGGTGGGTGGCGTGGTCGGTGCTATTGAGGGTGAATTCTCGCAGAGCGGTGAACTGAGCTTCTATACGGTTCATCCACGAGCTGTTCGTTGGCACGTAGGCGATCTCGGTATTATTCGCCATTGCCCAGTTCCCGACCCGCTTGTCCTTCCTGGTGGTCGGGTGCGGGGAGTAGTTGTCGCAGATGATCGCGATCCGCACCTGCGGCGGGTACAGGCTGCGCAGGTACCGGCAGAATTCCAGGAACTGTGCCCGTTTCTTGTGCCTCTTCACGTGCCCGTACATCTCGTCACCGGCCAGGTCCAGCGCCCCGAACAGGTGCCGCACCCCGCCGGTACGGTGATACGTGGCCGCCGGCGCGGGCGAGGCGGCTCGCCCGGGCCGCGTGTGGTGCCCGCCCTGCGGGCACACTGATGGCCCGGCCTGGGCTGCAGGTTCAGCGGCCCGAACTCGTCCATGCAGAACACGACCTCCGGGTCCCCCGGCACGTCCGCCGCACCGGCTGACGCGACTGCCGCGTCAACGCCGCCCGGCGCGGGCTCGGTGGCGCGGTCCGCGATCGCATACAGCTGGTCGACCCGTGCCTTCTTGGCCGCATAGTCCGGGTCGGCTGATGATTTCCAGGTTTTCACCGATTGAAAGGACACTCCTTCCGCGCGCAGCACCTCGCGCAGCCCCTCGTGGGAAATGTCCTCGACCACCCCTCGGCCACCAGGAAATCGGCGAGCTTGGCCAGGCTCCACCGGGAAAAAGGCAATCCGTGCTCAGCCGGCCTGGACTTGGCAATCTTCTTGATCTCACGGCGCTGGGCCAGCGTGAACTGCGGCGGCCGCCCGCCCGCATAGCGGGGATACAGCGAACCGAACCCGTCAGCGTTGAAGTTGTGCAGCACGTCACGCACCTGGTCCTCGCTGGCAAAGGCCAGCCCTGCGATCTGCGGCACGCTCATCCCCTGCGCCGACCACAGCACCATCTGCGCCCGCCGCCAGGTCACCACCGACCCGCTGCCGCGGCGCACGATCCGCATCAGCCGATTGCCCTCGTCATCATCGATCTCCCGAACCCGCACCCGACCAGCCATACCCACAGCATCGGGCCGGTCACCCACCCCTGCACCAGAGGCCCAGGTCACCGAACAGGGCCAACCTTCCCTGCTACGGCACTAGCCGGGCGGACAGCGGCGGCGAGCCAGCCTTGCGGTGTGGCGTGCCTATCCGGGGCAGCGCAGGTCCTGCAGCTTGCTGGGGGACAGTGGCGGATGGCGCCACACGGCCTCGGCGCTGCGTCCGGGGAGGGAGCAGGTGATGTCCATCCGGTGCGGGGTCTCCAGGAAGATGACCTCGGCTCGCAGGGTGCGGTCGTCGAGCCAGCCGCCGCAGGCGGCCACCGGGATTGTTTCGCCGTTGCGGTCGGCGTGATCAGAAATGGCCCAGGCACCGGCTCCGACGGGAAAGGTCAGCGCGTTGCCGGTCTCGATGAGGCTGATCTGCCCGCCGCCGTCCCGCGGCGCCACCTCGATGGAGGTCAGGTAGGGCCGAACCTGCTCGCCGAAGGTCGGCTGAGCCTGGGCGCCCGAGGTGCTGGCGTCGATGGCGAACGGCCCGCTGGCCCACGGCCCCCAGTCGTCGGGGGCCGGCGCGCCGGGGCAGGCGGGCAGCTCAAGGCGGGCGAGCCGGGCACCGAGCCTGTCCTGCGCGGGCCCGGCGCCGGGGAAGACCGTGCCGAGGCCGGGCAGCAGGTGCGCCCACATGGCATCGAGCATGGCCTGCATGTAGTGCGTGTAGGCGGTGGTGACGATCACCGCATCCTGCTCGGGCAAGACCACGCAGAACTGCCCGAAGGCGCCGTCGCCGCGGTATCCGTGCCGGGACATCCAGAACTGGTAGCCGTAGCCCTGCCGCCAGTCTGGCTCGGCCTCGCCCGGGTTGGCGACCTGCTTCGATGTCGCCTCGGCCACCCATTCCTCGCCGATGAGCTGGGCTCCGTTCCACCGGCCCCGCTGCAGGTACAGCAGCCCGAGCTTGGCGATGTCCTCGGTGCGGGCGTGCAGCCCGCTGAAGCCCTGCTCTCGCCCGGCCGGGAAGGTCTGCCAGCCGACGTGCCCGATGCCGAGCGGGTCGAACAACCGGGGCCGCAGGTAGCGGGTCAGGGGCATCCCGGCGTTGCGCTGGATGATGCTGGCCAGCGCGTACGTGCAGGGCTGGCTGTAGGCGAAGACCGTGCCGGGCTCGCGGTCGGGCGGGACCAGCAGGAACCCGCGGACCGGCTCCTCGGGGTCACGCATGATCGCCTCGCCCAGCATTTCCCGGGTGTGACCGGAGGCCATCGAGGTGACGTGCCGGACCTTCACCGAACGGCTGCGCGGATCGGTGATGTCCGCGGCGAACTCCGCGAAGTGGGAGACAACCGTATCGTCCAGCCCGAGCAGACCCTCGGCCTGCGCGAATGCCGCCGCGGTGGAGGTGAAGCTCTTGCTGAGCGAGTACAGCAAGTGCGGCCGTCCGGCGGCGTACGGCGTCCACCACCCCTCGGCCACCACCCGTCCGTGCCGCACCACCATCAGGCTGTGCATCTCGATGCCAGGATGCGCATCCAGGGCGTCCAGGAAGCGGAGGATCGCCGCCGGATCGACCCCCTGATCCGCCGGCGCGCTACGCGGCAGGGAACTTGCCATGACGTGAGCCTAGGACATGCCTGGCCGCCTCGGCGGACTTCCCGCCGGGGAGTGACCACGCCTAGGGCATTTGCCAGGGACAAACACGGGCGCGTCGGGCCTGCCCGAGCGCGACGCTGATGCCATGACCTCCTCCCGCGTGTTGCTGCCCCCCAGGCGGCTAGGGCCGCGGCCCTCCAGGTGCCGCACGACATCCTGCACTACGATCGGAGCAGGCCCGCCGCCCACCCCAACGGCCGGGTTCCCACCGACGACGTCGACAGCCTGCGCTTCGCCTGGCTGACCAACGGAAAGGTCCCCCCGTCCGGCCTCACGCCGCACGACGACCTGCCCGCCCACTTCCCTTACCTAGGACGCCGCTGAATAACTCGTGAGGCCTGTTCCGGCGGTTCTGCCGGCGAGGTGTTCGAATCCCTGTGATGATTGTCCCATGCAGGGCATCTCGAAGACCGACCGTGACCTGTGGGACGCC
>JBOHCG010000167.1:0-13211 GCA_050698735.1 Streptosporangiaceae bacterium | reverse complement strand
CGGCGGCGTGGCTGCCGGCGGCGCGCGGGACGGGCGGGGACCTGGGGGCGATCTTGCGCGGGTACCGGAGGGCCAGCGCGCTGACCCAGCAGCAGCTCGCGGGCCTGCTCGGGTACGACCGCACCTACATCTCGATGATCGAGTCCGGCCGTCGTAGCGTCACCGACCGGGGCACGCTGGCCCACATCGCCGGCACGCTGGCCATCCCGCCGCACGTGCTCGGGATCGCCGGCCCGGACGACGCCGACTTCGCCGCCATGCTCGCGTTCGGCACCTCGGTCATCCGGCTGGCCCAGATCGCCCGGCACAGCGGCCGGGCCGGCGAGGCGGTCAGCGAGCTGTGGCCGCTGATCACCCGGCTGGAAGCCCGCGCCGCGGCCGGGTACGCCGAACCGCAGGCCATGCGCCTGCTCGCGGAGGCGCGTGTTTCCCTCGGGGTGGCGCTGGGGCACCTGCTGCCCGATGAGCGGCTGGCCAGCGCCGCACGGTGGACCGGCCGGGCGCTGCGCATCGCCTGGCACCTCGGTGACCGGCCGCTGCTCGGTCTGGTGCTGCGGATGCACGGCAACGAATTGCGCAAGGCCGGGCATCCCGCTGCCGGGGTCGTCCGGCTCCGGCAGGCCCTCCAGGTCGAAGACGACCCGGCGCGGCAGGGTGCCGGGCTGGTTCTGCTGGCCCGTGCCGCAGCCGAGTCCGGGCAGCCGGACCTGTTCGACGCCGTCACCAGCCAGTGCGTCCGGGCGCTAGAAGGAGCATCGGGGCAGGAGGTGCTGTTCAGCCCGTTCACCGTCCGGGAGGTCCGGCTGCGCGGGCTGCTCGCCACCGGCCGCGCCGACGCGGCCGTCGATCTCGCGGAACACTACCCGGCCGGCGGCGGGCCGCCGTCCCCGCACTGGCGGGTCATCGAGCGGATCACCACCGCCGAGGTGCTCGCCCGAGCCGGTGAGGAGCACACCGCCGAGACCATGCTTACCGCTGCTATCAGCGACGCCGAAACCCTCCGCCTGCCTCACCAGGTCCAGCGGATCATCCGCCTGGCCAGCCATCGCGGCGTGCTGGCCGGGCAGAGGGTCCATCAGCAGGCCCTGGCAGTTTTCGCCCGCCTGGACCGGCAGCTCGCGGGCACGGCCGGACAGACGGGCGCTGAGGCAGCCGTCCCGCCGCCCGGCATCACGGCCGGCGACGCCTAGCGGCGGCCGTCCCGGCTGCGGCTGGTGACGAGATGGGCGGTATGTGTCATAATGCCGGGGAGTGGGTCGCGCGGAATGGCCCGGAACCGGGCAAGTGACTGGCCGGCCGCGCGACACCCTCGGTGTCTGCTTGTGAACGGCGCCGCTTGACCAGCTTCCACCGCCAGGTCGCGGCGCACCCTGAACCGCCCCGTCCACCCCCCCGGCGGGGCGGTTCGTCGTGCTAGCGAGCATGACCGGGTTCTTACCGCGTGGGCCCGCGTGGCCTTGGCGGCGGCCGGCGGGCCGGGGGCGGCCCGGCCGGGCGGGGACCGGGCTGGCCGGGGGCAAGTCGGCGGTCGGCCCGCCGTTCGGGCAAGGACCCGCCGGAATGTTCCCCGGCCCTCGCTGACCCCAAGTATCAGCTCTCCGATGATGACCGGGAGTGGGTCGCGCGGACGGTGGATGGCCTCGGCCCGCTGACCGACCGGCAGCGCGACATGCTGGCCCTGCTGCTGCGCCAAAGGTGACCAGCTACGGGGCGAGTCCGCAGGTCAGCGGCCCTGGCGACATGGTCGAGGTATACCACAGGTCCCCGGCAGGTACATGGAAGGCCGACGCGAGGTCAACGAGAGGTCTATGGCTGCTATCCGGTGAACTCCTAGCGCAAGATGGAGTGGACCAGGCGTTAGGTGGCTGCTGCGGGGTCGCGTCCCGTGAGGGTTGTTGCGAAGTTCTCCAGCCCGACTGAGCGTGATGCCTTGATGAAGACGATATCGGCGGGCCGGAGCAGTCGGCGCAGCAGGGGCAGGAGGGCGTCAGGGTCCTCTGCGGTGTGGATGGCGGGAGGTGAGGTACTGGTGCGGGCGGCCTGGCTGAGTGTGTGAATAGGGCCGTGGCCGACGGTGATGAGGATGTCGATGCCGAGTTCTGCGGTCAGGCGGCCGATGTCGTGGTGGGCGGCTTGGGTGGCGGGGCCGAGTTCGCGCATCTCGCCGAGTACGGCGATGGTGCGGCGGCCCTCTGCGTAGCAGGCGAGGCTGCGGAGCCCGCCGGTCATCGATTCGGGGTTGGCGTTGAAGGCGTCGTTGATGATGGTGACGCCATCGTGGCAGTCAAGGATCTGGAGCCGGCCCGGTGACAGCGGTTCGGCGGCCGACAGCGCCTCGGCGATGGTGCTGGTCTTCATGTTCAGGGCATGCGCGGCGGCAGCAACGGCGAGGGCGTTGTGGACCTGGTGCGCGCCGAGCAGCCGGAGGGTGACGGGCGCGGAGCCTGATGGCGTGTGCAGGGTGAACCGGGTCCTGCCGCCGGCGAGGCGGATGCTGGCAGCGCTGATGACGGCCTGGCCGGTGCCGTAGGTGAGGACCGCCGCGGTGGTGTGCCGGGCCATGCCGGCCACGATGTCGTCATCGGCGTTGAGGATCGCGATGCCGCCATCGGCGGCACCGGGGAGGGCCTGGACGAGTTCGGCTTTGGCCCGGCCGATGGCTTCGCGGGTGCCGAACTCGCCCAGGTGCGCCGACCCGACGTTCAGGACGATGCCGACCATGGGCGGGGTGAGCGTGGTCAGGTAGCGGATGTCGCCGATGTGCCGGGCGCCCATCTCCAGCACCAGGTAGCGGCTGGTCTCGTCGGCGCGCAGGACCGTGAGCGGCAGCCCCATCTCGGTGTTGAACGACCCTGGTGTGGCTACGGTGGCACCGTGCCGGGCGAGGACCTGGGCGAGCAGGTCCTTGGTGGTGGTCTTGCCGGCCGAGCCGGTCAGCGCGATGACAGTGACGTCCTTGATCCGGGTCAGGACGTGCCGGGCGAGCTGACCGAGCGCGGCGGTGACATCGGGGACGATGACGGCGGGTCCGCCGACGGGCCGGGAGGCCAGTACGCAGGCGGCGCCGGCGGCGAGGGCCTGGGCGGCGAAGTCGTGCCCGTCGGTGCGGGCGCCGGGGATGGCGGCGAACATCCCGCCGGGTGCTACCTGGCGGGAGTCACTGGCCGCCGGGCCGGTCACGCAGGTGTTCGGGTCGGGGGCGTCGGCGAGGGTGCCGCCGGTGACGGCGGCGATCTCGGCCAGGCTGAGCACGATCATGGTCAGGCTTCCTCGGTGACGGGGGTCAGCGGCGCGAAGGTGATGCAGCGGCCGGCGTAGGAGGCGGCCAGCCGGGACAGCGGTACCCGGTCACAGGTCTGGCCCCAGCCGGACGGGTCGCGGAACATGATGTCCGGGTCGCCGGACTGGGTGTCCTGGTAGCCGCGAGCTACCACGAGGTGGCCGCCCTTGCGGCCGTCGTCGGGGAACTTCTCGGTGACCGAGACGATCAGCGGGGCGGCGGTCAGCTGCGCGGGCAGGTCCGGCGCGGCGACGGCCTGTGCGCGGGCGGGGATTTCGAATCCTTCGGCGAGACTGGCGATGCCCGCGTGGAGCCAGCCCCGGTCGGTCAGGGCTCCCTCTCGCACGCCGAGCTGGACCAGTTCGGTCAGGGATGGCGCGGGGCGGCGGTAGGCCAGCAGGATCATCCGCAGCGCGGCCATGCCGCAGGCGCGGTCGGACCATTCGGCGCAGTCGCCGAGGGCGGCACCGCCATGTGCGTCCCACTCGCCGGGATCGATGCGCTGCCGGCACATCGGCACCTGATGGACGCGGGACACGCGCGGACCTCCTTCGCGCTCAGCACGGCGAGCGTTCCTGTTCCGGGCGGGCGGTGAAAGCAGGGACTGGTAGCGGTGCACCGTATCGCGGCCTGGCGAGTGCCTCATGCAGGATCGCCGCGACGACATCGGTGTGCCGTAGCCCGCGCAGGCTAGCTGCGGTGGTGAAGTTCGAGGCGTAGGACATGCCGGGGGTCGTGTTCATCTCCAAGGCGAAGACCGCCTCGTCCTCGGTGATGATGAAGTCGGCTCGGGCCATGCCCCGGCAACCCAGGCCATCCCACAGGGCCACGGTGTGCTTGGTGACGGCGGCCAGGACCGGGCCGGGAAGGCTGGCTTCCTCGTAGTGCCCGGGGGTTCCCGCGAGCGCACCCTGCGCTGGACGCCTCACGTGGAGCACGACGTCAACAGCTGCCCGCAGAAGAGGCGGAGAACTTCCCGGCAGCCGTGAAGCTGCCGCGCAGGCTGGGGCCGGAAGTCTGTGGCGGCGGGCTGAGATAGAGCCAGTAGTCGTCTTTCAGGGAGACCGTCAAGGCCTGGCCGGTCAGGTTGCCGGAGCCGCCGGCGTCGGTGACGCCGGCGGCCCAGGTTTGATAGCCGGGGCTGCCTGCGCAGTCAAATCCGGTCAGGGTGTACCTGGTGTGCGGCCTGCCGCCGCTTATGTAAGCGGACAGCACGATCCGTGCCAGTTCCCCGGATGACCAGGCAGAGAAGACGGTGACCTGGCCGTTGAGCGCCCCGTACGGGGCCAGCGCAACCGTCGTGCTGGATAGCGTCACCGGGACAGTGCTGGGCGGGAGAGAGACGGGGACCGGGCGCACTTGCCGGTGCAGCGCTGCCACCTCCCCCCGGTAGTGGACGGCGGCCGTGATCGCCACGGCCAGCGCCGCTGTCAGCAACACGACCGCCGTCGCCCAGGCGGCCCGAGAGGAAATCGCTCGCGGGCCAGCGGAGATCACGTCGGGCAGCTGCGGCTTCACGTGGCAATTAGAGGCTGGCGATCCCGTCAAGGTCAACAAATTCCCCGCCATTCCCCCGGCGGGAATCACCCTACGCCCCGGGTGATGCGTGGCTGGGACTTCCGGCGTACCCAGAGGAGCCAGCGATCGGCCTGCCGTCCGGGGTCATCGCTGGTTCCCGTCGCGGGGTATGCCCAGCCGTGCCCATACGATGCGGTCTCCGTCGCTGGTGGTCTCGGTGCCCCAGTTGTCCGGGCCGGCCAGCGCGTTGATCAGGTCCAGTCCGTGGGGGCGGCCGTCGGGCTGGCGGGCGCGCCAGGGGCCGCCGAGGTCTTCGACCTCGACCCACACGTAGTCGGGGTAAGCCTGGCAGCGGACGGTGAAGAACTCGCCTCCGCTGGCCGAGTGCACTACGGAGTTGGCGGCTAGCTCGCTGGCGGTCAGGACCGCGTCATCGGCGGCCGGGCATCCGGCCAGGTAGCTGGCCACCTCGCGGCGGACCTGGCTGACCTGGTCGGCCTGTCCGTGGAAGGTGCGCTGATAGCACGTGGCCGCCTTAGCCGCTGCGCCGTTCACGTTCCGTCCCCTTTCGCGGGAGTGCTCGCGGTTGCCGAGTTCGGTGGTTACCGCGTGCAGGTGCGAGGCCAGCGCGGGACGCAGGGCAGAGGCTTCGGCGGTCAGCCCGAGGCCGGTGGTCAGGTCCCGCCGGGTGCGTTCCAGCTCACCGGCGGTCAGGTCCTCGACGCCGTAACGGTCGGGGCTGTTCTCGCCGCGGGCTGTGTGCTGGCTTTCGGGACTGACCGGGCCGCCCTGGACCGCCCCCGCGCTGGCGCGCGGGGAGGTGTGCGGGTTCACAGGTGGTCTCCCAGGTGGCGGGGGTCGCGGGGTCGTCGCCACATCGGGTACAGGGCCGGTCCGCCGGGCAGGTCGATCCGGGGGCCGTAGTCGGTGTAGCCGTGCCGCAGGTAGAGCCGGCGGGAGTCCGGGCCGGAGGCTTGCAGGAATGCGGGGATGCCCTGGACATCGAGCGTGGCGTGGCGGGCGGTGAGCAGAGTGGTGCCGGTGCGGTGTCCTTGCCGGCCGGGGCGGACGGCGAGGATGGCCAGGTGCTGGTGCGGCACGGCCGCCGGGTGGTGCGCCTCTAGCGCCGCGTCGAACGCCTCGAACCGCCCGGCCAGCGGGCCGGCGAGTGCGGCCAGCCGCGCCCGGTAGCCGTCCGGCGGGCCGGGCGCGCCGGGGCCTGCGGGCAGCCACAGCGCGGCGGCGTCGCGGTCCGGGGTGGTGTGCACCAGGCCGGCGGCCAGGGCGTGCTCGACGTAGAGCCGGAAGTAGGCGGGGAAGATCGCGCGGCGGGCGGCCGGATCCTCGACCAGCCACCGTGACGGGGGCAGGTCGAAGAACGCCTCGGCGATGACCTGGCTGAGGGCGTCCGCGTCGCTCTCATCGGCGCGGGCCAGGATCTGGCCCGCGTGCCCTGCGGGGCGGCGGGGCGGGGTCATGGCGCGGCCCGCCGGGCGACGGGGGCGGTCTGGCCGGTGACGGCGTGGGCACCCAGCCCGATCGTGGCGTACACCTGCGGGCGGCGGACACGCAGCACTACCGCCCAGCCCAGGCCAGCGATCACCATCACGGCGTACCCGGCTGGCAGCAGCCAGGCGGCCGGGCTGCCCGGGGCGACGCCGAGCAGCGTGTCATAGTGCAGGACCGCGAGCACCACGATCCCGGCCAGCAGCATCGCGGCCAGGGCCGGGGCGGTTATTCGCCGCCAGGCGCTCTCCCCGCGCGGGTCGCGGGCGAAGAACGCGATCACCGCCAGGGAGGTGGCGGTGAGCAGGAGCAGGATGCCGAATCCGCCGGTGGTGCCGCCCCAGAAGAACAGGTCGGTCATCGGCGGCCAGCCGCCGAGGGCGAAGATGGCGATGGTGACCAGGCCGGTGGCGCTTTGGATCAGCGAGGCGGCCTTGGGGATGCTGTTCGGGCCGGTGCGGCCCAGCGCGGCCGGCAAGACGCCTTCGCGGCCCAGGGCGTAGATGTAGCGCCACACGCAGTTGTGGAAGGCCAGCGCGGCGGCGAACAGCGAGGTCAGGAACAGCCACTGGGCCGCCTGGGACAGCCAGCCCGCGCCCATCCCGAAGAGCAGGCCCGGCCCTTGCGCCCCGGCCGCGGCCACCACGTGGGCGGTCCCGGCGTGGGCGGCCATCGCCCAGGACGCCCCGGCGTAGACCACGGCGATCACGCCCAGCGCGACGTAAGTGGCCACCGGGATGGTGCGGCGGGCATTGCGGGCTTCTTCGGCCAGCACCGGGGCCTGCTCGAACCCGACGAACCCCAGGACCGCAACGACGGCCAGCACCCCGAACGTGCCGAACCCCGAGGAGCCCAGCGCGGCCGGGGACAGCGTGGCAAAGCTCAGGTGCCCGCCGGCCGGGCGGGTCAGCCCCCAGATGGTCTCGGCCACGATGACGATGACCTCGGCGGCGAGCAGGACGCCTAGGACCCGCCCGGTGATGTCGACCCGGGCCAGGCCGAGCACGGTGACGATGGCCCAGGCGGCCAGCGTCCACACCCACCAGGCGGCGTGGATGCCGAGGTGGGCGGCGGCCTGAGCCTGCGCACTGGGGCCGAGCATGCCGTACAGGGAGACCTGCAAGAAGGTGTAGGCCAGCAGCGCGACTAGGGCGGCGGCCACCCCGGCGGGGCGGCCCAGGCCGCGGGCGATGAACGCGTAGAACGCGCCGGCGTTGGTGATGTGCCGGGTCATCGCGACATACCCGGCGGCGAACAGCGCCAGGATCACCGCTACCACGATGAAGGTGGCCGGGATGCCGGTCAGCCCGGTGGTCGCGTACGCGGAGGGGATCAGCCCGGCGGCCACGGTCAGCGGGGCGACGCCGGCCAGCACGAAGAACAGCACGGCGGGCACGCCCAGCCGGTCCCGGGCCAGCGCCCGGGACATCGCGGTGGACTTGGCCGGTACTTGCATTCTCGACATCAGCACTCCTGGGTAGTGGTGAGGTTCAGGTGCGGTGGGACAGCAGCGCGCTGTCGACGGCGGCCTGGGTCTGGGCGATCAGCTCCCGCAGGTCCGGGCCGAGGTATCCGATGGCTTCCTCGAGGCTGCGGCCGGCCGGGGTCAGATACTGATCCAGCCGGTAGCCCAGCCCGGACGCGACGGCCAGCCCGGCCAGCGCCGCCTCTCGGGGTCGAAGGAGCGGGAGCGGTCCAGTGCGGCGCGGATGCGAAGCAGCGGGCCGAACGCCCAGTCCGGGTCGGCCGGGACCAGGCGGCCGGGCCGCCAGGGCACCCAGCCCCGGACCCGGGTCAGGTATCCGGCGCGTTCCAGCCGGGCCGCCACGTCCGGGGCGGCGGTGCGCGCCAGGTAGGCCAGCCACTCGGTCAGCGGGCGGGGCTCGGGCTCGGCGGCGATCTGGTCGCGGACCCGGCGGGCCGCGTCGTCGGCGGGCCAGGTGCGGCCGGCCAGCACCGCGCTGTCGTGCCGCAGGCCGGTGCTGCCGCCGAGCATCAGCTCGGCCAGCAGCCCGCCGGCCAGCCCCAGGCCCAGCGGGCGCGGCTGGAGCAGTGGCCTGCCGGTCAGGTCGTGGTGGGCCATCAGGTACAGGTCATCGGCGACCAGACCGGTCCCTGCCAGGCCCGCGTTCACCGGGCCGCGCCAGGGCCCATGGCCGCCGGCCTGGTGGCGTGGCGGCCGGGCGGCATTGCGCTCATGCACGGCCAGCCGCCCCGATTGACGAATCTGGGGGCATCAGGGCCGGGGCGGGGCCGCCGCTGCCCGCGGTGCTCTCGGCGGCGGGGCTGCCCGGAACCGGCATGCTGCGTTAAGGTCGTGCCGCTCATGGCATCACCCCTGCCCTTCCCCGCTTGCTGCGGACGCGAAGAAGCTCATGAGCTGGTCACGGATGTAGGCCGCGGATTGCTCCGGGGGCCGCTTGCTGCAGTTCACCCGCAGGACGTCGAATCCGGCCTGGATGAGTCGTTCGGTCGCCTGCCGGTAGAAATGAGCTTCGGCGTGGCTGCTGCCGGGGGCCTGCTGGAAGCGGTTGTGCGCGCCGCGGGCGGTGAGCCTTTCGGCGATGATGTCCGGGTCGGCTTCCAGGATCACGGCGAGGTCGGGCCGGTCAGCTTCGGCGTTGATCCGCCACAAGAAGGCCGGGTCGATGCCGTCAAAGCGCTGCATGACCAGGGCGGACGGGATGTACCGGTCACTGATGACCGTCCGCCCGCGTTCCATGTGCGGGCGGATCTCGGTTTGCAGATGATGATAGCGATCCGCCGCATACAAGCAGGCGAGCGCGTGGCCGGTCAGCGATTCGGTCAGCTCCCGGCACAAGACGCCGATCGGGCCGTCCGACGGTTCGGCAGTGATGTGCACGTGCTCGCCGGCCGCAACCAGCATCTGCGCCAGGTGGCGGACGATCGTGGATTTCCCGGCGCCGCTGGGGCCATCGATGCTGATGAACATCCCGCGCTGCTGGCTAGAAAAGGACCGCAGTCCCATTGCTCCCCCCAGGGCTCTGGCCTGCCTGGCCGCGGAGTTCTTCCAGCGAGGCCGGGGTTCCGTCGTGGCGGGTGGCGAGCCGGACGAACAAGCGGGCCGTGACCAGCACGTCATAGGTGGCCCGGTGCGGGGCCAGGCCAGGGGGCAGGCCATCGTCCAGGGACAGCGCGGCGACCAGCGCCCCGAGCTTGTAACTGGGCTGTCCGGGCAGCAGCAGCCGGGCGAGCCTGAGCGTGTCGAAGACCTCGGCCGGCTGCCAGCCGCACAGCTCGCGCTGAAGGACGCCCAGGTCCACGTGCGCGTTGTGGGCGACCAGCGCCCTGCCCGCGAGCGCCCGGCGCACGTCAGGCTGGATCTCGGCGAATGCCGGGGCGCCGGCGACATCGGCGTCCGTGATCCGGTGAATGCTGGCGGCCAGGCGTGTGATGGGCCGCGGTGGCCGGGCCAGCCAGCTCACCGGCTCACCGGGAGCGCCGTCGCTGATCGGCAGGACGGCCACCTCAACCAGGTCGGGCGGTTGCTGGCCGTTGCCTTCCACGTCAGCGACGGCATAGCGCAGGCTCGTCCAGTCACTCATCGGCCGGGGTGTCCTTCCATCCGATATCCGCGCGGCCGTGCCGTTGCGGGTGGTGCGGGTGGCGCACGTCGTGTACCTGGAAGCCGAGCGCATGCTGCAGGTAGTACCGGGGCTGTTCATCGGCCAGCCCGGACACGAGGGCGGCCCGCTCGCTGATGCCTGCTACCTGCATGCCCTGTGCTTCGGGCAGCGCGCCGGCAGCCTGGCGGATCTGGCTGGCCGAGGGTACCCGGTGCGCGCTGCGGCACCGGCTGACCTGGGCCGCCGGGCAGATGTCGCACAGGTCCCGGATGCCGTAGTGGCCGTTGTAATCGGGCAGGCCGTGGACGTAGGACACCGCGCACGAGGTCTTGCGGAACAGCGAGGCCGACCCGGCGAAGGCGGCCAGCACCCGCTGCTCCAGCGCCTCGGGCACGATCTTGCGCCGCGCCGTGGCCCCGTACGGTTCGGGCAGGCCGCTGGCCCGGTAGTACGCCGCGATCTGATCCCGGTAGAACAAGCCGGTAAAAACCGTGGCGTCAGCGAGCCGGCTCAGCGAGCAGGCCCGCTCCAGGTGCCCGCCGGTGTCGTTCAGGCCCGGCACCAGCGGACGCCAGTACAAGATGGTCCGGTACCGGCGGCGGCCAGGGGCGCTCATCAGCTTCAGCGAGGCGGCGGCGACGGCGGACGGATACGGCTCGATCCGCGGGTCATCGATACCGGAATAGGTGAACAGCAGCGTCACCTTGAGGTTCACCAGCTGGTTCAGCCGCCCGATATCGGCGGCCTTCATCTGATGCCGCGTGATGACCAGCACGTGATTCCGCAGCCCCCGGCTGTCCAGGCCGGCCAGCACCGCCAGCGTGTGCGGCCGGACCGCCGGCAACAACGGGTCCGTCGCCCGGTTCAGCACCTGAACCGGCGTCACGTGCGGCCGGAAGTACCGGTGGCTGACCAGCCGCTGCACCGCCTCGGCGTCGGTCATCAAGGCGCGCGGCTGGCGCTGGTCCCACAACCCGTAGGTGTGCCGCAGGCAGTACGCGCAATCCAGCGGGCAGCCCTGAATATGGTTCAGGCTCAGCCCGCTCTTGCGGTACTCCACCACCTCACGGGCACGCTGCGGCAGCCGCGCAGCCTGCTCCCTGGTGAGCAGCGGCACAGAGGTAGTCACTCAGCCTCCCGAAGCGGCGGAGATGAACCGTGCGGATGATTTCTCTTCGGGAGCGTAGAGAGGCGACAGCCAATACGCCAGAAATTTTCTTGCCTTTGCTAGAAAAATTCTTGGTTGATGTCGCTGGCGGAAATCACGAGCTAGGTTCGTCCGGCTCGGCGGCCAGCTCCTCCATGGCACGGCTGATGATCGCGCGAGCTGCCGCGCCGTAGCTGGCAACGGCGGCGTGCTGCTCGAAGATGCGGCTATACAATGCGACCTCCTGTGGTTGGCGCAGGTTCAACTCAGCCGAGTAGGTCTCCACACGCACCAGGTCGCTATCTAGCAGCCAGAACCCATGACGGGGGTCGGTGACGTACTGCGTCTTGAAGTCGACGACACCGAGTTTAATGTTGCGCATGGACGAGATCGCCATCAGGCGGTCAAGCTGGCCGAGCATGATGTCCGGTGAAACCAGCCGGTAGCGAAGCACGGACTCAGTAATAATAATGTGGAAATGTTTGTCCGGGCGATACAGCATCTCCTGGCGTTGCATTCGCTGTTTAACAGCTTCGTTGATGTCGTTCGGAACTTTGTGCACCAGCACCACCTGAGCGAAGCGTGCACGCGCATACTCGGATGTCTGTACCAACCCAGGCACCACGGTGTTTTCAAAGCCCCGGAACAACCTGGTCTTCTCGTCCTGCCGAGAGAGCGAAAGCTGATGCGACTTCATGCCTGCTTTCAGCAGGCGCTGCCACTCGGCATGTTGCAGTTCAAGATTATGAAGCGCAGCAAGAAGGCTATCAGCTTGATCCCCAGCGTTCGTGACGCAAGTCCAGGCGCGAATATCTTGGTCAGTAGGGGTTTGCTTCCCGTTTTCTATCTTAGAAACCTTAGAGCCCGCCCACGACAACGACTCCGCAAGCTCTTTGCCAGATAGCCCTGCTTGCTGGCGTAGCTCGCGGAGTCGCTTACCGAGCGCGTTGCGCGCTTCATCGACGCTGGACGTCCCGCTGTTCATAGGTGGCGACAAACTCATCTGGGGTCAGGGCGTGATGACGTGCGGCATCACGCCAGTAGTTGTGTTCCACAATGGCCGAGGGGTCCTCGATAACTTCCGCGCCGACGAAGCGGGCATTATCATCGAAATTCATCATGACCAGCTTGCGGGAGTCGAACAGCCAGAAGTCATGTGCTGGCAACCTGGCCACGGCCGCTTGGTCACGAGTGAGATAACGGATGTCGTCGCCCGCCTTGCGGGTATAACCTGCCACCCGCATGGTGAAGCGGATGTAATCGGTCAAGGGGAAAGTGACTACCCGCACGCGGGAAAACAAGCGCCCTTCGGCCGTCGCCTCCCGAACCATCTTCAGCCAGTTCTCGTGATACGACACATCCAGCTCACCGGCCAGGAATTTACGAAACGGATCAACCTCGCGCGGCGAGTTGTACCGGTCGCGCGTCTCCAGCCGGAATGCCGTGTGCTCGAAGGACTGAAAGAGCTGGGTGAAATCAGGTCCGGGTTCGATGAAGGTCAGTTGCCTTCCTCCTCCTGGTAGCGGCGCGCGTAGAACTTCAGCACCTCTTCCGGGATCTCGATGAGGGTCTCGTGGCCAGGTACCGGGCCGACGTCGGCTAGGACTTGGGGATCGGTCACCTTCCACCCCTGGGCGATGTAGGTCACGCGGTCGGTACGGTCGGTGGCGAACAGGGTAGGCGAGTCCCCTTCGGAAGACCCAGGGTCTTTGCCGAGAAAACGAGCACGCATCGGCTCTCCTTGCTCGAAGTTCGAGAAAACTGCTAATTCATCGTGACGCAGGGAAGAGCGAACGTCAACAGTGCCTGAAGCGGCCATGATCGCCAGCGGACACCGGCTACCTCGCCCGCCCCTACCCGTACGCGGATTCCTCGCGGACCAGCACCCACCCGCGCATCGGTCCGGTGGCCGGAGCTTCACCCCCCAGCGCTGGCGGGCCAGCCCTGCCAGCCAGGGGTCTGACGCTCCGGCGCGGGTTAGCGAGTGGGACCGCGCGGACGTGGCGGCGGTGGCCGGCGTGCCGGTGGCGGGCCGCCGGGGCCGGGTCGGCCTGGTGCGGACGGGCGCGTACCGGGCGGGGCGGGGAAGCTGAGCTGGGCTAGTCCGGCGGCGGTGGCCGGGCGGGGCCGGGCTGTTTGGGGTGCGCGTGGCGCGCTGGCCGGGGCGGGCCTG
>JBOHCG010000166.1:0-13265 GCA_050698735.1 Streptosporangiaceae bacterium | reverse complement strand
GCTGTCGGCCGTGCCGCTGTCGGCCGTGCCGCTGTCGGCCGTGCCGCCGCGTCCTGCGGCCCCGCCGCCCGCCGATTGCGCCGCGCGCCGGACGGCCGACACGATGTTCTCATAGCCGGTGCACCGGCACAGGTTTCCCGACAAGGCCTCGCGGATCTGCGCCTCGGTGGGCGCAGGCACCTCCCGGAGCAGTTCGGCCGCGGCCATGATCATGCCCGGCGTGCAGAAGCCGCACTGCAGCGCGTGGGCCGAGCTGAAGGCCTGCTGCAGCGGATGCAGCGTGCCGTCCTCGCCCCGCATCCCCTCGATCGTCACGATCGACGCCCCGTCGGCCTGCACGCCGAGCAGCAGGCAGGACCGGACCGTCCGGCCGTCGAACAGGATCGTGCAGGCACCGCAGACGCCCTGCTCACATCCCAGGTGCACTCCCGTGCAGCCGAAGCTGTCGCGGAGCATGTCGGCCAGCGTGATCCGCGGCCTTATCGTGCCCGTGCGCGGCGAGCCGTTGAGCGTAAAGCCGATCCGGACCTCATCCGGCATCCAGGCTCACCCCGTTCGCGGCGCGGCCCGCCGCCACCGTCAGGGCACGCCGGGCGAGCGTCTTCGCCACCTGCAGCCGGAACCGCCTCTCGTCAGCACCCGCGCCGCTCGGCTCGAGTTCCCCGGCCAGGACGCCGGCCGCGTCGAGCACCCCGGCGTCGTCGAACGCGCGGCCAAGCAGGACACGCTCGGCGGCGTGGCATCGCGTCGGCCGGGTGGCGGCGCCGATCACGGCCAGGCGCACGTGCCTGACCTCACCGTCCGGCGTGAGCCCGAGCACCGCCGCCACGCCGCCCAGGGCGAAATCGCCGTGCCGGCGCGCGTACTCGACGAACGCGCTGCCGGCCGGGCCTTCCGGCATCCGGAGCTCCAGCCGGACGATCACCTCGGTGGGCCGCAGGTCCGAGGTCAGGAAGCCGACGAAGAACTCCCCGGCCGGGATGCGCCGCTCGCCCGCGGAACTGCGCGCCACGATGACGCCGTCGTAGGCCAGGGCCACGGCGGCCCATTCCGCGCTCGGGTCGGCATGGGCCAGGCTGCCGCCGACGGTGCCGCGGTTGCGGATCGCCACGTGCCCGATGTGGCCGACCGCTTCGGAGATGGCGTCCGGCACCGGTGCATGCTCGATCGTCCGGTGGCGGGTGAGGCTGCCCAGGACCAGCCGGTCGGTGCCCAGGTCGGCATACTCAAGCTCCCGGACGCGGTTAAGGTCCACCAGTATCTCCGGCCGGGCCAGCCGGAAGGCGAGCAGCGGCATCAGGCTCTGCCCTCCGGCCAGCAGCTTGGCCTCGTCGCCCCAGCGGGTGAGCAGATCCACCGCCTCGGCCAGCGCCTCCGGGGCCTCGTACGCGAAAGGCGGCGGCTTCATCCCCGCCAGGACCGTCCGGTCACCGGAACGCGGGCATGACTACGGCCGCGAACCTCCGCCACTGCTCAAACAGGTGATCGAGGTCGTGGTAGATGAACTTGAGCTCGAAGTACGTGCACCCGGCGGCCACGTACTCTTCCACCCGATCCCGCACCTGTTCGGGCGTGCCGACCAGAGACGAATTCCAGATCTCGGTCAGGGTGTCCGCGTTCTGCTGATCATCGGCAAAGCCGCCGGTGGTGCCCGCGTAGCCGGCCTCGAACGCCCCCATCGTCCGCTCCGCCTGCCGACGCGCCTCCTCCGCGCTGTCGGCGAGCAGGATCTGGATCTCGCTGCCGACGGTGAGCGCGCCGGCCGGGCGGCCGCGGGACGCGAGCCTGGCGTCCAGGTCGCTGATCGCGACCGGGAACTGATCCGGCGTCACCCAGCAGGACAGCCAGGCGTCGGCGTAATCGGCCACCATGTCCAGCGACTTGTCCGCAGATCCGCCGATCCAGATCGGCGGATGCGGCTGCTGCCGGGGCTTGGGATAGATGGTGGCATCGTCGAAGTTCACGAAACGCCCGTGGTAGGACGGCGAGTCCTGAGCCCAGACTGCCTGCATCGCTTCCAGGTGCTCCCGGGTTTGGGTTACCTTGGTGGCCCGGCTGACCCCCAGCACCTCGAAATCTACGTTAAGCGTGCTCTTCGCCGCACCCTGGCCGACGCCTAGGTCGACCCGGCCGCCGGACAGGTCGTCGATGCAGGCGATCTGCTTGGCGGTCATCAGCGGCTCGCGATACGGCAGAATCAGCACCGCCACGCCGAGCCGGATCTGATCGGTCACCGCCGCGCAGTAGGCCAGGGACGTGAGCGACTCGTAGAACATCGGCGGGTAGTCCGGCCCGGCCGCCTCGAACACCTCGCGGGATCCGCACGAGATGTGCACCGAGTCCAGCGTCTTGTTCCAGATCAGGTAGTCGTGGACCCACAGCGTGTCGAAGCCGATCCTGTCCGCCTCCATCGCCGCGGCACGGATGGCTTGCGGTGACGACAGCACCCCCGCGACTGGGATCCTGACGCCGAACTGCGCTCGATGTGTCACTGCCTCTCCTCCGGCTCTGTCGCGGACCCCGCGGGGCCCGCGGGCCCCGCGGGAATGAACGCGATGGCGTCGGTCTCGATCAACTGGCGGACATCGAAGAGCCGGCTGACCTGCACCATGGTCGAGGCAGGCAGGCGGTCCGGCCAGTACCGGTGCCAGACAGGCTCGATCTGCGACCAGCAGTCGATATCCGTGACGTACGTGCGGATCTGCATGATGTCGCTCAGGCTGCCGCCCGCACTGGCCAGCAGCCTGCCCAGCGACCGCAGTATCTGCTCCGCCTGGCCTCCGACATCACCGGGGGCCAGGATCTCTCCGTCCGCGCTCCTGGACGTGATGCCGGACACGAACACCAGCCTTCCGGCCCCCTCCGCGATCGTGAAGTTGGTGAATCCCGATATCGGGACCAGGTAGTCAGCGGCGGCCACAGAAGCTGCTCCATCGGTCATGAGCTCGGTATGAACGCGTTGGTGTAGTAGTCAGAAGCCGGCTGTGAACTGGTCAGGCCGGCGTACTGCCGCAGCGTGGCGACCGTGCTCTGCCATTGCGCCGCGCTGGAGGCACCCAGCGGGGTCGTGGTGACGCCCGCCGGCGGCTGAAGCTGGGAGCACGTGGTGCTCAGGTTAGCGGTGTTGTAGGCCTTTTCCGCCGCGGTGTTGCTCAGCTCGGGATGCTCCTTCGCGAACAGGGCCACGGCCGCGGCCTGGTTGCTGCACGTCGCCTGCCAGGAGTCGATGGTGGCCGCCACGAACTGCTTGACCAGGTTCGGGTCGCTGTTGATCACCGAATCGGAGGAGATGATGCTGTAGCCGAACAGCTTGATCCCGTCGGCGGCCCATGGCATCGGGGCACCGATGCCGCCGTTCTGCAGGCTCGCCTCCAGCGTGTCCTCACCCAGCAGGCCCGCCATGCAGTCCGCCTTGTGCGCGACGAAGAGCGTGACCTTGTCCGAGACCGAGGCGCTGACGATCGGGATGGAGCTCGCGCTCAGGTGATTCACCGCCAGGTAGGCCGGCCAGATCTGCGCCGTCGACTCGGACGGGATCATGATCACGGAGTGACCCTTGAGCTGCGCCGGGGAACTCACGTCCGCCGACTTCCAGCATTCGGTCGCGAACGCGCTGCTCTGCTGGATGACCAGGACGTTCTTGATCGGCACGCCCTTGCTCTGGGTCAGCACGGCGGTCGAGGTGTCGGCGAAACCGAACTGGTAGCGCCCGGTTCCGACCAGCGTGGCGGTCGTCGAGGATCCCTGGCCCTGGGTAAGCGTCAGGTTGATCCCGTGAGCCTTGTAGATCCCGTTGGCGATTCCGTACATGAAGGCGACGTGATACGGCTGCCAGGTCCAGTCGAGCACTAGGTCGACGTTGGTCGCGGCCGGAGTGGTGCTGCCAGCAGCCGGAGTGGTCGCGGACGACGTCCCGGACGATCCGGCGGAACTGCACGCGGCGAGGGCCAGGCCGGCCGCGACCACGACGGCCGGGAGGACACCGCGCCGGACATGGCGACGCCCGGTCGTGAGAAGTCTCGGGGTTCTTCGATGCCACATGGTGTCTCCCTACTCAGGCCCGTTAGCGCCGCCGCCGACCGGTGAGGCCGACCGCCTCCATGCAGCTGACGGTGCGTAACTGGTATGCCATCTGGTGGCTTTGGTATACTCTAGCAGAGCGAAAAGGCCTGTCAATGGTTCTCGAAAATTCCGTTTGACCTGGCATATTTGCAGACATGAGCCGAGCGGCCCGCTTGACACCCTCCGGGTCGCTAGTTATCATCTGTATACCTGTTAGTTAAATTGGTATACCACTGAAGGCGCCGATATTGACGTGGAAGCCGGCGCGGCGGGGACAGCGCGGTGCTCGTCCCGCGCAGGCTTGTCCGGGCGTGGCCCGCTCTGTATGTTGCGGCTTGGCTGGCCCGACTTTGAGAGGTTGAGAGCGATGACCATACCGCCGCCGGGATGGACCGCCGCGCCCCGTAACCGGACGGACGGCGGATGATCGAGTCACGAAGCGCCGCCGCCACTCAGGAGCTCAAGCGCCGCATCGTGCAGGGGCTGATCCCGCCCGGCGCGCGGCTGTCCGAGCGCTCGGTCTCCCGCGGCCTGAACGTCAGCCGGACTCCGCTGCGTGAGGCGCTGCTCCAGCTGGAATCCGAGCGCCTGGTGGAGCGGACGCCGTCCGGCGCCTGGCAGGCGGCCCGGCTCGGCGAGCGGGACGTGCGGGACATATTCGAGGTCCGCAAGCAGTTGGAGGTGCTCGCGGTCCGGCTCAGCATCGAGCGAGCCTCGGACGCCGAGATCGCCTCCCTGGAGGAATACCTCACCGAGTCTGAGCACGCGCACGAGGCCCTCGACACCGTCGCGATGACGTACGCCAACGGCGGTTTCCACAGCGCCGTCTACCGCAGCGCGCACAGTTCCTGGCTGACCACCGCCATGGAACCCATCCGCAGCCAGACGATAAGGATCCGGTTCCTTATCGCCAGCCAGTCCGTCGCGCCCGAGTACTCCGAGGGCCACAGGCAGATCTACGAGGCGCTGCTGCGCCGGAACGTCCGCACCGCCGAGGCCATTGTCTGCGATCACGTGGACCAGGACCTGAAGGTCGCGGTGCGACACCTCAGCCTGCTGGCAGGCCCGCCCGGTGTCTTCTACTACACCGAGGCGGAAGTGCCGAACGAGCCATAGCGGCGAAACCAGGGAGGCTCCATGCCAGAACCATTCGATCTTGTCATCACCGGCGGCACCATCCACACCCCGCGGGGAAAGGTCGTGGGCGGCCAGCTCGGCATCCGGAACGGCAAGATCGTCTGGATCGGGCCCGAGCCGAGCCCCGCGCCCAACGGGCCGGAGCCCGGTCGCCAGCAGGCGCTTCGCCGCATCGACGCGACGGGCCTGGACGTGCTGCCGGGCGCGATCGACACGCATTCCCATCATCGCGATCCCGGGTTCACGCACAAGGAGGACATCACCTCGGCGACCACGGCGGCGGCTCTCGGCGGCGTCACCACCAGCATCGGCATGCCGAACGTCAACCCGCCCACCACGACCCCGGAGCGGTACGCGGATATCATCGCAAGCCAGCAGCAGCGGGCGGTCGTGGACTTCAATCACAACCCGGCCCCGACGCTGGTCGAGCACGTGCCCGAGCTGGCGGCCATGGGGGCGCTCGGCTTCAAGGTCTACATGGTGGTCGACTCCAAGCGGTCCTATCCGCATATGCCCGGGCTCGGCGTGCACGAGCACGGGCACCTGCTGCGGATCTGCCAGGCTGTGGCGCAGGCCGGCCGGGTCCTGATGGTGCATCCCAACGATCAGTCCCTGCTGCAGGTGCTCGAGGAGCGGGCCTGGGCGGGGGAGGACTACAGCTTCCGCAACTACGCCTACGCGGAGGCGGCCCTGGACGGCGTGGTCTGGAACGCCGCGGTAGCCGTCCTGCTTGAGCTGCAGCGCGCCACCTCGGTGCCGCTGCACGTGCTGCACATGATGAATCCCGGCATGATCAGGCTCATCGAAGACGCCAAGGCGGACGGCGTCAACGTCACCTCGGAGATCAACCCGTTCGCCCTGTTCCTCAGCGACCTCGAGGCGATCAGTCATCTCGGCCCGCTGGCCCTGGGGCGGTGCATACCAGCGGACTGGCTGGACGCCCTCTACGACGCGATCAGGCGCGGGGTCATCGACGTCCTCGGCTCCGATCATGCCCCGCACACCCTGGCCGAGAAGCAGGTCGGCTGGGAGAACATGTGGCAGGCGCCGAGCGGGACTCCCCAGCTCCAGCACTATCTGCCCAGGCTGCTGACAGAAACCGTGGCGGGCCGCCTGAGCGTGGAGGACGTCATCAGGATCACCGCGACCAACCCGGCCCGGCGGTTCGGCCTGCACCCGAGAAAGGGATCGCTGACCGAGGGGGCCGACGCCGACGTGACCATCGTCGACATGCGCACGCCGGTCCCGGTCAGGGAGGACAAGATTGCCAGCAAGGCCGGGTACACCCCTTACGCCGGCATGTCCTTGTACGGGACGCCCGTCTATACGCTGGTGCGCGGTACCGTGGTGGCCGACCACGGGGAGATCAAGGTGGCCCCGGGTTTCGGGCAGTTCGTGCCGCCGGTCTCGCCGCCGTCGCCGGCGGACAGCCTGGCTCCCGAGGCGGCCGAACTCGAGGCCCGGTGACCAGATGTCGATGACGGATCGGGGCGGCACGCCCCCGGGCGCGTCCCCCGATGCGGTGCGTTTCGAGGGCGTGGGCCTTACCTACGCGACGACGAGGGGGCCGGTCCGCGCCCTGACCGACATCACGCTCGGGGTGCCGCGCGGGCACTTCGTGTCCATCGTCGGGCCGAGCGGCTGCGGCAAGAGCAGCCTGCTGATGCTGACGGCCGGCCTGCGGTCGTGCACAGAGGGCCGGGTGCTCATCGGTGCGACGCCGGTCTCGGGGCCGCAGGCCGACAACGGCATCGTCTTCCAGAACGACACGCTGCTTGACTGGCGCTCGGCCATGGACAACGTGCTGCTGCAGGTCGAACTGCGCCGGCTGCCGAAGGCACGGTACCGGCAGCGGGCCACCGATCTGCTGCACTCGGTCGGCCTGGCCGGGTTCGAGCAAAGCCATCCCTACGAGCTGTCCGGCGGCATGCGGCAGCGCATCGCCATCTGCCGGGCTCTCATCCACGACCCGCATCTGCTCCTGATGGACGAGCCGTTCGGCGCCCTTGACGCCCTGACCAGGGACCAGATGATGTGCGACCTGCAGGCGTTGTGGCTGGAGCAGCGCAAGACCGTTCTGTTCGTCACGCACAGCATCCCGGAGGCGATCTTCCTCTCCGACCGCGTCGTGGTGATGACCTCCCGGCCCGGGCGGATCGACAAGATCGTTGACATCGACCTGCCGCGGCCGCGGGAGCTGGAGATGACCACAGAACCCGAGTTCAACTCCTACGTCACGGTCATCCGCAAGGTCTTCGAACGCCGGGGCGTGCTGAAGAGCGAGCGGGAAACAGAACCCGGCAAGACCCTGACCTGAGGACCTCACGCGGCGGGAGACGCCAATGATCGAGCCGAAACTCACCCGCACCGCCAGGCGGCAGCGCGTCGAGTCCTTCGCCTACCCCGCCGCCGCGCTGGTGCTGGCGATCGCGGCGTGGGAAGTGATCATCCTCATCTTCAACATCCAGGCCTACCTGCTGCCGAGTCCCGCCGCCGTGTACTCCTCGCTCACCGGCCAGGCGAGCTACCTCGCGTCGGAATCGGTGCCGACGATCGAGGAGGTGCTGCTCGGCTTCGCGGTGGCCACCGTCGTCGGCATCTCGATGGCGGTCGCCATCGTCACCTGGCGCCCGTTCGAGAAGGCCGTGTATCCGCTGCTCGTCGCGTCCCAGGAGGTACCCCAGATCGCGTTCGCGCCGCTTCTGCTCGTGTGGTTCGGGTTCGGCCTGACGTCCAAGGTCATCATCGCGTTCCTCATCGCGTTCTTCCCGATCGTCGTCAACGCCTCGGCGGGCATGCGATCGGTACCCGCCGAGATGCTCGATCTCGCCCACTCCACGCAGGCCTCCGGTTTCACCATCCTGCGCAAGATCCGCTTCCCGTTCGCGCTGCCCAACATCTTCACCGGACTGAAGATCGGCGTCACCTTCGCCGTCATCGGCGCGGTCGTGGGCGAGTTCGTGGGTTCGGGGAACGGCCTGGGCTACGTGCTGATGACCGCGAACGGCCGGCTGGATACGTCCCTGCTCTTCGCCGCGATCATCGTGCTCGTCGTCATGGGCCTGGTGCTGTTCCTGGCCGTCTCGATGCTGGAGCGCGCGCTCATCCCCTGGCACGTCTCGCAACGTAACGTCGTGACCAGGTAAGCAATTAAGCCAAGCTCAGTCGTGCGCCGCGGCCACGGTACGGCGTGACCTGCGCAGCCCGATGGCACCGGAGGCGGCAAGCAGCAGCCCGGCCGCCAGGATCGCCAGCCACGGCATCAGTTCGGGGATGATGTCGCGCGGGGCTGTTCCGCCGAAGCCCGTGGCGGCTCCGCCCGCCGGCGCGTCCTGGCTGCCCGCCGCGTCGGTCAGGATGTCGACCTTCAGCCCGGAGGAGCCGTCGAGGACGACGACCGTGTGCACCGAGCCGCTGGCCAGCGTGACGGCCATGGAGGTCTTCTCGCCGGACGCCGTGAACTCCACCGTCTGTGCGCCGGGCTTGACGGCCATGTACGCCGTCGCCGAGCCGAAGGCCAGCTGCTGAGCGAGCACGTCCGTCCCGTCGCTGACAGTGACCTGCTGCTGCTTCACCGACGCCTGGATGACCCGGACGAGCGCTTTTCCTTTCGGCGCGGCCATCTGGTCCGTCAGGACCAAGTCCCGGCGCGCCGCCGAGGGCCCGATGCTGGCCACGGTGTAGGCCGACCCCGCGCTCACCATGAAGTTGGTCGAGACCACGGGAGGGCTGGACGCCGTCGCGCCTACGGGGCGCATCGCGACCGTGTACTCGCCCGCGCTGACCGCCATGTAGTTGGACACGTCGCCGTAGCTCGCGTGCCTCAGGATGGTCGGATTCCCCGGGTTGCCGAACGCGTAGAGATAGATGTCGACGGCCGGCGTTCCCGGTGACAAGTTGGCACAGCGCACCCACCCGTCGTTGGTCCCGGTCGCGGCCCCCGTCCCGGCCGCGGCCGGTGAGATCGCGAGGCAGCCAATGGCGCTGCCGAGCAGCGTCGTAATCGCGGCGAGCCGGACGACGCACCTGCGTAGCCTCATGATCAGTTCCCACCTGTGAGGAGCCCGAGGGGGCTCGGCGCGGCGAACTCGATCAGCAACTCGGACTGTCCGGCGGCCGAGTCGACGATCGAGGCGAAAGCGGGCTGGTAGGTCGCGCGCTGCGCACGGACCATGGCCAGAACCGGCGCCAGGCCAGCCGTCCCGCCCCGGCCGCCCGCGCTGGTGATGGTGACCTCCCGGAGCGGCAGGTCCGCGGGCGGTACCTGCACGCCGGGCGAGGCGTCGCCGAAGGCGACCACGCGCAACTGCTGCAGTGACGCCAGCGCCGCGAGCATGACCAGCAGGCGGCTGTCCACCTCACCGGCCCGGAGTTGCGTCGCGCCCTGGGGGCTCACCATGATGCGCTGGCTCCGGAGCAGTTGCGCACCCGCGCTCATGCGCGCGGCCGCATCGGCCGTGACAGCCGAGTCATAGGCGGCGACCCCGCCGGGGAAGGCGGCGCGGACGTCGATCAGGCTGGCACCGGACCCGAAGCTAGCGAGCAGCGCGGGCGCGTAGTCGCTGAGCCGGGGGCCGAACTGGCCGCGGATCGACCGGGAGGCGACGACGACGCCGGCGCCCGACAAGCCAGAAAAGCCCGTCGTGGTCGATCCCACCCGCAGCAGGCGGCCCGCGGCGACGCCGTGCGCCTGCAACGCGGCGCACATCGCGGGATCGCACGCAATGATCTCCTCGCTGCTCACCTGGCCCGCGATCCAGGCCGCGGCCTTCGTCTGAACCGCCGCGTCAAAGCTGGCCCTGGCCGGATGGACGCGGGCAGGGGAGGACGGACGAGCGGTCGCGGTCGAGGCTGCGGTGAACCGGAGCACGGTCACCGCGACGGCTGCCAGGGCCAGGACGAGGGTGGCCAGCCACAGGCCGCGGGCGGCGCGGGGAGAAAGGTGCCAGGAGGGCCGGCGGAGACCGTTCCGCTGTCTGCGGTCAGCCCGGGGCCGAGGGATCCGCCGCGACAGCCACAGGCTGACGGTGGTCGCCACGACCTGCCCCCAGGATGGCTCGGCGCGAGCCGCCGGAAGCGTCTTCGGGTCGGCAGTGGTCGGCGCGGGTTCCGCGGCCCCGGTTGACCTCATCACATCCCAAGCCTGCCCCTCGACTGTCTGAGACAGCAGAGCACACGCGGTCAGCCGGTATCAACCGATATGAACGATTGCATCCGATCCACTACGGAACGCAGTGGCCCGCCCGGACGGCGTCAACCGGTCAGCCGGGCAAATACCACCACGTTGCTGAGGTAATGGCCGGTCGACCAGTCGAAGGTGCCGCCGCAGGTGATCAGGCGCAGCTCCGCATCCGGCACGGGACCGTACACCGCGGCCGTCGGGAACTGGTCCTTCGCGTACATCCGGACGCTGGTGACCCTGAATACGGCCAGCGTTCCGTCGGCGCGTTTCACGTATACGCGATCGCCTGGGCGCAGGCTCCGCAGCCAGTAGAAGACACCAGGCGCGGTGCGGGAGTCGACGTGCCCGGCGATGACCGCGGCGCCGGCCGCACCGGGTCGCGCGCTGCCGGTGTACCAGCCGGCCACCGCGGTGCTGGCGGGTACCTGCAGCGTGCCGTCGGAGTTGAGGCCGAGATGCACAAGCTTGGTCCGCACCCCGATGGCCGGGATGGTCAGCGACACCGGTTCGGCGGTCCGCTGCACGGTCGTCAGCCAGACCGGAGTCACCGTCCGCCCGGTCGGAGCGGGGACCGGCTTCGGCCTCGCGGGCAGGCGCACCTCGGGCCCGGCCGAACGGCTGGCCATGACAATCCCTGCCGTCCCGGCTCCCACCGCGAGCAGCCCGAGGCCGAGCATCGAGGCCGCCAGCAGCCGCCGGTACGAGCCCCGCAGCGCCGGAGCCCGGGCCGGTCGCCGAACGCCGGGGTCAGACGGGCACGGAAGCGCCCGGGCAGGCCGGTGGACCTGGCTTTCGCCCCGCCGCTCGCGGTGCTGCCATTCGATGCTGACCCGTGGCATCCGCCGGGACAGCCACAGCCGGACGGTCGTCGCCAGGACCCGGCCCCACGATGGATTCGCCGCCGCACCAGCCGCCGGGGCCGCCGGGGCCGCCGGGGCCGCCATGTCCGGCCGTTCGATGCTGACTCGCGGCATCCGCCGGGACAGCCACAGCCGGACGGTGGTGACCAGGACCTGGCCCCACGCTGAATTCCCCGCGCCCATAGTGCTCCCGTCGCCGCGGGCCTCGCGACCGTCTGGGACAGCAGAGTACATGAGCCCAGCGGCAGGATCGTGCGCTCGACCTCGCGCTCCGCCGGGTTGTAGGGCACCTGGACGGTGTCGATGCGGCCGCTGGCCATGAGCTCGGCCAGGTCGCCGAAGGCGGCCGCGGCGTAGTGGGTGGCCCCGATCAGGCCGACAAGCCCGCGGTCCCGCTCGGCTTCCAGCATCGTCAGGTGCGCCGGCCAGGCGACCAGGTTGTGGATCTGCATGAGGTCGACGCGCCCGCCATACCAGTCCACCGCGCGGGCCAGTTGCGCCGCGCCCTGTTCCGGGGACGGGGTCCAGATCTTGTCGGCGATGAGGACCTGGTCCCGCTTGGCGCCAAGCCCCTCGCCAAGCCCCTCGCCAAGCCAGTCGGCGAGCAGGCGCTCGGCGTCGCCGTACATGGGTGAGGTGTCGACCAGCCGGATTCCGGCCGCGATGGCGGCGTCGAGGAGCTCGCGGTGCCGGCCGGCCGCGGCCGCCGCCTCGAGCCGCTGCCAGGTGCCCAGGCCGACCACAGGCACGCTGACCCGGCCGCGGCCCAGGCTCCGGTCCTGCATACTCGTCATCCTCCCAAGTACCACCGTGGCCAGCCCAGACGCGAATGGCTGGCCCGCGCCAACCGGGCCAGCCATTCCCACGGTATTCGTTACCGGCGCCGGAGCGACATTATCGCCCCGATTCCCGCGGCGGCACAGCCCAGGATGGCGACGAATATCCCGATGTGCGGCGAGAAGGTGACGTGAACGGTGTCGCCGAGAGGATCGGTCTCGTCGGCGCCCACGAGCCCGGCGAGAAGGAAACCGCCCTGGTCGAGCAAGGCGAGTATGGCCAGGACAAGCGCCAGGATCCCCCAGCCCCGCTTCCGGCCGCCCGTCCTGGCCAGCATGACGACGCCGACCACGGCGAGTATGACGGCGAAGATTGCCGCCGATTCCTTGGGCGTCGAGTTCACCGCGTAGAGCTCCGGCTGCGGAGAGGTCAGGAACGGGAGCAGCGATCCGATGAGGGCGGCGGCGCCGCCCGCTACGATCCACCGGGCGGCGCGGACGTACCCGTCCCTTGCCGCGGCGTCTTCGACCCACAGGTTCCATCCCGGCGGGGGAGCGGGCCATGACGGGTCTGGCTGCCATCCCTGCGGCGGTGTCCAGCCTTGCGGTGCCGTGGGCCAGCCGGGAGGCGGGTTAAGCCGAGTTGCCATCATGACCTTCCTTTCGGGCGTTTCTTTCGGGCGGTTCGCCGCCTAGTGCGTGTGCACCATTGCTCAGCGGCGGGCGCCGCTGCCGGGCCTGGAGATCCGAGCCGTCCGAGCCAGCCTGTGCCCCCCGTGCCTGACACATATTCGCATCGTGATTAGCGAGGGCGGGATCGTTTTTCCCGGACAGAACGCCGTGCCGGGCGAGGGCACGGTCCGGGCCACGTGGGTGCTGGCCAAGCGCGACGGCCGCTGGCATGTCGCGGCCTACCACTACAGCGCCGCGAACTAGGGATCGGGATGGGAGGCGGCTTCCCTGGTTCTGCGGGAAGCCGCCTCGTTCCCCGGTGGGCTGTCCGGATCGAGTTACGGTCGCGAGTGGGCTTCGGCCGAAATACCCTGTCCTCCTGGCACAGCCTTGATCGTCTAGTAGACGTTAGATGTCCGCGGAGCAGAGGAAGGAAGTTCTGTCGATGGCGCTGTATGTGGCTTTGTGTTATTACGACAGGGACCGGTACTGGGACGAGCCTCCGGAGACCGGGTTCTCTCCGGAGTACACGGAGTTCGCCCGGCGGGCTACCGAAGCGGGGGTGATGCGCGGCGG
>JBOHCG010000165.1:0-13355 GCA_050698735.1 Streptosporangiaceae bacterium | reverse complement strand
CGGGCGGCGATGCGGCCCATCGCGTAGGCGGCGTGGGTGAACGGCATCAGCCCGGTCACGTCCCCGGCCGCGTAGATGCCCTGCGCGGTGGTCGCCAGGTGCCGGTTCGTCGTCACGGCGCCGCGGTCGCCGGTGGCGACCCCGGCGGCCGCCAGGCCCAGCCCGCTGGTGACCGGGGCCCGCCCGGCGGCGACCAGCAGCCGACCCGCCGCCACCGCGGCCGAGTCAGCAAGGCGGAGGACGCAACCCCGGCCGTCCGGATCAGCCTCGGCCTTCTCCACCGCGGTGCCGGCCCGGACCGTGATGCCTTCCCCGGCGAAGACCTCGCCGATGATCTTAGATGCGCGGGGATCGGCGGCGGGCAGCAGCCGGGGCGCCGCCTCGATCACCGTGACCTGGCTGCCGAGACGGCAGAACGCCTGCGCCAGCTCGCAGCCGACCGCGCCGCCGCCGAGAATCGCCAGGGTGGCCGGGAGCTCGGCCAGGCCGAAGACGTTCTCGTTGGTCAGGTACGGGATCTCGGCCAGTCCTGGCACCGGCGGGATGGCGGGCTTTGACCCGGTAGCGAGCACGAAACCGCGCGCCCGCAACATACGCCCGTCCACGGTGATCTCCCGTGGCGAGGTGAACGCCGCGTGGCCGCGCAGTACCTCGACGCCATGCCGCCCGAGCACGTCAGCGGTCTCGGTCGCGGCGATCACCGCCACCGCCTTGCCTACCGCGGCGATCGCCTCGGCGAACGCCGCGCCGCGGGCTGCCGCCTCGATCAGGGCCTTGGACGGCACGCACCCGGTGAAGGTGCACTCCCCGCCGGGCTCCCCCTCCGCAACCAGCAGGGTCCGCGCCCGCGCCGCGGCCCCGGCCTGGGCGGCGGCCAGCCCGGCCGCCCCGCCGCCGACCACGATCAGGTCATACTCATGTGCCACGAGAACAGCATGCCCGCCGGCGCCGTCACCCAGGCGGACTGTGTCGGCTCGCTGACACGATGCTCCCCCGGCCGGGGTTCCGGCTGGCGGCCAGGATCCCGTAGTTGGCCACCAGGAACGGCACCAGGTAGGTCAGCGCTATCTCCAGCCACGTGATGCCGGTAGCCCGGCCGGCCAGCAGCACGTCGAGCTGGCCGCTCGCGCACAAGATCGTGCCCACCACCACCGCGACGGCCGCCGTCCGGGCCAGATGCGGGCGGCAGGCGGCGGGTATCCCGCGCATCCCGCGGATCATGCCCTCATCATGCCCGGCCCGGCTGTCCGCCCCGGCGGGCAATGTCATGGACCTGACACTCTCCACGGCAGCCTCAACTCTTCCGGGCCAGCCTGGCGGGATCGAGGATGTCGATGGCCGAATAGCCGATCTTGATCAGCTCGTCGCGTTCGAGGTCCTTCAGCACCTTGTTCAGCGACGGCCGCTGCACCCCCAGCATCGCCGCCAGGGTGCGCTGCGGCAGCGCCACCCGGCCCTCGTCGGCTTCGTCGATCAGCAGCCGGGCGGCCTGGGCGGTCAGCGACCCGCGGACCTGCAGCGTCCCGGCCAGCGCCGCCACATCGTCGCGTCGCAGCGGCGCAGCCTCGCCCCGGCCTACACACCGGGCAATCCAGGCGGCCTGCCGGATCCGCGCATCTTCTTCGGTCCGGTGCCCGGGCAGCAGCCGCCCGACGGGCCCGGCCCCCGGGATCCGCGCCATGCTCATGCCGCCTATCGTGTCACCACGCTGACACTCCTTCTCGCGCGGCGCGCCCGGGCGGCGTCTACTCACGTGGGGAGCTCACCTACCACGGCGATCAGGAGGCAGGCATGTTCCAGGCGGTATGGAACGGCGCGGTGCTGGCCGAAAGCGACCAGACCGTCAAGCTGGAAGGGAACCATTACTTCCCGCCGGAGTCGCTGCGCCGGGAGCACTTCGCGCCCAGCCTCACCACCACGGCGTGCCCGTGGAAGGGCACCGCCAGCTACTACGACGTCATCGTGCACGAGTCGGTGGACCCCGCTGCCGCCTGGTGCTACCCGCACCCCAGCCTGGCGGCCCGCCAGATCAAAGATCACGTGGCGTTCTGGCACGGCGTCAAGGTGACACGGCCCCGTGACGGCGAGGACGGCGCTAGCCCCATAGATCGCGGCGGCCGGGCCGCGCGGCTGCAGAGCAGATTCGGCGGCGGCTGAGTCCCACGCGTCAGCGCGGGCATACCGCCGTCATGGCCTGGGACGCGTACCTGAACAGCTTCCACGCTGAACGCCCGGGGATCACCGAGGCCATCTTGCGGCGCAGCCGGCACGCCGGCCCCGACGATGCCGGCGATCCGTACCGCTGGCTCGCCGACGCGGTCCCCGGGCCGGGGCCGGTGCTGGATCTTGGATGCGGCAGCGGCCCGCTGTTCCGCGAACTGCCCGGGCGTCAGTACGCCGGCCTCGACGCCTCCGGTGCCGAGCTGGCCGCCGCCCGCCGGGCAGGCGCAAGGCCGCTGCTGCGGGCACGGGCGCCGGCGATCCCGCTGCGCGATGCCAGCGTCGACGCGGTGGCCTGCTCGATGAGCCTGATGGTCATCACCCCGCTGCCCCAGGTGCTGGCCGAGATCAGCCGGGTGCTCAGGCCCGGCGGCGTGCTGGCCGCCACCGTCCCGGCCGGCGGCCCGCTGCGCGCCGGTGACCGTATCATCAGCGCCGGGCTGGTGGCCGCCCTCGGCCGTGTCCCCGGCTACCCGGCCGCACCCGCACCACACCGCCTCCCCGGTGCCGGGCTGCGGGTTATCGCGGACGAACGGAGGCGGTTCGGCTACCGGATGCACGGCCGCGCCGACGCTGACCGGCTCCTGGCGTCGCTGTACCTGCCCGGCCTGTCCCCGCGCCGCTACCAGCTGGCCCGGGCCTGGCTGCGACTGCTCGCCGTGTTCCGCCTGGAGTTCCCGGTCCCGCTGCGCCGCATCATCGCGGAACGCTGCCTGTAATGGCGTGGCTGTCGCGGGCCAGGTAAACCGGGGCCCGCGGGCGATGAACACCGCCAGGCCGGCAGCCGTAGCCGCCCACCACATCGGACTGGCCTGCCAGGACCTGGCGATTTGTAGGGGTCAGATCTAGTTGGCCAGCGTTCGGCTAGTTGGCCATTCTGTTCGGCCCGTTGCTCGTATGCGGTCGAGCGCCTCAAGTCCTGTCCCGGGTCACTCGTCCAGGAGAGGGAACTCGGCGAGGCCGTCGTGCCGGTCGTGACGCCGGGCACCGATCCGGCGGCGGCCTCGGCGGCCGTGATGACGGCGGGGTCGATGCCGTCGGCCAGGCGGCGGGTGACATCGCTGGTGACCTGGTAGCCGACGTGGCAGATGAACGCGGTCACGGCCAGCCCGGCCACCGGGTCGCCCCAGCTCTGGCCGAGGGCGACGGCGGCCAGCCCCGGCCAGCGCCCCGGCAGAGGACAGCGCGTCGAGCCAGGAGTGCCGGGCATCGGCGATCAGGGTGGCGGAGCTGATGCGCTTGCCGGTCCCGGTCCTCGACCTCAGCCCGCTGCCATGCCATCCTGAACGCCACGGCCACCGCCTGCGTCTTCAAGTTCTCTGCGAGGAACCCGAAGATCATCATGCGGTGGCCGCGCCCTGTCAAAGAACGGGACAGCGGAGTTTAAACGGCAAGCTTAGCCAGAAATCTCGGCCAAATATGACCACGACCCCAACACCGAACAGACCTTCGGCGTCGCCGTGCACCTGGGATGCGGCCGGGCCGGACACCTCGCCCTGCTGCTCAACCGGGAGAAGACCATGACCGAGCACCTCGCCCTGGCTGCCTTGAGCCCACCTGAGCGGCAGTTCGCCGCTGCGTTCTTGCAATGGCCACGCTTGAGGACACGCGTACCCAGATTAAGGCCGACATGGCGGCCGAGGGCCTGGACACCGGCGAGGCACAGGCTCAGCCGCGGCTGCGCGACGCCATCGCCGCGACCCGTGCTGGCCTGGACCCTGGCCAGCGACGCAACTTCGATTGGCTGTTCACCAGCCCGCGCGACCACCTTGCCGCGACCGGGCCCGCCGACCGTTGAGCGGCTTCCTGGTCCCCGGTCGCAAGATCTCCCGACTTCAGATAACCCTGATTATCTGAAGTAGACTCCCGGCATGACTTCAGATAAAGCGTCCGGGGAGGATCAGGAAGCCCCGGAATCCACTTCAGATAAAACGCAGCCTCTTCTTGGACGGCCGCGACGAGGGCGTCAACCCGCACCGCTGCCGGCCCGCTACGCCGGCATCCACACCAGCTACGTCGCCGAGTTGGCCAAGGCCACCATGCTCGACGACGACACCCGCCGCGCCTACGCCTCCCGGGTACGCCAGTACCTGATCTGGCTCGACACCGCGAACCTCGACGGTGACCCGCTGTGCGAGCCCGGCGCCCGCGACGGCGCCGCCCGTGACTACCGCTCCTACCTGCAAACGGTGGCCAACCGCAAACCATCGACCATCAACACCGTCCTCGCCGCAATCGGCGACTTCTACACCCGCCGCGGCCTGGGCGCCCCCGACGTGCGCCGCCTCGACCTGCCCCAAGCCGCCCCACGCGCCCTCGACCCCCGCGACGTGACCCGCTGGCTGCGCGCCGTGGAACGATGGGTCAGCCCCCGCGACCGGGTCCTCGCCCTGATCCCGTTCTACGCCGGGCTGCGCCTGGGCGAGGTCATCGCGCTGGACCTCGACGACATCCGCCTGTCCGCCCGGAAGGGAATCGTCATCGTGCGCGCCGGCAAGGGCGGCACATACCGGGAGGTCCCCGTCCACCCGCAACTGCGACCCGACCTCGCTCTGTGGATCAATGACGAACGGCCGGCCTGGAAGGGCTCCGCCCACACCAGCGCACTGCTGCTCAACCACCACGGCGCCCGGCTCGGCGCCCGCGGCGCCGACGACATCCTGGGCGCCATCGCCGACGAGGCGCACCTGACCGGCGAGTTCACCAGCCACGTCCTGCGTCATACCTTCGGCACCACACTCGTCCGCCAAGGCCACGATCTCGTTCTCGCCGCCGAACTCATGGGCCACAAGCGATTGGATCAAACACGCCGGTACAGCCTGCCCACCCAGGCCGACCGCGAACGCGCGATCGGCAGCCTGCCCAGCGACCGCTGACCAGCACACTTCAAGATCACGGCGGGTTTCCGGCGTATTTCGTACCCCTGGAACTTCCGCGCCCATTCGCGGGTCTTCTCGTGGATCGGTCCCCTGCCGTCGCCGGGCACGAGGTACCGCACGCCCGCGTCGTTGCGCCGGTAGCCCTTGAATAGGCGCCCAAGGGGGCTGTCGTTCGCCGGGTAGCCCAGGGACTTCGCTTTTTGCGGTAGCAGGGGTCCTGAGCCGCGAAGGTAGTCCACAGCGGCGAGCCAGCCGCGATCGGAGAATTCGAAGGCGTTCTTCTGATAGTTCACTGGCACGTGGTCAAGGTGGATCTCCCCGATGAGCCGGCCGCCCTGACCTGCGGCAGGGCATTGTCCTGGCCCGTGGGGTAGAGATCCAGGTGGAGCCGGTTCTTGCCCGCCTTAGTCTCCGGGCCGTCCCGCTGCCTGCCTCATCGGCCGGAGCTCAGGACGCGGCCGGGTCGGCGATGCGGTAGCCGACGCCCGGGGTGGTGGAGATGACGGGCGGGTCGCCGAGCTTGCGGCGCAGCCGCCCGATGGTGACCGTGACCGTGTTGGTGAACGGATCGGCGTGCTCGTCCCAGACGCGCTCCAGCAGGTCCTCGGCCCGCAGGAACGCCGGCGCAGCCAGCATCAGCGCCTCAAGCACGCCGAACTCCTTGACCGACAGGTCGAGCTGGCGGCCGTCCCTGGCGACGGTCCGCCGCAGCGTATCGAGCTCGATCCCGGCCACCCGCACGGTGCGCGCCTGCGCCGACGGCCGCCTGCGGGCCAGCGCACGGACACGCAGGATCAGCTCGGGGAAGTGGAACGGCTTGCCCAGGTAATCGTCGGCGCCGAGGCTGAGGCCGGTCACCCGGTCGCCCGGCTCCCCGGCCGCGGTGAGCATCAGGACCATGGCCCGCTGGTCGCGGTCGGCGATCATCCGGCACAGCGCGTCGCCGTGGATGCCGGGCAGGTCCCGGTCGAGCACGACGACGTCGTAGCGGCTGAGGTCGAGCTTCGCGGCCGCCTCCAGCCCGTCGTGGGCCACGTCCACCGCCATGCCCTGATCGCGCAGGCCCTCGACCAGGACCTCGGCAAGCGACCTGGAGTCCTCGACCACCAGCACTCTCATATGGGCACACCGGCCTGCACGATCGACGGGCGGGCGGCGGCCGCCGGCAGCTCGACGCAGACGCGCAGACCGCCGCCGGTCCTGGCACGAAGGTCCAGCGTCCCGCCGTGCGCCTCGGCGATGGCCGCGACGATCGACAGGCCGAGGCCCGAGCCGTTGTCCGATCCGGTCCGGTCCGCGCCGAGACGCCGGAACGGCTGGGCAATCTCGTCTACCTGCCGCTGCTCGAGGACCTCGCCGCCGTTCTCCACGACCAGGCTTGCCCGGCCGGCGTCGGTCTGCGTCGTGATCCGGATCCAGCCGCCATCGGCGTTGTGGCAGACCGCGTTGCCGATAACGTTCTCCACCAAGCGGGACAACAGCGCCTGGCTGCCGGTCACCCACGCGCCGCCAGGTCCGCTGGTGTCCCGCACCGTCAGGTTCCTCGCGCGGATGGCAGCGGCCTGGTCGGCGAGGGCGGCGGTGACGACGTAGTCAAGCGGCAGCGTCGTATACCCGGGAAGCTGCCGGTGCTGGGCCCTGGCCAGCACCAGGAACGCCTCGAGCAGGGCATCGATCTTGTCCAGTTCGGCGCGCAGCCGCCCCGCGAGGGCGACGGTCTGCGGCGGGGCCGGCTCCGGTTTGGCCAGCGCCACGTCCAGGGAGGCCCGCATCGTGGTCAGCGGGGTACGCAGCTCGTGGGAGGCGTTGGCGACGAACCTGCGCTGCGCGGCGAACGCGCCCTCAAGCCGCGCCAGCAGCCCGTCGATGGTGTCCCCGAGTTCCTTGAGCTCATCTCGCGGACCTGCCACGGCCAGCCGCTCGTGCAGGCTGTCTTCGGAGATGCGCCGCGCGGCGGCGGTCATCTGGCTGACCGGGCGCAGCGTCCGGCCCGCGACCAGCCAGCCGAGCGCCGCCGACACGATCGTCATGATCGCCAGCGCGATCAGCGACGAGATAAACAGGGTGTGGCCAAGCTGGTTCTGTCCGGGAGGGTTTGGCATCTCCGACTGCAGGTGGGCCACCTCCGACTGCAAGAAGGTGACCTGTGACTGGAGCAGGTGGATACGGCTGGCGTCGGTCCGGCCGGACTGCGTCTGCAGCCCGCCCGCGGGGCTGACGGTGGATGCCGATACGGAGTGGACCGCGACGCCGCTGGCGATGGCCAGCAGCAGCGCCCCGGAGACCAGGAACAGGACCGCGTACAGGACGGTCAGCCGTACTCGCACCGTCCGGCCCGGCAGCCTCACCCAGTTCGGCAGCCTCATCCTCGTCTCCCTCACGCTGGCAGCGGACCGGGTCAGAGGTCTTCGGGTACCGCCATCCCAGCTCCAGCATGGCCCGGCCGACCTAACAACGGGATAACAGCCTCCGTGCGGCCCATGTTATGGCCACCTGCGTAGAACGGGTGTCGGCACGTTTGTCTGCGATCAAGAAGGGCCGAACGATGCAAGCCACGATCGAAGTCAACGGACTGCGCAAGCGGTTCGGCTCGACGCTGGCGCTGGACGGCATGTCGTTCACCGTCGAGCCCGGCCGGGTCACCGGCTTCGTCGGCCCGAACGGGGCCGGCAAGTCCACCACCATGCGGGTCATCCTCGGCCTGGACGCGCCCGACGAGGGCCAGGCCCTGGTCGGCGGCAAGCCCTACGCAAGCCTGCGGCAGCCGATGCGGGTCCTCGGCTCGCTGCTGGACGCGGGCGCGCTCCAGCCGAGCCGCAGCGCCCGCAACCACCTGCTCTGGCTCGCGCACTCGCAGGGCCTGGCTGCCATTCGGGTCGACGAGGTGATCGAGCAGGCGGGCCTGCAGGGCGTGGCCAGGCGGCGCGCGGGTGGCTACTCGCTCGGCATGCGGCAGCGGCTGGGCATCGCCGGGGCGGTGCTGGGCGACCCGGCGGCGATCATGCTGGACGAGCCGTTCAACGGGATGGATCCCGAAGGCATCGTGTGGATGCGCGGGTTCCTGAGGTCGCTGGCCGCCGACGGGCGGACGGTTCTGGTGTCCAGCCACCTGATGAGCGAGCTTCAGGACACCGCCGATCATCTGGTCGTCGTCGGGCGCGGCAAGGTCATCGCCGACAGAACGATGGCGAGCCTGCTCGCGGCGGCTTCCGGTGACCGGGTGACGCTGCGCACTACCGCCCCCGGACAGGCGACGGCAGTGCTGAGGTCCGCCGGGGCTGAGGTCGCGGCCAATGGTCCCGACGCGCTCCTGTTCTCTGGCATTTCGGCCGAACGGGCCGTGGTGCTCCTATCCAGCAACGGCATCCCGTTTTCCGAGGTCTCCGCGCACCGAGCCAGCCTTGAGCAGGCCTACATGGAGCTGACCAGGCAGGCCGTCGAGTTCCGCCCGGCCGGATTCGACTCAGGCCCGGGAAAGGACACAGCGCAGGAGGTGCCGCGATGACGACCCAGGCGATCTCGGTGCCGCGGCCCGAAGCCGGGACCGGTGACGGACCCCTCGGTGGCTTCGGCGGCGTGCTGCGCGCCGAGTGGACCAAGTTCCACAGCGTGCGCGGCTGGGTGATCGGGATGATCCTGGCCACACTGCTGATCGTCTTCTTCGGCGTGTTCGCTGCCGCGAGCGGCCAGGAATTCTGCGGCGTTCCGGGCGGTCCGCAGGAATCCGGCAAAGCCTGCCTCCCCTACGTTCCGAAAGGGCCGGGCGGCGAGGTGGTGACCGACAGTTTTTCCTTCGTCCGCCAGCCGCTGACCGGGGACGGCGGCATCACCGCGCGCATCACGGCGCTGCGGGTCGACCAGCAGACCGGTCCCACCAGCCTGGCGCCGATCGTCGTGCCGTGGGCCAAGGCGGGAATCATCATCAAGCAGAGCACCAAGCAGGGCTCCGCGTATGCGGCCATGATGGTGACCGACAGCAACGGCGTCCGCATGCAGTACGACTACACCGGGGATATCGCGGGCCTGCCGGGCAGCGTGTCAGCCGCGAACCCGCGCTGGCTGCGGCTGACGCGCTCCGGCGACACGATCACCGGCTACGACTCCGCCGATGGCACGCACTGGACCGAGGTCGGCACGGTCCAGCTGTCCGGGCTGCCGTCGACCGTTCAGGTCGGCATGTTCGCGACCTCGCCGAACTACACGGTGACTCAGAACTCGTTCGGCGGCGGCTCCTCGAACAGCGAATCCGCCCAGGCAACCGGCGTCTTCGATCACGTCAGCCTGACCGGCTCATCGCCGGGCACCTGGACAGGCAGCACAGTCGGCGGTCAGGGACCGGCCGGCTTGCCGCAACGCGGCGGCCCGGGACAGGCGCCGTATACCCGCGCTGGCGGCATCTTCACCGTAACCGGGTCCGGCGACATCGCGCCGGTCACCGCGGGGGCGGGCCAGGGCCTGCCGGCGGTGACAATAGGGCAGAGCCTCGTCGGGGCGTTCGTCGGACTGATCGCGATAGTGACCGTGGCGGCGATGTTCTTCTGTACCGAGTACCGGCGCGGCCTCATCCGCACCACGCTGGCCGCCACGCCGAGGCGGGGCGCGGTACTGGCCGCCAAGGCCGTGGTGATCGGCGCGGCGGCGTTCGTCGCCGGGCTGGTGGCCGCCATCGTCTCGATCGCCCTCGGCGTCCCCAAGGAGGAGAACAGCGGTCAGGTCCTGCTGACCGTGCCCGCGCTGACCGAGGTTCGGGTCATCGTCGGCACGGCGGCCATGCTGGCCCTGGCCGCGGTCTTCGCCGTCGCCCTGGGCGCCATTCTGAGGCGCAGCGCGGCCGCGATCACGATCGCGGTGCTGGTAGTCGTCATGCCGTTCCTGCTCAGCGCGCTGCATGTGTTTCCCGCCGGGGTCGGCGACTGGCTGCTGCGGCTGACCCCGGCCGCGGGCCTGGCGGTGGAGCAGAGCATCCCGCGGTACTTCCAGGTCGCCACGATCACCCAGCCGGCGGCCGGGGGCTACTACCCGCTGTCGCCGTACGCCGGGTTTGCCGTGCTGTGCCTGTGGACGGTCGCGGCCCTCGCCCTGGCACTGGTCATGCTCCGGCGGCGGGACGCATGAGAGCCATCGTGGAGGCCCAGCCGGCGGCGACCCTCCCGCTGGCGGCAACGCGTGGGGCGAGCCTGCGCTACGCGCTGCACGCCGAATGGACCAAGCTGCGCACGGTGTCCGGGCCCGCCTGGCTCCTGCTCGGGGTGGTGGCACTGACCATCGCAGTCAGCGCCGCCGCCGTCGGGGCCACGCGCTGCCCGCAGGATCTGGGCTGCCCGGTCGACACGACCAAGCTCAGCCCGACCGGCGTCCAGGTCGGTCAGGCCGTGGTCGCGATCATGGCCGTGCTGGCGATCAGCAACGAGTACAGCTCGGGCATGATCCGCGTCACGCTAGCGGCGATGCCGAAACGGCAGGTGGTGCTCGCGGCCAAGGCGATCCTGCTGGCCGCGCTCGTGCTGGCGGCCGGCGCGGTGGCGGTATTCGGCTGCGTGCTGGCCGGGCACCTGATCCTGCCCGGTCACGGCTTTACCGCCGCGCGCGGCTTCCACCCGGTATGGCTGAGCTACGGGCCGACGCTGCGCGCCGCCTGCGGTTCGGTCCTTTACCTGGGGCTGATCGCGCTGATGAGCCTCGGCGTCGCCGTGATCGTGCGGGACTCGGCTGTGTCGGTCGGCGTCGTACTCGCGTTGCTGTACCTGTTCCCGATCGTCCTCGCGTCGATCGGGAACGCCGGTTGGCAGCACCGGCTCGAGCGGTGGACTCCCACGATCGCGGGGCTGACCATCCAGGACACGACCGGCCTGCGTACGCTGGCGATCAGCCCATGGGGCGGCCTCGGCGTGCTGGGCATCTGGGCGGCAGCGGCCATGGTCCTCGGCGCGCTCGCGCTCTGCCTCCGCGATGCCTAGCGGCTGCGTGGGCTACGCCCGGCTAAATTCGAGCACGGGGCGGTGCGGACGCCGGCTCTGCGCGCGAGGACAAGTCCGTACCGCGGGCTGCCGTCCTGGCGTCGGCCCAGAGCCGTCAAGGGGACTGCCGTCACGGTGAATCCGGAGGCTGTCAGGTCGTCTCGGACCGTGCGCAGGCCGCAGGTGAGGTAGTACATGACGAACGGGGGACGCCACACGGCGTTGCGGACCCGCATGGCCAGGTCGAATCCGAGCAGTGCCCAGTACCCGCGCGAGGTGATTGGCTGCGGCGCGGCGACGGGGAAGGCGAAGACCCCGCCAGGACGCAGCGCGCGGTACACGCCGGCGAACAGCGCGGGCCGTTCGGCGGGCAGGAAGTGCCCGAGCGCTCCGAAACTGACCGCGAGGTCGAAGGACCCGGCGAAGGGCAGCGCCCGGACGTCGGCCCGTACCCACCCGGCGTCCGGGTCCGCACGGCGCGCTTGCGCGAGCATGCCCGTGCTGAAGTCGACGCCGGTGATCGGTCCCTGGCACACGGACCTGAGGACCCGCATGCCAGCGCCGGTGCCGCAGCACACGTCCAGTCCCCGGCCGAACGGGCCGAGCGGGCACAGCACGCCGACGGTCGCGTCAAGAACGCAATCGGGGGTGCGGAATGGCGTGTGGTCGAACTTCGGCGCAAGCAGGTCGTAGCCGCCCTCGACCGTGGACAGCGCCTGCCTCGCCAGCTCGCGCACGGACGGGCCTTGAGGCGAGAACACCTGTTCGTCTAGACTCCCGGAGCTCATCGGGATAGCGTACGAGCCTGCGTAGTCAGCTGTCATACCCCTCCGATATTTCGAATGTAAGTTCAGTATGTCACGAGGGACGGGCGATCGCGCCCAGCGACACGCTCTAGGCAGGACCGAATGCGTAGGCCTTGGTTTCATGCGCTAATTTGACCCGGTGCTAGCGGAAGCTCCTTCCGCGT
The DNA here is from genome assembly GCA_050698735.1 of Streptosporangiaceae bacterium. Taxonomy (GTDB): domain Bacteria; phylum Actinomycetota; class Actinomycetes; order Streptosporangiales; family Streptosporangiaceae; genus Palsa-504. The sequence goes on along the minus strand of JBOHCG010000165.1, from coordinate 1,329 downwards.
GGCGCGGAACAGGTCGTCGGCTGCCTTAATGGGGGACGCGGGTTATGAGCGAGTATCAGTACTACGAGTTCCTCGCGGTGGACCGGCCGCTGACCGAGGCCGAGCAGGACGAGGTGCGCGAGTTCTCCAGCCGGGCCACGATCACCGCCACCAGCTTTGTGAACGAATACCAGTGGGGCGACTTCCGCGGCGATCCTGGTCACCTGATGCGGCAGTACTACGACGCCCACCTGTACCTGGCCAACTGGGGCACGCACCGGATCATGCTGCGGATGCCGTGCGCCCTTCTCGATCGAGCGGTGGCGGGAAAGTACTGCGTCGATGACCAGGTGATCGTGTCGGTAGCGGGCGAGCACCTGGTTATCGACATGGTCAGCGAGGAGGAGGAGGGCGACTGGGACTCCGGCAGCGAGGATTCGCTGGCGGCCATCGTGGGAGTGCGGGCCGAGCTTGCCGCCGGAGACCTGCGGCCGCTGTATCTTGCCTGGCTGTCGGCTTACGGGACGTGGGAGCGCGACGAGGACGCCTTCGACGAGGAGGACGAGGACCTGCCGGAGCCCCCGGTCCCCGCGGGACTTGGATCCCTTACCGGGCCGCAGCGGGCGCTCGCCGATTTCCTCGGGGTGGACTGCGACCTGCTGAAGGCGGCGGCCGAAGCCAGCCCGTCACGGCCGGCCAGCCAGGATGATCCCGGCGCGCTGGCCGCCCGCATCACGGGGCTCCCGGACGGCGAGAAGGACCGGCTTCTGCTGCTGGTCGCGCAGGACCAGGGGGCCCGGGTGAAGATGGAACTGCTGCACGGGCTCCGCGGAGATCGCGACACCGGGCCCGGCGCCGAAACGGGGCGAACCGTGGGGGAACTCCTGGACGCAGCCGCCTTGCTCCGCCAGTAGCGGCGCCGCCGACAGCGGGCACGCAGGCTCTCGGCGATCACGAACCCGGGGGATTCAGGGGAACGCTGGCGTCGGTGAAGGACTGCATGGTCTGGGTTGATTCATACACGCCGACGTTCAGGACGCTGATCGTGACCATGTCCCCCCTCGGACACCCAGAGTGGTGCTGTATCACCAGTCTCCAAGTACCGCTTGAACACGCGGACGGCCCGGCTGATGCCTGCGGCCTCCCCATCGCGCTGACCGGTCCCGCCTCCCGACCTGGGAGGCAGCCGTGACCGGCACGCTGATCGCCCCCGTCATCCCCTCTCCTGCCGCGGCCCGTCCTGCCCGCGCGCCCGCCGCTGCCCGGACCCTGCCGCTCGCGGTCCCGCCCGCCCTGAGCCGCCCGCCGGCGCTTGGCCGGGACGTGGTGTACGGGCTCGCCCGCGTCGAC
>JBOHCG010000164.1:0-13415 GCA_050698735.1 Streptosporangiaceae bacterium | reverse complement strand
TGGCGCGGACGTCGTGGCCGGGCAGGAAGTCCCGGTCGGTGCTCTGCCCGCATCCGCAGTGGCACGGGCGCTGAACGAACTGCTGCTCCTCGGGCAGGTCGCAGTAGCTGACGGGGTTCTGGGACCCGGTCTGCACCGGGTCGGGGCGGCCGAGGTACGCATCCCGGACCGGGTGGCCCTCGGGCAGCACGTCGCCCAGGAGCTCGATCCGGTCGCCGTGCACCTTGAGGCCGGTGATCTGCCCGGCCGCGCGGACCAGGCCCTCGCCGACGATGAGGGCGAACTTCTGCCGGGATGCCTTGTCGGCGCTCATCCGCCAGACGCCGCGGCCTGCCTCCCATGCCTCCTGCTCTGTCATCCGAGGGAAGTAGCCGATGTACGCGCGGCCCAGAGGGTCGTCCTGCACAGTCTCGTAGTTCCCGAGCCTCAACCGTGCCGCCACGCACGCTGCCCTTCTTTGCGTTCCGGGTACATGACGCTGTAAGCGTGACATGGCAATGCCGGTTTGTAAAGTATGAGCACGTCCGCGAGGTAGCAGGGTTCGCGAATTGACGGGCTACTTTCCCAGGCCGGGGTGCCGGTAACAATGAGCCCGTCAGCACCGCTATGGCGTCCAGTTTCCTGAACGACCCTAGTGTGCGCTGTGACCTGGTGTGGTTAGCGAGGCCGGAACGGGTTATCGGTGTAGCCGGGCCGTTGGCTGATCTCGCCGCGCTGGTACCGCTCGGCCTGCCATGCGTCCCAGGCCCGCTCCAGTTGCGGGGTCGAGGAAGCGGGCAGCCGCCGCCGGGTGCAGAAGGCCCGGAACTCCAGGTCCGGCTCAGCCACGCGCCGGCGGCGTTCGGTGCGTCGGCCGGGCAGCACCGCGGCGTCGGCGAGGTCGTCGACCCGGCGGGCGCGGGCCAGCTCGTCGATGTCGGCGGCGACACGGTTCAGGATCGCCGCCACCCTCGGCAGGCCGGCCACCACCAGCGCCCGCTCGGGGTGATCGTTGTCCGGGCGCAGGTTCACCGCCGGCGGGAACTCCCCGGCGTGCAGGCCGGTCAGCCAGTCGGCACACTGCCGCAGCCAGCCCACCTCATCGACGAGCCGGTCGGCGATCAGTTCGCGGCCGTCCAGTTCCGCGTCATCATCGCCATCGGGGTCTTCCGGGGCCGGCCAGCCCGCCGCCCGCAACTCACCCAGCGCCACGTCCAGCTTATCGAGGTCGGCGGCGGCCACGATCTGGTGCACCCGCGAGGCCGAGAGCCCGGCCGCGATCGGCTTGCGGGCACGCCTGGCCGCTGTGGAATTCGGTAGGGCCCCCCGTTGTCTGCCGAGGTCACCAGTGTGGCTCGTCCACCCAGTTCCGAAGCTCTGCCCCGAAGGCCGTGCCCATCCGGTGGCGGACCCGTCGCCGGGTATCGGGGTCCAGTTCTCCTTGCCGGGCGTAGCCGACCAACGTGACGACCGATCCGGGTCCGTCCGCTCCGATCCTGACCTCCAGGTCGCAAAGAGCATGGTCGAGCCAGGGTTCGAGCAGCGCGTAGTCGGGACGGTGGCTGTCGGTGACCGCCGGAGCCGTCTCGCCCGGCAGCACGCTCAGCCACCGAGTGCTCTCGGCGACGACGGCTTCGTAGATGACCCATGGGGGCGGCGCGTACTTGAAGCGGCGGCGAACAACTTCGTGCCGGCCAGACCGGTCGGCCGAAGGATGAGCCTGGTTCACTGTGGTCCGAGCATTGGCATCTACCCGTCAACGAGGCCAATGACCGCCGCGGTGAGGTAGTGCGACACCTCGTTGCGCAGCCGGTCGGCGTCACGATCATCCAGCATCCAGGTGGAGGCGCCGGTCACCCCGTTCCTCCCGTCGTGGCTGGCGTGCAAGCAGCCCCGTTGCCATCGAGAGGGCCGTTGCAGGTCAGCGCGGACGGTCCCCCGAGACGTCTCGACGATCGTGTTGCCCGAGTCCATCAGCTCGGCCACGGCCTTCTCGATTGCCTGGCCCAGCCAGCCTCCGGCCCTTTGGTGGTGGCTTTCGCCGGGGGAGGCGCGCTGGGCCTCGATGAGCGCCCCGGCGACCAAGCGGTCAACGAGGTCGGCGGAGCCACCGACGTAGGTCCAGGGGAGGTCGATCTCGCTCGCAACGCACCAGGCGCGATCGCTGGGCCACCACAGGTTCGGGGTCTGGTGCTGCGAGTCGGCGAACGCCAGGGCAGCGGCGATCGGCCCGGCGTAGAGCAGGTAGTCGCGACCCGGAAGCCGGACCCGAGGGTTGGCGCGCGCTTCGGCGGGAACCGGGTCGGGCGGCCTCTCCACGTCGGCCTCAGGGTCGTCCACCGCGGTGAGGTAGACAGCGTGATCCCAGCCATAGCCGTCCCACAGACAGAACCAGCAGCGTTCCGGTGTCGTCGTGTGCCCGGCCAGCACCTCGATCAGCACCGCGGCGTCGTCGGCGCTCAGCGTCCCCGCAGGAGGTCCCTGGCCGCGCCAGGGCGCAGGAGCCACCGGCTCGTGCTCAGGCAGGGCGATCTCGTGGAACTGCCCACCCGCTACCAGCGGAACCTCGCTCCAGGCCGCCACCTCTGCCCAGCGGACCAGCCGACCGGCACGCCCTGGGTCCTCAACTGGGTGCAGCAGGCGGGCGTAAGCCTCGAAGCCGGCCGGGACCACCGAGGTCACCACACCGGAGCCGAACGGGGACAAGAGATCGGCGATCCACGCCGCCTGGCCCACGTCGCCGCTCCACTCCAAGCTGTCACCACCGTCCACGACCTCATTCTCGCTCAGCATGGCCTCCGGCTCACGTCATTTGCTGGGCCAAGGCGATCGGGCCGCTCGTCGCGTTAAGGCCCGGCGTCCCACAGGCGGATCCCTTGCCGGTTCGAAGGGGACGGGCGAATCTGGGCGTGTGCGACGACGGTCAAAGGTGCGGTGGCGGGGCCCGAAACGAGGGTGGCGGTGGTCGGTGTCCGTGCCCGGGCGAGGTGCCTACGGTCACGCCGATTCGCTACACGAGGCACGAGTGGCCATCCGGCTGGCCCGCGCAGACTTGCGCCGGTAGCCGTTCAGCGAACGGATGGGGCGATCGGCCTAGATGATCTATTCCAAGGGGATGGGTCAATGATCGTAGGCGGTCAGCGAGCGCAGGATCGTTTGTCCGGTGTGGTCGTTGTGCCAGATCGCGACGGTCAGCGCGAGAATGCGCTGCATGACGCGGGCGATTACGCCGCCTGGTGTGCGGCCGCGGTGTTGTTCGAGGTCGAGTTGCCCTTTGAAGCTCTCGTTGACCGACTCGATGATTTGCCGCAATGGCTTGAACAAGGGTGCCCCGGGGCGCTCCGGTTCGCCCTTGCGAGTGGGCCGGAGCAGTCTGATGCCCAGTTCGGCGACTTGAAGCTCGAAGTCGTGACCGAAGTAGTTCTTGTCCGCGATGAGCGTCTGTCCGGGCCGGACAGCCACGAGTTCTGGTTCGCCAGCGAACAGGTCCAGCAGGGTCTCGCGTTCGTCGGCCTTGGCCCCGGTCAGGGCGAAGGCGATCGGCAATCCTTGGACGGTGCACACCAGGTGCAGTCGAAGGCCCCAGAAGAATCGGCTGTGGCTGGCGCAGTACCCGTACTCTGCCCAGCCCGCCAGGTCGGAGCGTTTGACAGTCTCGCGGGAGCGTCCGCACTCCACCGGCGTGGAGTCTACGATCCATACGTCGTCGCTCCACACGGAGGTGTCGGCGGCCAGGACGCGGGTAACCCAGCGCAGCAGTCCGGCAGCTTTACGCAGCCGCTTGTTGTAGCCGGGCTGCTTCGGCAGATAAGGGAAGAGGTGCTGCAGGTGGGCGCGGGCGTGGCGAAGCCACCGTGCCTCTGAGGTAAAGCCGAGCATCGCTTGCATCATCGCGAGCGTGACCAGCTCGGCGTCGCTGAGCAGCGGCTGGATGCCGGTTCTGGGCCGGGGTGGTGACACCCACGGGGCCTGATTCAAGAGGTCGTCGGTTTTCACGAACAGCACGGTCGCCAGAGTGTCCAGATCGCTGTCCAACGCGCCCTTCCCCTGTCTGGTAATCCACTGCGCCGACGCTGCTACAGAACAGCTTCCTGCGTGACGGGCTCGTCGATTGTGACCGTTCCCGCGGCGCCGTCGATGGTTATCAGTTGCCCGGTCCGGATCCGGTCGGTGGCGCCCGGTACGCAGATCACGGCCGGGATGCCGTACTCCCGCGCCACCGTCGGCCCGTGCGCCATCACTGCGCCGGTCTCGGTGACGAGCCCGCCCGCCGTGAGGAACAGCGGCGTCCAGCCCGGGTCGGTCGTCGGTGCGACGAGGATCTCGCCCGGTTCGACGTGCGCGTCCGCGGGGTCGCGGACCACTCGGGCGCGGCCGCTGATCCGCCCGGCGGACGCCCCCATGCCGGTGAGCGTGCGGCCGTCTGGCGTCCGGGCCGGCAGCAGCGTCTCCACATCGGTGCCGTCACTGAGCAGAGCGACGGGAACGGTACGGCGCCGCAGCTCCCTCGCGTACTGCGACTGGCGTTCGGCGGCCGTCTCCCGCAGGTCGTCGCCGCGGTCCACCACGGTGCGCAGCTCGGGCAGCGTGAGGAACATGACGTCGTCGGCGCGTTCGAGCAGCCCCTTGGCCTGGAGCTGGGCGCCGATGAGGAGGAGGCGCCGGCGGCGGTCGCGCAACGAGTACAGCCCGGCGAACTTTCCCGCCTCGCGCAGTCCGGCCAGCTCGCGTGCGCGGCGCAGGAAGAAGCCGGCGAGCCGTCCGCGGACGGGCCGCTTGCGGCGTGCCCGCCGCACGAGCTCGGCGAGCATCGCCTCCGCCCTGGCCGCGGCGCGTTCGAACCGCCGGTCCGGGGCCTGCTCCGGGTCGGTGACCCGCAGGTAGTTGGCGAGTATCGCGAAGACCGGGGCCGGGTCTTCCGACCAGCGCGGGACGCCGACGTCGACCTCGGCGGCGCAGCGGAGGCCGTAGGCGTCGAGGAACGCGGCCAGGCCGAAGTCGGGCAGCTCGCCGGCGAGGTAGGCCGCGGCCAGTTCGCCCGGCGAGGTCCGCAGCAGCAGCTCCCGGTGCGGCGCCGCGTGTCGGGCCACCTGCCACAGCGCCAGGTCCATCTCGATCGTGACGTTGTGCGGCATACCGGCGAGCACGGTCTTGATCTCGTCGTCGCTCGCGATGCCTTTGAGCAGAGGCGGCAGCGCCGCGGTCACCAGGAGCCCGGCGACGACCGGCCAGGTGATGGCCCAGGGACCGGCGTTCGGCTGCTTGGCCTCCTCGAGCAGGGCCAGCAGCTGCGCTGCCGTTGACGGGTCGGCGGCCGGCTGCTGCCGGAGGCGTTCGATCGTGCCGAACACGCGGGCCCGCGCGGCCGCCGGCCGGGCCAGCGCGCCGAGGACCCCGGCCACGGCCTTCGGTCCCATCGCCAGCGCGGCCGTGTTGCGCCGGCGGGTGCCTGGCCGCGGTGCGAACCGCGGGTCGTCCAGGAGGTACTCGACCGCGGCCTGCGCCCGCGGCCCGAAGTCGACCGCCATAAATTTCACCAGCCGCTGCCTGGTCGAGGGGTCGCGCATCGCATCGGTCAGGTCGGCGTACAGCCGCCCGCCGATGCCGGTGATCTCGGCCGTCATGCCGAACGACGCGAGCATGCCGGCCACCAGCGCCTTCAGCGTCGCCATGCCCATCGGCGTCACCGGCTGGAGCATGCCCTGGACGTGGCCGAATTCGACGTACAGCCGCGGACCCGGCTGCTCGCGGGCGGGAGGCGCCGGGAACAGCGTGGTGATCGGCCGCGACTGGAGCAGCCACAACGTGCCGTCGCGGTCGTACGCCCACTCGAGGCCCTGCGGTGCGCCGAGCCGGCGCTGGAGCCGCTCACCGGCCTCGCGCAGCTCCTTCAGCCGGGCCGGGGTCAGGCAGCCGCGTTCCTCGGGGTCCGTGCCGTCCAGCACGTAATGGTCGGCCGCGACCGCGCCGTCGACAAGGGCCGCGCCCAGTCCGGCAGCGGCGTCGACGACGGACTCGCTCCGCGAGCCGGTAAGCGGGTTGGCGGTGAACAGCACCCCGGCGACCTCGGCGCCGACCATGCGCTGGACGACGACCGCCATCCGTACCGTGTCGTCCGCGACGCCGGCGGCCTGACGGTAGGCACGCGCGCGCTCGGTGTGCAGCGAGCCCCAGCAGGCGCGGATCGCCGCCAGCAGTTCCTCAGCGCCCTCGACGGCGAGGAATGTGTCTAGCTGGCCGGCGAAGCTCGCGTCCGGCAGGTCCTCGGCGGTCGCGCTGGAACGGACCGCGACCGGCCCGCCGCCGAGCCGCTCGTACGCGGCGAGGACCTCGGCCCGCGGCACCTCGCCGCGGCGGTGCGCCTCGGTCGTGACGCAGAACCCATCCGGCACACGTTCGCCCAGCCGGATCAGCGCGGCGAGGCCGGCGGCCTTCCCGCCCACCAGTTCCCGCTGCCCCGGGTCGATCGCTGCCAGCTCGAGCACGTCCATCGCGAGCCCCTCCTTTTCAATACGACTGTAATGTATCACAGAGGCAATACAGTCGCAATGTATAGTGGGTGGCGTGCCCCGCAAGGTCGACCACCGCGAGCGCCGGGAGCTGCTCGCCGACGCGCTGATGCAGCTGGCCGCCACACGCGGCCTGCAGGAGGTGAGCCTGCGGCACGTGGCCGCGCAGGCCGGGGTCTCGACCGGGATGGTGCAGCACTACTTCCGCACCAAGGACGAGATGATGACATTCGCTCTCGGCATGGTCATGGACCGGATCCGCGAACGGTCACAGGCCGAGCTCACGCCGGCGCCGCCGCGCGAGCTCGTCCGCGGCTTGCTATTGCAGGTGCTGCCGCTCGACGAGACGCGCCGGCTGGAAAACCACGTCGTGCTCGCGTTCCTCGCCTACGCCGCGGTGAAACCGTCGATCGCGTCCGGGGTGCGCGAGGCCGCTGCGCAGATGCGGGCCTTCCTCGCCGGCCAGCTACGGGCCACCGGCCCGGCGGACGGCATGGACCCCGAACGCGCCGCAGCCGGGCTGCTCGCGCTCGTCGACGGGCTGGGCTTGCAGCTGCTGTCGCAGCAGTACGCCGAGCAGGACGCCATCGCGGCCCTCGACGCCCAGCTTGCGTTGCTCTTCGGCACGCAGTCGAGCTAGAACCCGCGCGCCGAAGCCACGGCAGAAGGGGCGCCCGCTCAGGCGCCAATGATCACGTTTACATGATCATCGGGCCTTGGGAACCTCCGCCGATCCCCGGAATGAGTCTTTCGCGCCGTAACGCCTGGAATCAATCGTCTAGGGGTCCGGCCGCTCACGAGTGAGCGCCGCTGGCTACAGTTCGTGCATGGTCGACGTCGAGCTTGTCCGCGCCGATGACCGTCTTGCCGGGTCGGCTGGCGGGCAGCGGGTCGAGCTCCTGCTCAAGATCCCGGCAAGTCGCGGCGGCGTCCGCGGCGAGAGCCTCGGCGCGCAGGTCGGGGGCTACTGGCGAATCGAATCCAACTTCAGCAACCTTGACCCTGCCGGGCTGTTCCTCGGCGAGTACGACGGCGAGCCAGTTCATCTGCGCAGCGAGGTCCATCTGACGGATCATTGCGCCGTGCGTCACGCCGACGTTTCCGGCACTGTCGGCGAGCAGGAACTCCGGGCGCACGTCGCGCCGGTCGAGGCTCCCGCCTGGGGGCCGGCGGTCATGGGCGTCGACGGGCATTTCGGCGGGGCCGCGATCACCTTGCTCGTCACGGTCGCGGCCGATCTGAGCGAGGCTCACATCAACGGGACCGTCGGCGGGCACACGGTCAGCATCGATGCAACACGCTCCTCGGCCAGCGGGCGATACGACGGCCCGGCAGCACTGTTCCCGCTGCTCGTGAGCTGCCTGCTGTACTTCGCCTGACGTCAAGGACGCACGGATCAAGATGTCGACGTCAGCCCTCTGGAACCCCGCGCAGGCCGTCCCGCATGCCGAACCTCGACCGCCGCCAAACGAGCCCGAAAGCCTGCAGCCGGCGAGATGATCAAGGACGTTCCGCAAGTCGCGCCGTCACCGGGCGGCTGCCCGGATGGGATCCGCTATTGAGATGCAGATCCTTGGCTGCCGTCGAAGTATTGGACGTCGTAGCCCCGCCCCAGTTCTTCTCTGAGAGGCTCAAGGAGGGCTCGTCCGTCCGCATCCCAGGCGGCCTCTTCCAAGCGGCCGGACCACTCGTAGCCGGTGTCCATGAGCGCGTCGTAGCGAGCGGCCCACGCGCGAAGCTGGCTCTTCAGCTCAGCGCTGAGCGGTAGCCGGTCGAGCGAGACCATGCATTCGCCCGCCCCACTTGAAGAGCGATACCAGAGGGGGTCCGCCAGGTAGTCGGCCATCAGCAAAAGCGGGACAACCGGCTCTTGATCGCTCATATTCACAGGATCCTCTGCTTCACGCCGTCGTCGCGGTATTCGAACGATGATCGGAACGGTGTCCGATAGCCGATCGCCCAGCGGACAGCCCTGCAGCCAGCTTGCGAAACGCCGTCGCCGCACATCAGGGTGTCTCAGTTAGGGTGTACGATGAACGTGTAACGCTTAGGTATCTTAAACGGACGGAAGGCGGTGCCGTGGCGAACATCGGCTACGCGAGATGCTCCACGCTGGCCCAGGACCTGACCGCCCAGCGGCAGGCTCTGGCGGCGCTCGGGGTTCCCGCCGACCGGGTCTACCTCGACAAGGGCCTGACCGGCACCAGCCGCGCCCGGCCCGGGCTCGACCAGGCCCTCGCGGCGGTCCGGGAGGGCGACACCCTGACCGTGACCAAGCTGGACCGGCTGGCCCGGTCGGTGCCCGACGCGCTGGAGATCCTCAGCGGCCTGTCGGCACGCGGCGTGCGGTTCGCGCTCGGCGGGTCGACGTACGACTGGAACGACCCGTTCGCCCGGATGTTTCTGCAGATCCTCGCCGTCATCGCCGAGTTCGAGGCCAACCTGATCCGCCAGCGGACCCGCGAGGGCATGGATATCGCCCGCCAGAAGGGCAAGCTGCGCGGCAAGCAGCCCAGCCTCAAGCCCGCCCAGGACCGTGAGATCCGCCGCATGCGCGACAGCGGCGACTACAACGTCGCCGAGATCGCCGTCCTGTTCAGCATCAGCCGACCCACCGTCTACCGGTCCCTCGACCGAACCACCGCACTTTCCCCGCTCCCGGCTGACACCCGTCCCGAGCCCGACCTCGGCAAGTACGACCAGCTCCTGACTAGCGCCGGTACACCTGCGAATCCAGGCCAAGTTGGAGCACACACTCGCGAAGGTGAGGAGGCCTGACCGGTGAGCAGGTTCAAGAGGCTGACCGACGCCGAGGCCCGGACCCTGACGCGCCGCGAGCTGCTGGACAGGATCGACGCCGAGCAGGCGTACTGGCTCCGCAAGAAGACCATGACACCCGAGGACGACGCGGCGTTCCGCGAGTTCACCCGGATCATGCACGCCTACCTGTCGCCCGCCTCGATCGCCGAGGCGATCCAGGACACGATCGACTACATCGAGGGCCGCAGCCCCGGCAGCTACTGGGACACCCGACCGGGCGAGGAGAGCCCCAAGCAGCCCCGATGGACGCGAACCAGCGCGCGGGCCTGGACTACGCCCGCAGGGCCTTCGGGATCGGCGGTCGCCAGGGCGAGGAGAACTGAATGACCGGCGCCGGCAGCGCGAAGACGAAGGCCCTGGATGCGTGGACGGAGCTCAACGACCGCCAGCAGGGCACCCTCGCCGTTATCTACCAGCTCGACCAGGAAAACGAGCGGGGCCGCCGCGCGGACGCTGCCCGGGGCAATTACGACAAGACCCTGGCGGCGGAATGGCGGCTGCTGGACTTCGCGCACGACCCGTCCCTGCGGGAACTGCTCGGCCCCACGACGATGCAGGCCTGGCTCGAGTCCCGCGGCTGGGACAACCAGGGCAACGGCTCCACCATGGCCGCGCTGGCCAAGCGGGGCCTTGTCGTGCACGGCGAGCCGAGGCCCACGCGGTTCGGGGTGATGCTGCGGGTCAAGCTGACCAACCACGGCCGGGCGGTCGCCCGCGCGGGCCTGTCCCGGCAGCCGGGCGGGAAACCGAAGAACGTGCTGCCTGCGCGCACCTGGGAAGTGCTCGGGTTCCTGTGGGCCGCTGACCAGCGCGGCGAGCCGCTGAAGTGGGGGTTCTCCCGCACGATCGAGTACTCGCTGATCGAGCGGCACGACCCGCCGCTGGCGGAGTCGGTGCCCGGCGGGTACGCGCTGACCGGCCGGGGCCGCGAGTTCTACCGGGAGGCCTACCCGGTGCACGCGGCCGCGCACCCGGACGTGCGCGTCCCGCACCCGGACGGGGCCGCCGCGGATCCGTGGCCGGCGCGGGCCGACCAGGTGCTCCTGGCGCACCGGGCCCGGTGCTACGCGCTGCGGGAGGAGTAGCGGCGCGCCGTCGAGGCCCGGCAGTCCGCCGAGGCAGAGGCCGCCGCGGTCCCGGCGAGCCATTTGGACGCGCTGCCCCCGGCCGCGGCGGGGATGGCTGCGGCGCGGTACGAGCTGTGGACGCAGACCGCCATGCGGCGGGCCGAGCTCGCCGCCGGCCAGGCCGGCGAGCTCGCACGGCTGTCGGAACAGGCCGCCCGCCGTTACGCGGTCGCCGCCCTGGCCGTGTTCAACGCCGCGGCCGCGGGCGCCAGCCCGCTCGATGGGCTTGAACCGCCGGGAGAAGAGGACGACTGGGACGAGCCGCGCCTCGTGCCGCCCGCGCAGACCGGCGTGCACGCGATCGACGACCACGCGCGGAAGCTTCACGCCGCCGCGGTGGGCACCCTGATGAAAAGGCGCGGCCCCGCCCCGAAGCGGCGGTACGCGCCGCGGCAACAGGCCAGGCCGGAGGCCCCCGGCGAGAAGCTGGTGGCGCTGGCTGAGTCCCTGCGGCTCAACACCGACGGCGGGGCGCTGTTGCGCCGCCTGCACCCGCGCAGCGCCACGGGATAAGAAGCGAGCTCACCGAGCGGCTCCTCGCCGGGGACCTGCCGCCGTCAGCTAGCCAGCCGCCGCTCAGTCGGGCATGTCGTCGTCGGCGTCCGGGTCGCGGAGCGGGCGGATTCCCGCCTCGCCGAGGTCAGGCGGCGCGGCGGACGCCGACTCTCTATAGACATCCATCTATTTGGCGGTAGGCCGGGCGTTTCTTACTAACGCCCCGCGTAGACGGTGCGCCGCAGCGCGCCGTACTCCTTGATCGCCGCGGTCAAGGCGTTCTGCTGCCGTTTGGAGGAGCACAACTTGCCCACCACCAGCGCGGCGGTGGCGTGCCCGCCCTTGACCGAGGCGGCGACCCGCAGCAGGTCATCCCACATGCCGGCGATCAGCCCGGAGTTCAGCCGGCGGGTAGCAGCGGCCCGGCGGAGGGGTAGCGGGCCACAAAGCCGGCCCGCGGCCCGGTCCGGTACAAGGTGATCTTGCCCAGGTCGCGGATCCGCGGCGACAGCTGCAGGCCGACCAAGTCGAACAGGGCGAAGTTGGCCAGCGTCGCGCCGTGAGTATCGGTGGCATGCTCGGTGACGGGCAGGTCGGTCTGGTTGCCCAGGATGCCATCCAGCACGTAGTGGCTTTCCGGGGCAGTAGCCACGATGACCTTCGTGTCGAAGGTCGAGTGCTGGTCCGAGGCGTGGGTGTAGGTCGAGATGCCCTGGCCGCGGGCGAAGTAGCGGGACAGGTGCCGGGCGGTCAGCGACTTGCCCTTGACCGGGAACCGCTGCCCGTCGGAGGAAGACAAGGTGCCGGTCCCGAACGCCTGGGTCAGCGGCAGCCGGTGGTGGTAGTTGACGATCGCGGCGTTGGCCGCCTCGATGGTCTCGGCGCGGAAGTACCATTCGGCGGTCCAGGCCAGCACGTCATAGGGCACGCCGCAGGACTCGGCCATCGCGCCCAGGCCCATGTTGGTGGCCTCGGCGATGATCACATACAGCAGGTTGCGTTTCAGCTCCGGCGGCCTGGTCACCTTGCCGCTGGCGTGCACCAGGTGGTCAGTGAATCCAGTGCGTGCGTCGATCTCCACCAGCACCGACGCGATCGGGACCCGGGGCAGCAGGCCGCCGAGTTCGTCGCGCAGCGCCCCGGCCTCGGCCGGGATGTCCTCGGCGGTCAGTGGCGGGATGATCAGTTCCCCGGCCCCGGTCAACCGCACCTCGCCCGGCCCGCCGCCCCGGGCGAGCTGTTCTTCCAGGTCCGCCAGGGCGGTGTGCAGCTCGTCATCGGCCAGGTCCAGGGCGTCGGCGGCGGCCGCGGGCTTGCCGGTCAGGTGGCAGAACTCCGGCCGCTGCGGCGCCCACTGCGCGGGGGTGAGCAGGAACGAGGCCGGGTCGGCGTACCGCCGTGACCCGGGCACGTACACGTCACCGAATCGCAGCCCGTCACGCAGGCCCATCAGCACGCACAGCTCCCAGTAGTGCCGGTAGGCCGTGATATCCTCCGCAGCCGCCGCGGCCTCGAGGTAGCCGACCCACCGGGCCGGCACGAACCCGGCCGGGACATCCGGCGGGACCTTGCGCGCCCTGGTGGCGTACAGCTCGGCGAGGACGGCCGCGGCCCGCAGTAGCTCCTCGGTGCCGGGGCCGGCGGCGAATCGGACCGCGGCCAGCACGTCCGGGACGAACTGGCGCAGGTAGCCCATCGACGCATCCAGCATCGCCAGGTGGCCGTGATCGCGGGGCAGGCGCTCGCGGCGGCCCTCCCATGCCGCGCGGATCCGGTCCAGGCCAACCCCTTCCCGCAGCCGTGTCCCGACCTGCTCATCGCCGACGGCCGGATCGAGCACGATCCGCAGGATCTCATCCAGTAGCGCCTGCCGGTCCTCCCCGCCGCGGGCCCGCTCGGCCAGCACCTCGGTCAGCTTCGCCTTGGCCGCCGACTCCCGCGCCGACAGCGCCTGGTCGAACAGCAGCAGCGTCTCATCCAGCACGTCGACCGCGGACTGCGCGAGCAGGGTCAGCAAGATCGGGTACCGCCGTTCGGGCTCCCGGCGGGACAGGGCCTGCGCAGTCAGCCGACGGCCTACCCCGGCCAGGAACCGGCGCCGTTCGGCCGGCAGCATCGACAGGTCCAGCGTGTGCGCGTCCAGCCGCCGCAGGTACGCCAGCTTCTCCAGCTCCGCCTTCACCGCCGCCGGTGTCGCCGCCACCGGCCCGGTGCCCAGCCACGCCAGCCGCGTGCGGCCCAGCGCCGGGTCGGTGACCACCAGCTCATCCAGTTCGGCCCGGCACCGCGGGTCCAGCAGGTGTGCCACCCGTGCCCAGGTTTCCTCCCGCGCCCGGGCCCGCGCGGCTGCCACCCGCTCGAGCACCTTCACCACCCCGGGCCGGATCACCCGCGATGAGGCCAGGTACTCACACGCCTGCCGGAACAGCAGCTTGGGCGAGTCGTGCTCCATCGCCCGGGCGAACAAGAACTCCTCCAGCTCCTT
>JBOHCG010000163.1:0-13417 GCA_050698735.1 Streptosporangiaceae bacterium | reverse complement strand
GCAACCACCTTGAAGAAAGACATATGAGGGAGATCCTGAACACCCCCGGATCCCCCTCACCATCAGGCACTATGGAGCTTCGCCCCACCTGCCGAATGTTGCATCTGCTGCAACTTTGCCCAGAAGATCATGTTCAGCCACGTGACGCCCCTTTTCGGGCCGAAGTACTTGCGGTTCGGGCGGGCGTAGACGCTGGGGGCGGGGACGACGAACCGCATCCCGTCGATCGCGGCGACTAGGCCGCCGCCGAGCGCCTGCGCGAACGGGATGCCCGCCTGGGCGCCGATCAGCGGGGCGTTGGCCTTGGAGAACGCCTCGGCCGACAGGTAGGCGCCGGCCACGTGCGCCAGCCGGGCGGGCTCCAGCGCGGGGGCACCGCGCTTGGCGACCGGGGCGTAGCCGATGTTCAGGGCAGGCGCGGTCAGGCACGCCGCCACCGAGATGTGCAGGTCGTCCAGGCGGGACCTGCCTCCCGAGGCAGGGGTGAACGCGGCGGTGAACTCCGGAACCCAGCCCATCACCTCCAGGATGACCTCGGGCAGGTCGACGCGCGGCAGCATCGCCGCGACCCGCCTGCGGAGATCGGCCAGGGAGGGCGGGTCCGGGATGGCCGACAGCTTGGGCAGATGCAGCCGCCCCTGGTCGTCGACCGTGGTGTCGATGGTCCCGGCGGAGACCTGCGCGGCGACGTCGCGCAGCGCGGCGTCCAGGGCGCGGGACTGCTCGGCCAGCAGGCCGCCGGGGTCCTCGCCGAGCTGCAGGTCGGCCATCACCGTCACCTTGGTGACGGCGAGTTTCTCGCCGGCCAGCAGCTGCGCGCGGGGGTCACGCCAGCGGGTCGAGGCCTCGGCGTAGATCTCGCGGCGGCGCAGGTGCCGGTGGAAGGCCGTCAGGACGCAGAACACCCACGCGCTGCGGTCGACCCCGCCGCCCTTCGGCATGACCAGCGCCCGCCACGACCCCGCCAGGAGCCCGAGGTCGATGTCGGCGGCGGTGATCCTGGTGCGCCGCCCCAGCAGCCGGGGCAGGGCCTTCATCGCCGCGAGGGCCTGCTGGCCCTCGGGGACGACGCCGAACTCGATGACCTCGGTGAGGATCTTCAGGAACGGGGTCACCGTGGCGATCCGCTCGGTCAGGTGCGCCCGCATCTCGGCGTCGGCGTCCGAGCCGGGCGGCGGGACCATGTCCGCCACCGCGTCGACCGACTCGCGCAGCTCCCCGCGCGGCACGACCGCCTCGATCGACTCCCACACCTGCCCCAGCGTCAGCTCCCCGCCCGCGTCGGTGACGTCGAACAGCACCTCGACCGCGGCCGCCAGCCGCGCCTTGATCTCATCCCGGTGCTCCAGCGGCGTATGGGGCCGATCGGTGTACCGCGCCACGCAAGACGGATCGGCGATCCCCAGCTGCCCGGCCAGGTGCTCTGTGACCAGCGGCGGCACGTCCAGCGGATTCGTCAGGAACGTCCCCAGATAGCGCACCGTGGTCAGCTGCAGGCTGAAGCCAAGGCGCATGTGGTCGCCGCGCCGCTTCGCGATCAGCCGGAGGTCCTCATCATCGAGGTAGAACATCCGGTCCAGCTCGGCCCGCGTCGGCGGGCCCGCGTACCGGCCGAACACGGCCGCGTCATCAGTCAGGAACTCCGCCGGCATGACCGCAACCTAGCCCCGACCCGCCGGTAACTAGCCGAAAGTAGTTAAACAGGCACACATCGGCGCTTGGTAGATCTGGAACGACCAGTCCCGTTAAGCCTGCCCCTAACGGGCACTCTGGCGGGACTTTTCGTTCTTCTGCTACATCAGCCCCGAGTCAACCGGGGTCGATACAAGGCGATGCTGGACGACTTCACTAGCGTGGCTGACCTGCTCCAGCCGGGCCCGCGTTACGGGACGACCGCGGAAGACTACACCGCCTGGTACGCCGCCCTGCACGCGTCGGACATCGTCGTGTCGTAGTGCCCCAGTCACATCTCCAGATCGCCCGCGGCGAGGAAACCCGCGGTGATCGCGCGGACGCGCTCGGGGTCGCCGACCGCGTCGATCTCGGCGATCCGACCGCACGCGATCGTGAAGCCCATGACGTTGAGGGGCCGTCCGCGGACCGTGACGACCATCCCCGCCGCCCCGTTCACGAGGGCCGGGTGCAGCCGCGCCACCCGCAGGCCGCGCGACAGCCCGGTGAGCGCCTGCCCCGCGACGGCGTCCGCGCCGCGGATCGCCACCGAGGCCGCGGACTGGGCGGCGCCGGCGTCGATCCGCAGCACCACGCCGGGATCGAGCACCGCGACGAGGGCATCGAAATCGCCCGCGCGGGCGGCCGCGAAGAAGGCGTCCACCACCTCGCGCTGCCGGGCAAGGTCGGGGTCCGGAGCCGGTACCTCCGCTCCCTTGACGCGGCGCCGTGCCCGGCTGGCCAGCTGCCTGGCCGCCGCCGGAGTGCGGCTCACTATCGGGGCGATCTCCTCGAACGGCAGCCCGAACATGTCGTGCAGGACGAACGCCAGGCGCTCGGCCGGGGCCAGGGTGTCAAGGACCACCTGCAGGGCGAGGCCGACCGAGTCGGCCAGCAGCGCCTCCTCCTCGGGCTGAAGCTTCCCGTCCACGCTGAGGACGGGGTCCGGCACGTGCACCCCGAGGGCCTCCTCGCGCCGCAGGTTGCGAGAGCGCAGCATGTTCAGGCACACCCTGGCGGTGACCGTCGTCAGCCACCCGCGCAGGTTGACTACCTCGCATGCCCCGGCACCGCTGAGCCGCAGCCAGGTATCCTGCACGGCGTCGTCGGCCTCGGCCAGGGAGCCGAGCATGCGGTAGGCCACAGCCCGCAGGTGGGCGCGGTGCTCCTCGAAGCGGTCCGCCAGCCACTGGGTCTCATCCATCGGTCACATCCTCGCGCGGACAGGTGTCTTCACAAGTGACCCGCGAAAACTGGCCGATGTGACGAGCCGGGTGCCAGAGGCGCGATTGGCACCTGGGGTAACCTGAGCCACCATGGCCAAGAGCAACCGCCGCCGTAAGCAAGACCGGGCCAAGGCATCGACAAGGCAGGCGGAGGCGCGTCGGCAGCGGGCGAAGACCACGGAGATCCGCGCGGTGCAGCAGCGCGTGGCGCGCATTCACGATCCCGCCACGCCGCCGGCCGAATTGGCCTCCCTGCTCGCCGGGCGCTACAAAGGCATGGCCGTCGCGGGCTCGCTGGCGAAGATCCTGATTGAGGAGGGCTCGTCGCTGCAGCGGCTTGCGGACGCCGCACAGCTGATGCTGGCCGCCGACTCCGGCGGCCAGGACTCGCCTTCGCTGACCGCCGTTACCTTCGCCGCAGCCGTGGCGGGCGCCGCGGGGAACACCGAAGAGGAGCGCCGCCTTATCGACCTGGCGCTGG
This sequence comes from Streptosporangiaceae bacterium, assembly GCA_050698735.1. GTDB lineage: Bacteria > Actinomycetota > Actinomycetes > Streptosporangiales > Streptosporangiaceae > Palsa-504. The sequence continues at coordinate 10,039 of JBOHCG010000163.1, read as the reverse complement.
AGGCCACCGAAGTCCCGGCAGTGGAATCCACCGACAGCCTGGACGTGAGGCTGAGGGTCATCAACTTCATCGCCGCGAGCGGACACGTCGGCGAGGCCGTCGAACTGCTGGAACCCTTGCTGCGCGAGGTGCCGGACGACGACTACGCCGCCGAGGTCTACGGCCTGGCGATCAGCGCGGCCTACGCACAGGCCAGCGAGGCCGAGCCGGGTAAGGGCGAGCGCGAGGGGGACGGGGAGCGGGAACACGCTGTCGTCGCCCGGTTCACCGACCGCTCGAGGCTGACCGCGCTGCGGGACGCGGTCGGCGCCTTCCTGGCAGGCACCGAACTCGGCCAGGCAGTTCAGGACCGGGTCAGCAGCGAACTGCCGGATGCAGAGGACCTCGACTGGGACCCTGCAGACCGGGAAGCCTTCGGTAAGCTCGCCGAGGAAGTCGCCTGGCTCACCGTCGACTCGGCACAGGACGAGGGCGACCTGCCCGACGACGACGCGGACCTGCTCGCGAGTGACGAGGAAGACGCCTCGGGCACCCCGCTGATGGCGTTCGCGGCCGACCCCTCGACGCCACCGGCGCTCGCCGCCATGGCAACCGCCTGGTACCACCACGTCCACTATGGCCTGTGGCGGATCGTCGACCCGGCTCCTGACCCCGGGCTGTGGTGCACGGAGCTCGCCTCGGGCACGGTCAGGTACGTCGAGTTCCCGCCGGAGGCGACCGCCGGCCTGGCGCGCTGGACGGTCTGGCTGGGCGGGATCGTGCCGGTGGACGGGATCTGGCACAGCACGGGCCTCGGGGTCAAGCTCAGCCCGGTGGAAGGGGACGCCGCGGCGGACTTCGTGGACCAGGCCGCGTTCGCGATCGTCCAGACGCTCAGCGGCAAGTCGGAGCCGCCGCCCCAGCACCTGGACTTCGGGCGCGCGGAGCCGCAGGGGGTGTTCGTCGATTACCAGCCGCCAGGAATCGACACCGCCTGGCTACGCGAGCAACTCGACATGCCCGATGAGCTGACTGGCTGACACCGGCACTCGGGACCCTAGTGGACGTGGAACCGCCAGTCGCGGGGGACGCGGCCCGCGGGCCCGGGGGTCGGCTGGTCAAGCGGGTGGTTCCCCGGCGGGGCGAGCTCCGGGCCGTAGAACGAATCCTGGGTCTCGTAGTTCCAGAACCAGTCCTCGCCCGGCTCGAAGCTCCGGATGACCGCATGCCCGACGGACTTGGCGTGCGCGGACGCGTGCTGCGACGGCGAGCTGTCGCAGCAGCCGACGTGCCCGCACTGGGCGCACCTGCGCAGGTGAAACCACCAGCCGCCGACGGCGTCGCATTCGACGCAGCCCGTCCCGCTCGGCGGCACCGAAGGATCGACGCCCGCAATCTCCGTCATTCAGTTCTCCCTGTCCCATCTGAAGCTGTCCCATCGGGAGCCGCGTCCGCGGCGGCGGCGCCTTCCGGCCCCTTGATCGGCAGCCGGACCTGGAACCGCGTATCGCCGGGCACCGACTGCACCGAGATGTCGCCGTGGTGCTTGTTCACCACGATCCGCCAGCTGATGTCGAGCCCGAGCCCGGTGCCCTTCCCCACCGGCTTGGTGGTGAAGAACGGCTCGAAGATCCGGTCCCGGATCTCCGGCGGCACCCCGGGACCAGTATCGCCGAGCTCCACGAACACATCGTCCCGGTCAAGCCCCGTGCGCACGGTCAGCGTCCCGGCCTCGCCCATCGCGGCGACCGCGTTGTCGATCAGGTTCGTCCACACCTGGTTCAGCTCACCCGCGTAGACGGGGATCCGGGGCAGCCCGACGCGATAGTCCTTGACCACGCGAATCCCGGGCGGGAACTTCCCGCCCAGCATCAGCAGCGTGCTGTCCAGCAGCTCGTGCACGTCAATGACCTGGTACGGGGCCCGGTCCATCTGAGAGTACTGCTTGGCCGCCCCGACCAGGGTGGAGATCCGGTTGGTGGCGTCCTCGATCTCGTTCATCAGCAGCTCGGCCTCGATGGTGTAGTACAGCCACCGCACCGTGCCCTCGAGCGTCGCGGCGTCGATCGTCGCCTCGACGTGATCGAGCCAGGCCACGTCGAGCCCGGCCGCCACGAAGGTCGCCGCGAGCTCCCAGCCGTCGGCCACGCCGTGGTCCTCGAACCAGTCACCGATGGCGTCCTCCCGGTCCGAGGCCTCCAGCGGCTCGAGCACCGGCGCCTTAGGCACCCGCTCGGCGACCTCCTCCTGCAGCCGGATCACGGCCTGCAGGCTGTCCCTGTCGTACTTTCCAGAGGCGACCATGCCCAGCTTGTGCCGCATCCCGGCGACGCGCTCGCGCAGCGAGGACGTGGCACGGACCGCGGCCGCGGCCGGGTTGTTCAGCTCGTGGGTCAGCCCGGCCGCCAGCGAACCGAGGGCGAGCAGCCGCTCGCGCTGGCCGATCGCCGCCTGGGTGTTCTTCTGGCCGAAGAACAGTCCCTCGAGCAGGTGCACCGCCATCGGGAACCAGGAGTGCATCATCTCGGCGAAGACGCTGGCATCCAGCACGAAGAACCGCGAGGGTTCGGTCACCCGCATCGAGTTGTTGTAGATCTGGGGCACCGCCTCGCCGAGGTAGGCCTGGAAGGCACCCGAGTACACGCCGCGTTCCGACGTCCTGCCGACCTCCACGTCGTCGGCGCCCACCCGGCGCGACAGGACTATGCTGCCCTCGAGCAGCACGTAGAAGCAGGTGGCCGGGGCGCCCTCGGAGTAGACGGGTCCCGGCCCGATCAGCTCGACGTGCCCCCGCTCGCACAGCCAGGTGAGCTGCTCGTCGGTGAGTTCCTCGAAAAGGAAAAGGGTGCGCAGCTCGTCGATGCCGCATTCCATCTGGGCTGCCGCGGGTTCGGTCATCTCTTCTCCAGGTACCTGTGCACGAGCATGACGGCAAGCGCGCCCTCCCCGACGGCGGAGGCGACGCGCTTGGCGGAGTCCGAGCGCGCGTCCCCGGCCACGAACACCCCGGGCACGCTGGTCTCCAGGTGATACGGCATCCGGTCCAGGTCCCAGCCGTGCGGCCGGTCCGTTCCGAGATCGGGCCCGGCGATCACGAACCCGTTGGGGTCCCGCTCCAGCACGCCATCCAGCCAGTCGCACAGCGGCGCCGCGCCGATGAACAAGAAGAGCAGCTCTGCGGGCACGGTTTCGGTGCTGCCGTCCGCGGTGTTGCGCAACGTCAGCCGTTCCAGGTGGTTATCGCCCTCGGCGGCGATGACCTCGGCGCAGGTGCGCACCTTGATGTTCGGGATGTCCTCGATCTGCTTGATCAGGTAGTAGGACATCGACTTCTGCAGCGACGGGCCGCGCACCAGGATCGTCACCCACTTCGCGTGCCGCGCCAGGTAGACCGCTGCCTGCCCGGCCGAGTTGGCGCCGCCGACGATGTAGACATCCTGCCCCAGGCAGGCCGAGGCCTCGGTGAGCGCGGACCCGTAGTAGATCCCGCGCCCGGTCATCTCCTCGATCCCCGGCGCGCTAAGCCGCCGGTAGGAAACGCCGGTGGCCAGGATGACCGTGTGCGCGTCGAGCGAGGTGCCGTCCTCGAAGGTGACCCGGCGGGCCGAGCCGCACACCTCGAGGCCGACGACGTTCCGCGTGGTGAGCACCTCCGCGCCGAACTTCGTCGCCTGGCGGCGAGCCCGGTCGGTCAGCTGCGCCCCGGACACCCCGTCGGGGAAGCCGAGGTAGTTCTCGATCCGCGAGCTCTGCCCCGCCTGGCCGCCGGTCGCGAGCCGCTCGACCAGCACGGTGCGCAGCCCCTCCGACGCGCCGTACACCGCGGCGCCGAGCCCGGCAGGCCCGCCGCCGATCACGATGAGGTCGTAGAAGTCCTTCGACGGCGTGGTGGCCAGCCCGACCTTGGCCGCGAGCTCGGCGTCGGTGGGCTCGATGAGCGGCTCGCCGTCCGGGGTGATCACCACGGGCAGCGAGTGCCCGTCCGCGCCCGCCGCCTCGAGCAGCCGGAGCCCCTCCGGCTCGTCGGAGGTGTACCACCGGTACGGCACCTGGTTGCGGGCCAGGAACTCCCGGACTTCCGACGAGCGCGCGGACCAGTGGTGCCCGACCACCTTGGTCTCAGGCACCGGCCGGTGATCGGAGGCCATCCACGCATCGATCATCGCGTCCACCACCGGGTAGAGCTTCTCCTCCGGCGGGTCCCACGGCTTGAGCAGGTAGTAGTCGAGGTCGACCACGTTGATCGCGTCGATCGCCGCGCCGGTGTCCGCGTACGCGGTCAGCAGCACCCGACGGGCTCCCGGGTAGATGTCCATCGCGCGCTCGAGGAACTCGATCCCGTTGAGTTCGGGCATCCGGTAGTCGGCCAGGATGACCGCGACGAGATCGCCGCGCAGCTTCATCTGCCGCAGCGCATCGAGCGCCGCGGACGCCGACTCGGCCCGCACGATCCGGTGCCGCTCCCCGTAGCGCCGCCGCAGGTCCCTGGCCACGGCGCGAGACACCCCGGGGTCGTCGTCGACGGTGAGGATCGCCGTGCGGATCGCCTCGTCCTGCTCGGTCATACCGCCATACTAAGTTCGCTGCGGATTATGTCCCCCCCGGGTGCCGAGGAAGGTGCCACAGCCGTGTCCGGATGCGTCACTCCAGGCCAACCGCTCGTGCTCGGCGCCCACCTGACCGTAGGCTCGAAGGCATCATGACTGTGACCGCCGATGACCTAGACGATGCGATCTCCTGCGTAATGAGCGGGCTGCTGCCGATCACGGACCGGGACTGGTCGGTGCCGGCAGGCACGCTGGAGTGGGACTGCTGGCATACCGCGGAACACATCGGCGATTGCCTGCTGTCATACGCCTGGCAGCTCGCGGTGCAGCCCACCACGCGGTATGTGCGGGCCATTGCCACCGCCGAGAAGGACGCATCCCCGGCCGAGGTCTTGGAGTTCGCCGTGACGGGTAGCCGCATCCTGGCCTCGATGGTGCGCACCTCCCCGCCGCACGTCCGCGCTTTCCACCCGACCGGGATGGCCGACCCGGAGGGTTTCGCCGCGCTGGGCTGTAACGAGGCGCTGCTGCACGGCAACGACATCGCCCAGGGCTTCGGCCGCAGCCTCGACCCGCCGCGTGATGTGTGCCGTCGCGTCTTCTTCCGCATGTTCCCGCAGGCTCCCGCCGACCTGGCCGACATCGACCCGTGGGCGGCGCTGCGCTGGGCGGGTGGGCGGACCGAGCTGCCCGGCCACCCGCAGCAACCGAATTGGCGTCCGCACTCCACCCCGCTGACCGGCTGACCGCCCGCCAGCGCCGTTACGGGTTGTAGGAGCCCGGGACCCAGGCGCGGGTGCTGACGCTGATGGCGTTCCAGGCGTTGATAGCGACGATGAGGCTGGCGGTGGAATTGGCGGCCATCGAGAACGCGCTTGAGGACGAGGCCAAATTCTTACCAGCTTCTTACCTGACCCCCGGGCGTTGAGCCGCGCCGTCTGCCCGTCCGTAGTCAAGGGTGTGTGATCGGTGCGCGCGACCGCCATCTGAGATCGTTGAGCCAATCGATCGAGACGCTCCCAGACGATGGCCCAATGATCACCGGCGTCCCAGCTTGTAGGTGGCGGTCGCGCGACCACTTCCCGTGCTCTTCGTAGTACAGGGATATGCCGTTCACGTCCGCGTAGCTCATCGCCCCGTCCCTCATCGGGTCTCGGCCAGCGTGTGGATGGCGTCGTGCCGGTCGGCGCCGGCCTCGATCAGGCGCTCGGCCTCCTCGAACGTCTGCGGCGGATCGCCGTCCCACAGCTCGGAGACGACCCGGTCCGCCGCGGTCACGAACTCCTCACTGGTCATGCCGCCGGGCGGGGTGCAGACCTCGAACTCGGCCCGCACAAGCTCGCGACGCTCGCCAGGATCGCTGACGTCGCTGACGGTACGGGCGCCGGGCCTTATCGGCCTCGGCAGGGCCAACATGCGGCGCCCCAGGTGGCCCTTCAGCAGGGCCAGGTCGGCGTCGCTCCTGGCCAGGTCGCTCAGGTAGGCGCGGGACAAGCCGGCGATCTGGTCCTCGTAGGCCGAATCGAACCTTCCGAAGACCTCTGGCAGCCCCTCCGTCAGCCGCGCCGCCGAAGTCTCGTCAAGGCCCCGGTACTCGGCAGACCATCGGGCCCATGCGGTGACCGCGGACTCAAGGTGCTGACGCTGCGCGGCGGAGACGGCGAAGGTGTTCGGCACGTGCTGGAGCAGTACGTATGCGAGCTTGCGCGGCCCGACCTGGGCGGGCCGCTCGCCGGGGTTCCGGCTGCTGTAGCCGGTGAGCACCTCGGCCCAGAACCGCGTGGATTCCTCGTCGGCCGCGACCACCTCGCCGGCCGGCGGGCTCTTCATGAAGTCGTCCACTGCCGCCGAGCGGTCGGCCGCCGTGAATGCCTGGGCCCGCGGCGCGCCCTCGGCGGGCAGGCGGCGGACCCGGGACCGGGCGATGGGCAGTGCCGCAATCGAGTCGACCGACAACAGGTCCGGCTCCGATTTCCCGGCAGACAGCTCCAGCGGCGACTCCAGCCGGGCGCGCGCCTCGGCCAGGCCGATCTGCTCCGCCCGATCGAGCGGGTCGTCCTCCCGGCAGACCGCCTCAACCAGCGCGGCAGCGTCCAGGGCAACTCCGACGGCGATGGCGACGGGGGAGCCGGTCAGGTCGACCTCCGCGAAGATGCCATGCTCGGCTTCGCCATAGCGGAACGTCACCGCGATGGCCTCGCTGTCGCCGAAGACGTCGTATCGTCGCCAGGCCTGGACCGGGACCGCCTTCCCTGCCTTTGTCACCCACTCCGGCGGGTAGATGCCGGCCGTGGTCAGCTGCGAGAGGGCCTGGCTGGCTGCCTTCTTGGTAGCCGCCGAGCCCAACGTCATCAGCAGTCGCAGCAGCGCGGCGCCCTCCGGCGATCGCTCGTTGACGGCCTCGCCCACCAGCACCTTGGACACGAAGGCCTCGGTCTGGCCCGGATCGATTCTCACGATGCGCGGCAGGCTGAGGGAGATCGAGGTCTCGACTTCGGCCCGTAGCGGATCGCCTGCCGCGATCACCGTGAAGAGCCTGGCCAGCACCTGGGAGATGGCCGCGGCGGCAGCCTCGTCGGCGCCGTCGGTCCTGCCCGAAGCGGCGCGGCCCGGCGCCGGCCCGCGCCTTGGCTTGGTCTTCTTGCTCATCGCGCAATCCTACGGCGCTCCCCCGACATCCCAGCCGACCGCGCGGATCGTCCCGACCTCGGCCTCGCCGCCGATGACCGGAACGGCGGCGAGCTCATCGGGCACCGAGGCCCCGAGCGCCCGCAGCGTCGCCACCGTTACCGGCGTCCGCGCCCTGGCCGCCCCGTCGTCGATCTTGACGGCGCCCGCCCTGCCATCGGCAAGCGCGAACGCGCCGCATCCCTCGGCGCCGTCCTTGACCAGCAGCCCGGGGACCGCGTCCATCAGCCGTCGCTCGTCACGGTGCGTGCCGCTCGTCCATTCGGGATACGCGCGCATGGCGTCGGCGACCCGGCGTTCCGGCGTCCCTTCCGGCGCCAGCACCAGCACGCGGAAGGCCCGCACGAGCCCGGTCAGCGTCAGCGCGAACAGCGGCGCGCCGCAGCCGTCCACGCCCGTTACCGGCGAGTCCTCCCCGGCAAGCTCCTCAACTACGAGCCGGATGCGGGACTGCAGCGGATGATCAGGAGCCAGGTACCCCTCGGTCGGCCAGCCGTTCTGCACGCAGGTGGCCAGCATCGCGGCGTGCTTGCCCGAGCAGTTCATCCGGATCCTCGACATGCCCTGGCCGCGGGCGACCAGCCGCCGCGCGGTCTCCATGTCCAGCGGCCAGGACGGCGGGCAGCGCAGGTCATCCTCGCCGAGCCCGGCGCCGGACAGGATCTTCCGCACCCCGTCGACGTGGAAGTGCTCACCGGAATGGCTCGCCGCGGCCAACGCGAGCAGCTCGGAGTCCAGGCCGAGCCCGCAGCGGAGCATCGCCGCCGCCTGCAGCGGCTTGTTCGCCGACCGGGGGAAAAACGGCACGCCGACCCGCCCGACGCTGATGACCAGCGTCCCGTCGGCGGCCAGTCCCGCGACCGCGCCCCGGTGCCGCGACTCGACAAAATCGGACCGCACCACCTCAGCCAGCACGGGGTTCGCTACGGCATCACCAGGAATGTTCGTCATGCAGGAAGTCTGCCGTGTCCCGTCCCGGCCGAAGCCAGGTACCCTGCCGTGCTATGCGAGCCGTCGTGCAGCGCGTAAGCCAGGCCAGCGTCACCGTGGACGGCCGGATCGTCGGACCTCGGTGCCCGGGTGCAGACCGGCGTCTTCGGCGCCCACATGAAGGTCGCCCTTGTCAACGACGGCCCCGTCACGATCATCCTCGACCTGTAAGCCGGACCGGCCGGGGCTGGGGCCAGCAGTCGGGCCAAGCCCGGCCAGCACGCACTGGGGCCGGGCGCGCAGGGAGATCGGGTCCTGTGACCGGAACGCCTGCCGGCAGAAGGACCGCGCCGTCGACCCGAGTAGTGCAGGGTGGACCCTCCGGTGGAACTCGGCACGGTCAGGTTCACGCACCCACGGCCCGATCCCGTGTATCTGTCATGCGCCACCGCCCCCAGACGCCCAGACCGCCGAGCAGCAGGATGACCAGCAGGATGACCAGCAGGCCCGCGGTTGCGAACACCCGCTTCTGCCGTGCGGTCAGCTGCCCCGCGCCCGGGTTGGCCTTGCCGTACATGAACGCCCAGTGTAGGCGGGCCGCACCGGGCGCCCCAGCCCCCGTTACCGCCCGCGCCCGACCCCAGCTCCGTGAGTTCCCTTGATTTGCAGGGGGTTGAGGCAGAAGGTTTCTGCTATGGAGTCGGAGGTTGGTTACCTAAGGATCGCTACCGAGGAGGCGTTCGCGCCGCCCGAGCTCATCGCGCTGTGGCAAGCCATGCTTGCGGACGGAACATGCGACGACCCGGGCTTCGTCAGCCTGCATGGCTTCTACCTGCGCAGCAAGGCCGAACGCCCGGCGGCGATCCTGGCCCGCCTGCAGGATCTCGGCGAACGGCGGATCGCCGACATGGACGCCGCCGGCATCGACAGGCAGATCATCTCGCTGACCTCCCCCGGCACCCAGATCCTGGACCGGGACCGAGCGGTCGCCATGGCCACGCTGGCAAACGACCAACTGGCGGAGGCGTGCCGACGGCACCCCGACCGATTCAGCGGGCTGACCGCGATCGCGCCCCAGGACGCCTCCGCAGCGGTGAAGGAGATGGAGCGCGGCAGGAACGAACTGGGCTTCAAGGGCGTCATCGTCAACTCGCACACCCGGGGCGAGTACCTGGATGACCCGAAGTTCTGGCCCATCTTCGAGGCCGCGGAGGCCCTGGACACGCCGATATACCTGCATCCGAATACCCCGCCGCGGAACATGATCGGCCCCATGCTCGACGCCGGCCTGGACGGCGCGATCTTCGGCTTCGCCGTCGAGACCGGCATGCACCTGCTGCGCATCATCACGGCCGGTGTCTTCGACAGGTTCCCCGGGCTGCGGATAGTGGTCGGTCACTTGGGGGAGGCCCTCCCGTTCTGGATATACCGGCTGGATTACATGCACGCGGCCACGGTGCGGGCCGGACGGTACGAGTCGATGAAGCCCATCAAGCAGCGGCCGGGCGACTACCTGCGGTCGAACGTCTGGGTGACCACGAGCGGCATGGCCTGGGCTCCGGCCATCACCTTCTGCCGCGAGGTGCTCGGGCCGGACCGGGTGATGTACGCGATGGACTACCCGTACCAGTACGCGCCCGAGGAGGTGACTGCTCAGGATCGGCTGCCGATCGGCGCTGCCGCCAAGAAGGCCTTCTTCCAGGGCATCGCCGAGCAGGTCTTCGGCCTGTAGCCCGGCTCTTCGGCCTGTAGCCCGGCCCTTCGGCCTGTAGCCCGGCTCTTCGGCCGGTAACCCGGCTCTTCGGCCTGTAGCCCGGCTCTTCGGCCTGTAGCCCGGCTCTTCGGCCTGTAGCCCGGCTCTTCGGCCTGTAGCCCGGCTCTTCGGCCTGTAGCCC
>JBOHCG010000162.1:0-13426 GCA_050698735.1 Streptosporangiaceae bacterium | reverse complement strand
CGCGATCTGCGACCAGCTCAACGCAACCCGCACCACATACCCCGGCACCCAGCTGACCCTCCGCTACGAGATCAAGAACCACCCAGGCACTGCATAAACAATCTCCTATGTCCGGAGTCCTGAGCCTCAGGACGACAGCGCCACGCTGACCGAGAACAGCAACAACACGTACACCTTCAGCCCCCTCTCGGGCGCGAACAACTACACCTACGACTCGCCGAACTCGGCCACCGCACCCGGCCATCTCGTCAGCGAAACCAATACCGCAGGCAGCACCCTCACCGTCACCTACCTCAGCCCTTCGCCGGGATCTGGCGGCTGCCCGTCCACCGCAAGTTCCTGCGAGACCATTACCTCCGCATCCGGCCGCGCCCTCGTCATCGGCTCCACCAGCTCCAACGGTGCCAGCCTGATCACATCCGTCACCGACCCGATGGGCCGGACCTGGACCTACGGCTACAACTCCGGCGACGAGCTGACCTCGGCAACCGACCCGATGGGTCACGTCACCACCTACACCTACGGCCAGGGCTCTACCGGCAACGCGCTGCTTGCCAGCGACATACTCACCATCACGGGCCCGAATGCCCAGCCCGGTGGCCCCGATGCGGGCGACGACACGGTCAACGTCTACGACAACCTCGGCCGGGTCACCTCGCAGACCGACCCGATGGGCTTCAAGTCCATCTTCAACTACTGCGTCAACCAGGCAGCCAGCGACTGCATGAACGCCGCCACAGGCACCGGCTATGTCACCGTCACCGACCCCGACAGCAACACCACCGTCTACGACTATGACGACGGCACCCTCGCCGCCCAGACCAGCATCACCGCAGGAACCGTCACAAGCGAACAGGACTACAACCCCCTCACCTGGGCCGGCATCACCAACGGCGGCACACTCCTTGACGCCAGCATCACCGATGGCGACGGCAACACCACCAGCTACACCTACGACGGCGCCGGAGACCCCACCTCGATCACGGCTCCTAGCTCGGATGGGCCGGTTACCGACACCGCTCAATTCGCCAGTGAGGGCGAGGATACGTGTGACGGTTCCGCAGAAGCCGCGACCCAATGCTCCTCGAGCCAGACAGGTCCGACGCCAGTAGCTCCCGGTGGTGTGATCACCCCGCCGCAGTCACCGCCACCCCTCGGTGTCACTTACGACCTGTTCGATACCGATGGTAACCAGCGGATGGCGAGCAGGCTTCGATAACCGCACCTGACGGGAACCTGTCCGGCGCTAACTCGGCGAACTTCACCACCGTGACCGCCTATAACTCTGATGGGGAGAAGACCTCTGACACCGCGGCCGGCGGGTCTGGCGCTACCGTCACGCCGCGCACCACTAGTTACGGCTATGACGCCGACGACAACACGACCACCGTCGAGGACGCCCGCGGGTATACGACCACTGATACCTTCAATGCCGACGACGAGGTAACCCTAGCCAAGGACCCGGACGGCAATGCCACCCTTACCTGCTACAACGGTGTCGGCTACGCCGTCCAGACAGTCCCACCGGTGGGCGTGGCCGCGAACAACCTCACCCCGGCATCGTGTCCAACCGCCTACCCGGCCGGCTACAGCGACCGGCTAGCCGCCGACGCCACCGTTACCACGTTTGACGCGCTCAACGAGAAGGTGCAGCAGACAACCCCTGCCCCGGCCGGCCAGTCGGGATATGAGACAACGACGTTCAGCTATGACGGAAACGGGAACTTGCTCACGACCGTCGCACCGCCCACTACCAGCGGCGGGCAGAACGACGTTACCGTCAACACCTACACGAGCGCAGGACAGCTCGCTGCGCAGACGACTGGCTACGGCACCTCGGCGGCGTCGACCACCAGTTACTGCTACGACCCCGATGGCGACAAGACCGCAGCCGTGGCTCCGGACGGTAACACTTCAGGAATCGCCCAGTGCGAGACTTCCTCTCCCTGGGTCGTCAACTCCGCCCTGTATCCCACGCCGGCCGCATACCAGACCATGAGCAGCTATGACTCCGAAGGGGAACAGATATCCGCCACCTCCCCGGCGACTGCCGCTGCTCCCCACGGCGCGACTAGCAGCATTACTTACGACGCCGTCGGAAATATGCTTACCCGCACGGACCCGGACGCAATAACAACCACCTGGACCTATACGCCGTTTAATAGGGTCGCCTCTATTTCCTACTCCGGCTCGTCCGCCCATTCGGTGAGCTATACCTACGACGCGAGCGGCAACAGGACAGGGATGACCGACGGGACTGGCACATCCAGCTATGCCTACGATCCGTTCGGCGAGCTGACCTCTGCCACAAACGGAGCCCAGCAGACCGTCAGCTACGGGTACGATACCGACAGCGATATTACGGGCATCACTTACCCGCTGCCTTCCAATTCGACCTGGGCCACCAGCGATACCGTTTCCTACGGATACGACAACGCAGACCGGCTCACCTCGGTGACCGACTTCAACGGCAACAAGATCGCTATCACCAATACGCCTGACGGCCTGCCGAACTCCCAGATCCTCGGCTCCACTGGCGACACCGTCACCACCAGTTACGACAACACCGATTCGGCATCCTCGATCGCGCTGGCGAATTCCAGCTCAACCCTGCAGTCCTTTACCTATGTCGATGCCCCGGCCGGCAACATACTGGGTGAGACCGATACGCCGTCCTCGTCGACCTCGGCTAGCTACACCTACGACGCGCAAGGTCGGGTCACCTCGATGACCCCCGGCGGCAACAACCCGGACAACTACGGCTTCGACGCCTCCGGCAACCTCACCACCCTCCCCAACGGCGCGGCGGGCACCTACAACGACGCAAGCGAACTGACTTCGGCGGCGTTGTCGGGAAACACCACCAATTACACCTATGACGCCGACGGAGATCAGCTCACCGCCACCCAGTCCGGCACGACCCTGGCATCGGGAACCTGGAATGGCGCCCAGCAGCTCGCCACCTACGACAACGGCGCCGCGGACATGACCGCCGCCACCTACGATGGCGATGGCCTGCGCGCATCCAGCACGGCAACTCCGACCGGCGGATCGGCCGGAACCGAGGGCTACGTATGGAATACCGTGCCGCAGGTTCCGCAGTTGCTCATGGACTCGGTCAACGCGTACGTCTACGGTGCCTCCAGCACCCCAGCCGAGCAGGTCAACCTGTCCACCGGCACCGTTACCTACCTGGCCGCCGACGCTCTCGGCTCGGTTCGCGGCACCGTGAACAGCTCCGGCTCGCTCACCGGCACCACCAGCTATGACGCCTGGGGCAACCCCCAGACAGCCGGCGGTCTCACCGCGACCACCCCCTTCGGCTACGCCGGCGGCTATACCGATCCGACCGGGTTGGTTTACCTCGTCAACCGCTATTACGACCCTGCCCTCGGCCAGTTCGTCTCCGGCGATCCGATGCTTGGCCAGGATATGCAGCCATACTCCTACGCCTTCGACGATCCGGTCAGCGCGAGTGACCCTGATGGCAGCTGTCCGTGCACGCACGGCGGCGGGGGCGGCGGCGGGTCCGGCAGCGGGTCCGGCAGCGGGTCCGGATCCTCAAACGATTCATGGAAATATTTCCCGCTGTGGAACGCTCAGCACGCCGCCGCGGTCGCGGTTTCTGCCCTGGACATCATGGGGCAGATGGGGGCCAGGGGATACACCTTCATTGAGCTGCTCAATCGGATCAAGCTAGGCATGGCGATTCCCCTTGCGAGCAAGAAGAGGACTCTTCTCACCGGGTATGCGGATATCGCGTTCGAGGAAAAGAGCGGAGTGTTTGACATCTGGGAAGTGAAGAAGTGGACGCTCGGCCTCCAGGCAGCCGAGGAAGCTAACATGTACGTGCTCTGGCTCAGAGTAGACGGCAAGAAGGCCAGGACAGGGTTCGACCTGTCGGACACGCTGTATATGCCGTACCGGCCGCCCACTAACTTTAACCCCGGTTGGGTCAAGGTGGAATCGGATCCCAAGGGGAGTTCTGGGGGCATCCTCTACGAGCAGGTACAGGGTCCGCCCCCTGGGTACTTCACCGATCCGAACGGGTCAATCGATTGGCATTTGGTCGGCGAGATTGCCGGCGGGATTGGCGCGGCTGCGCTAGGCATAGCGGCAGGCCTTTTGGGGCTGGGAGGTAGCAAGGGTATTCTGTCGCCTGCGTGAGACGTGAGAGGAGCCTCGTTGCACTGGCTGCAGTACATGAATGCGACGCTCGTCGCGGAGATCGGCTCCGCGGAGGAGTTCGCTGTCGTGTCGCGGGAGTGGCTGGCCGGTACGCTGGCTGAGGTCTTCCCGTCGCTGTATGAAGGACTGCGGACGCGGCCGTCGGACATGCTCCCCACCGCCGGGCAGGGCGGGCCGTGGGGCGAGCCGGGTCATGTGGTGGGGATGCTTGATATCGGCCGCGATGACCCGGTGGTCGGCAAGCGCAGGACGTTTTATTCGGAGAAGGCATGGGATCGGTTCCTGGCCCGGCTGGCTGAGCACCCGTTCTCGGCCAGCGTGACCATCGTGCCACTAGATGACCAGGGCCGGCGGCTGCATTCGGGCTTTGCCTACGTCCGGGTGGTACGTAACGAGCTGTACCCGGAGTGGACGACCTTTGAGTTCAGTGCACCGGCGGCAGACACGGGCTGGCCCGGATCGGCGCAGACGCAGGACAGCTGGGCGGGGTTCGTCAGGAGTCAGGCGGCACGAGCCGGAGCCTGCGCCGGCTCCATGACCGACGACATCGCGACGGGCATGTTCGCCTTGGAGCGCGCCACCGCCAGCTGGACCTGGATCCGGGACTCGTGCCAGGTGCTGCGCGGGTACTCGTGGGTGACGGTTGTCGCGGCAGAACTGGCGGAGCGTCTGGGCGGGGCGGAGAAGTTGCGGGCATCGGGTGCGTTCTACGAGGTAGGCGAGCTGGGATCCTCGCTGTGGCTTCGGGCCACGCCGGCAATCAACGACTTCAACGGCGAGCGGGTGCGCCGTGTGTTCGACGCGCTCGCGCCCGTGCTGCTGCCGGGGGTTGCCCAGTTTGAGAACAATGAGTCGTTCCGGATCGTGGAGGGCGTGGACGCGGCCGACTACCGGTGACCCAGCCGTGTTTCCTCGCAACCTTTCCGCGCTCGGGTCACCCGAGCAGCCCTCGCCTGTCGATGGTCAATCTCCGGAAATTCCCCAGAATGCGATCTCATCGGGCTTGCCGCCGGCCCACAGCGCAACCGATCGTCCAGTCCACCGGCCGCCAGTGACAGAATCCAGCAGCGTTGTTGCGGGCACGGCATCGAAGTCGAGGCGGTCTGGCGTGGGACCCCCGAACAGCTGGGCTGTCTCCTCAGCCGTGAGCGGGCGGATCGTGCAGTATTCTTGATCCTGCACTTCGGTCGGCACGACGCGGAGCATGTCGATAACTGAATGGGTGCCCGAAGTGCCCATGAACTCTCCGTAGAGTTCCTGCAGCAGATCATCCACGGTTTCAGGTATGGGAAGCCCCATGCTGTCCGGGCTCCTGAAATCGCCTTCCGCAAAGACCTCGCGCCGCAGGTCATCAAGCGCTGTGCCAAGGTCATCCTGATAAGGAACCACATACCTCCAGCCAGACGCGCCCGTAGAGCCTTACCTCCAGTCACTCCGTCCAGTTGCTGCGATGAAGGGTACGTCAAGAACATGCGACGGACTAAGCCAATGCACATATCCACGCTAAATGAAGGAGCTCTGGCTGAGACGAGAAACCACTCCCCGTTCGGAATAAATCAAATAAAGAGCCCGGCCCCAGCGCCCGTCTGCGTTCGATCCCAGGGCTCAGCCGTCCGCCCCGGGAGCGGCGCTGAGCTTGAGTTCGGAGCTGTGGTAGGCGGCCCGGCCGGCGAGTTCCGGGCTGTACCTGGTGATGATCTGCCGGACCCGGCGGGCGGCCAGCGGCCCGAGCAGGTCGTAGCACGCGATGAACAGCTCCCGCGCCTCGTGCCGAGGCCAGGCCGGCGGCAGCAGCTCGACCGGCAGGTCGGGATCCAGGCCCGGGAATGCGCGCCACTCGTCCATCACCCGGGTCCTGGCGATGAGCGCGTCGATCGGCGGCACCTGCCCGGCCGCCGCCGCGTCCCGCAGCCGCCCGGCGAACTCCACGAAGCACTCATACCGCGCCCGCAGCCCGTCCAGGTCCCAGGCCCGGACCGGTACCGAAGTCACCGAGGGGGCCGACGGAGCCGACGGCACGACGGGCACCGACGTCGCGCGGAACGCTGTGGCCGTTCCGATCCCGAGATCCTGCAGCGACCCGATCACCTCGGCGGCATGATCGCGCGGGGACACCCACAGCGCGTCGTACAGCGGGGCGAAGCCGAGCCAGCGAAGCTGCTTGCGCAGCGCGTCCCTGGCCGCCCTGTTGTCTTCCGGGATGGAGAACGCCACCAGCGACCACATCCCGTCCCACGGCTGATTGACCGCGCCGAAGGAGAAGATCCGCCGGGCGCCGTCGTCCAGGATGGCGGCCGCGCGCGAGCTCAGCCGGGAATAGGTGCGCCGGCCGGACTTGGACGTGACGAGCAGCCCGTTGCGGGTGAGCCGGCTTAGCGCGGCCCGGGCCGCGGAGTCGCTGACGCCGAACTCGTCGAGCAGCGCGACGATCGCCGACGACGGCAGCGGCTCGGTCCGTCGCCACCAGTAGTCACCGAGCAGCGTCAGCAGCAGCCGCGGCGGCCGCCGCGCGGTCGCGCCCTGTGCGGTCCATGGCTCAGAATCGGCCAGCTCAAGAGATACGGTGCTGCTGCTCACGGGACTGAGGATAACTTCGGCGGGTCGATGCCGAGGAACCGGAAGCAGTTACGCCACGTGATGTCGCCAAGCGCGTCCTCCGAAAGCCCCATCGACGCAAGCGTCCGGCCGCACGGCGATTCCCGCGGCATGGCGGGAAAGTCGGACCCGACGAGGAGCCTGTCCGCCCCGAGCATATCGACCAGGTAGCGGATCGCGCGCCGGTCGAACACGAGCGAGTCGTACCAGAACCGCCGTGCCAGCTCGGCCGGCCCGACCAAAGCAGCCCACGGCGCCGCCTCGGGTCCGCGCTCACCCGGCGGCTCCTCGTTCCAGGTCCGGCCCCAGAACCACTGCGCCCTGGTCAGCATCAGCGGGAACCCGCCCGCGCCGTGGCTGAACGCCAGCCGCAGCCCCGGGTACTTCTCCGCGACGCCGCCGGTGATGATCGCGGCGGCCGCGAGCGAGCCCTCCACCCCGACGCCGAACGTCGCGGTCGCCGGGCCAGGCAGCCGGTCCGAGGCGACCGGCATCGCGTGCACGAAGATCGCCGTGCCCAGCCGCTCGGCCTCCGCGAAGAAGCCGTCGAACCGGTCGGCGGCCAGCGAGAACCCGCCGACGTTGGACGCGATCTCCACTCCCGCCAGGCCGGCCTTCGAGACGGCGGAAAGCTCGAAGGCCGCCACGTCCGGGTCCTGCAGCGGCACCGTGCCGAGCCCGTAGATCCGGCCGGGCGCCGCGGCGCAAAGGCCCGCGATGTACTCGTTGACGACCCTGGCGAGATCCAGCCCGGGTCCGGAGGAGAGCCGGTAGTTCAGCAGCGGCGGGAACGGCGAGACGACCTCGGCGTCAAGCCCGCTCGCCTCGCTCGCCGCAAGCCGCCGCTCCGCGTCGAACCAGACGTCCCGCGCGGTGAACCGCATCGGCCCGGACGCAAGCACCCGGGCACCGTCGTCGGAAGAAGGTTCCATCGCCGGCCAGTCGGCCGGATCGCACCCCGAAGGGGCAGCAGGAAACGACCCAGGGATCACGTGCGCGTGCGCGTCGGCCAGCATAAATAATCACACCCCAGGCACGATCGCCACGTGCACCGCGTCCTGCCCGGGCACCTCGCCGGCCAGCGTCTCGATGGCCAGCCCGACCTCGTCAAGCCCGAACGTGTGCGTGTGCATCTGCTCCAGCGGGAACCGCCCGCTCTCGATCAGCCGGATCGCCTCCTCGTAGCCGCGCGAGTCCACGCTGAACGCGCCGACCACGGTCAGCGCCTTGTTGATGATCGTGTCCGTGGACAGCTCGACGGGCCGCCTGCCTTTCAGCCCGGCGAGCACCACCCGCCCGCCCCAGCGGACCGCCTCCAGGGCGTCCCTGATCGGCTGGTCGGCCATCGGCGTGAGCTCCAGCACCACGTCGACGCCAAAACCGCCGGTCACCTCCTGGACCCGCGCGACGGTGTCCTCGGCCTCCACGTCGATCGTCACGTCCGCGCCGAACTCCCGCGCCAGCGCCAGCTTGCCCGCGTCACGGGACAGTCCGGTCACGATGATCGTGCCCGCGCCCGCGGCCCTTGAGGCGAGCACCGCGGCCAGGCCCCGCTGCCCTGCACCGAGGATCAGCACGGTGGAGCCCAGGCCGACCTCGCCGATGTGCACCGCCCAGCGCACCCCGGCGCCCAGCGGGTTGAACATCACCGCGATCTCGGCCGGGATGTCGCCGCGTATCTTGTGCAGGATCGAGTTCGGATGCAGGTGGATGTACTCGGCGAAGCCGCCCCAGGGCCCGAGCCCGCGCGAAGACGGCTGAGAGCCGCCGTGGCTGCCGATCCGGTTCCGGCACGACATGTACCGCCCGGCCAGGCACAGGTCGCAGGACCGGCACGGGATCAGGATCTCAACCGCCACCCGGTCGCCCGGCTGCACGCCCCAGCGGGCCGCGGCCGACGAGCTGACCTCCTCGATGATCCCGAGCGGCTCGTGCCCGGGCACCATCGGCAGCCACTGCTGGCTCAGGTGGCCCTTGTACGTCTCGACGTCGCTGCCGCAGATCCCGCAGGCCTCGATCCGCAGCAGGCCGCCGTCGTCCGGGCCGATGACCGGCCGGGGGAACTCCCTGATCTCCATCTGCCGCGGCCCGGTCTGCACCACGGCCCGGATCACCTCACCCATAGTCCAGCTCCGGCCCGTCGAATTCGGTGATGTCCAGCGGGATCAGCGGCGCCGGCCCCGCGTTGTCGGCAGGCGGCGTGTACGCCCAGTACTTTGCCCGGGCACCGCCGTCGATGACGAAGTCGCAGCCGGTGATCAGCCGCGCGTAGTCCGAGCACATCCAGGCCACGCAGTGGCCGATGTCGGTGGGCGTGGGCGCCTCGCCCATCGGGATGTTCCGCCGCACGTCGTACGTCCCGGGCGACCGCCACCACGAAGGGCGCTCACCGGGATCCCGTACCGGCCGCCGCAGCGAGGTGCGCCCCTCGGCCTGCCACTGCGCGAGCAGTTCGGGGTTGTCCGGCCGCGGCGCGGTAGGGGAGAAGCTGTTCACCCTGATCCCGTACGGCGCGAGGTCCATCGCCGCGGCGCGGACGAAGTTGGCCAGGCCGCCCTTGTGGAAGGCGTAGGCGATAAAGCCGGCCGCGCCCTGCCAGGCGTTCGAGGACAGGATCGAGACGATCGACCCCCTGATGTCCCGCTCGATCATCGCGATCGCGCCGTGCTTGGTGAACAGGAAGTTGCCGGCCGCGGCCACCGTCACCGCGCGGTTGAACGAGGCGAGGTCCTCCTCCAGGATGCCGCGGGCGTGCAGGTCGGCGGCGTTGTTGATGACGATGTCGAGCCTGCCCCACGCGTCGAGCACCGCCCCGATGTTCGCGACCACGTCCTCCTCGGACGACACGTCGCCGGCCAGCGCGAGCCCCGCGCCGCCGTTCCGCTCGACCCGCGCCGCTGCGGCCTTCGCCGCGTCGAGATCCAGGTCATTGCACGCAACCCGAGCGCCGTACCGGGCCAGCGCCAGCGCGATCCCGCTGCCGATGTTCGGCCCCGCCCCGGTGACCAGCGCCACCTTCCCGTCAAGTGATACGTCCACACTCGTCCCTTCCGGCCTGTATGGCGGGCGCTACGCGCCGGTTTGCGAGGCGGATTCTCAAACCCTGGCGCCGGCCACAGCGGACGGCCCGGCCGATGCGGTGCTGGTCATAATCGCCTCTCCCGGCTACCGGGCACACGATATATGACACTTTGAGCGACGGGAAGCGCGTGATATGAAAACAAATGACACACCCGCGATGAAGCAAGCCGGAACGAACCGGAGGGCGATGATGAAGACCCGGGCCGCGGTTCTGCGCAAGGGCGGCACGCCGTGGGAGATCACCGAACTGGACCTGGACGAGCCCAAGGCCGGCGAGGTCCTCATCCGCATGGAGGCGGCCGGCCTGTGTCACTCCGATGAGCACATCCGCAACACCGGCACCGCGCGCCTCCCGCTTGTCGGCGGCCACGAGGGCGCGGGCGTGGTCGAGAAGACCGGCCCAGGCGTCACCAGGGTCAGGGAAGGCGACCGGGTGGCCTGCTCCTACATCCCGGTCTGCGGCACCTGCAGGTACTGCTCGACAGGCCACCAGAACCTCTGCGACGCGGGCAAGTACGCCGGCATCGGCTGCCTGCGGGATGAGACGTTCCGGTTCCACGACGGCGACGCCGACCTCGGCGGCATGTGCGTGGTCGGCTCGTTCTCCCAGTACGCGGTGCTGTCGGAGTGGTCCTGCGTGAAGATCGAGGACTACGTCCCGATGGAGATCGCGGCGCTGGTGAGCTGCGGGGTGACCACCGGGTTCTGCTCGGCCATCTACGCAGGCGACGTCCGCCCCGGCGACACCGTGGTGGTCTTCGGCACCGGCGGCGTAGGCATGAACGCGGTGCAGGGCGCCAGGTTCGCCGGCGGCAAGAACGTGATCGCGATCGACCCGGTGCAGTACAAGCTGGATGAGGCCCTGAAGTTCGGTGCCACGCACACGTTCGACGACCCGGTCAAGGCCAAGGAGGTCATCATCGACCTCACCCGCGGCCAGCTCGCCGACAAGGTGATCTGCACGGTAGGCGAGATGGACAACGACGTGGTCAAGGCCGCCGTCGACATGACCGGCAAGGCGGGCACGATCGTCATCACCGGCGTCGGCTACTACGACATGGTGCTGCCAGGCGGCATCCTCATCGGCTACCACCGGCGGATTCAGGGCGCGCTGTTCGGCGGCGCGAACCCGCTGTACGACATCCCGATGATCCTGGGCCTGTGGCACGCCGGCCACGTCAAGCTGTCCGAGCTCGTCACCAGGCGGTACGACCTGGACCACATCAACGAGGGATACCAGGACCTGATAGAGGGAAGAAACCTCCGCGGCGTCCTCATCCACGAGCACTAACGAGAGCCCCGAGTAACACCGACAAGGACCCGAGTAACAATGCCCAACCTCATCCTTGACCCCACCGGCACGACCGCGACAGCCGCAACCACACGAGCCCCCCGCGCCCCGCGCCGCAATAACCTAACCGGCGCCACGGTAGGCCTGCTCGTCAACACCAAGCAGAACGCCGCCCCGTTCCTCGACGAGGTAGGCCGACTCCTCACCCAGCGGTACGGCGCCACCGTGGCGATGTCCCGCACCAAGGTCAACTTCGCCGCCCCGGCCCCCGAGGACCTGGTCAAGGAGATGACCACGAACTGCGACGTGATCATCACCGGCATCGGCGACTGCGGCTCGTGCAGCGCGTCGGCCGTCGCCGACGGCATCGCGTTCGAGACCGCCGGCCTGCCCGCCGCCGCGATCTGCAGCGACGCGTTCCGTGTCACCGCCGACGCGATGGCAGAACTCCAGGGCGCCGCCGGCTACAAATACGTCACGACCCCGCACCCCGTCGCCGTCCTCACCCCGGACCAGGTCCGCGCCCGCGCCGCACAGGTACTAGACGACGTGGTAGCCCTCCTCACCGAATCGCCCGCATGACCCAGGCCGAAACCACGGGACCCGAGACCACCGCAACGCAGGCCGCCCAGGCCGGGACCCCCGAGGCCGAGGTCACTGCGCCCGAGACCGCCGCGACATCGGCCGCCCGGGCCGGGACCCCCGAGACCCCGGACCCCGACGCCGCCCAGGCCGCCATCGAGTACTGCTACGACCGCGACTGGTCCGACGGCCTGCCCCTCGTCCCCGCCTCCCAGCCCCTTGTCGACCGCTTCCTCGCCACGACGACAAGGAACCCCGACGAGGTGATCGGCGAACTCGAGCAGGTCGGCAGGAACTGCACCGTCTACCTGGCCGCGGTCAACGCCGCCATGGCCGGCTGCCGGCCCGAGTACTTCCCCGTCGTGCTCGCCGCGTTCGAGGCGCTGATGCGCGAGCGCGCGGCCCGCGGCGGCGGCTGGCAGTCGACAAGCGGCCCCGCGCCGATGATCGTCGTCAACGGCCCGATCCGGCACGAACTCGGCTTCAACACCGCCGGCGGCGCCTTCGGCCCCGGGTTCCGGCCGAACGCAACCGTGGCCCGCGCCATCGGCCTGATCGTCCGCAACGCGTTCGGCATCCGCCCGCACGTGCTCGAGCAGGCCACCCAGGGCCTGCCGGGCCGCTGGTCGATCTGCCTGGCGGAAAACGAGGAGGAGTCCCCGTGGCCGCCGTTCGCCACCGACGGCGGCCAGCCGGCCGGCGCCAGCGCGGTGTCCGCCACCTTGCTGCGCACCTGCGAGTTCGTCGACAACCGGCACACCCCCGACCCCGAGCAGGTGCTCTGGGACATCGCCGACACGATCTCCCGCACCGGCTCGCTGATCTTCAAGGAGACCTCGGCGGGCGTCGTGCTCTGCCCCGAGCACGCGCAGATGCTGGCCGGCGCCGGCCTGGAGAAGAAGGCCGTGCAGGAGTGGCTGATCGAGCACTGCGGCCGCCCAGGCGCCGACCTGCGCCGCGCCGGGAAGAACGGCCTGCGCGGCATCGCCCGCTTCGCCGACCCCGACACCTCGGCCGACGAGGAGTTCAGCCGCATCCTGCCCTCCCCGCGGCACGTCCCGATCGTCGTGGCCGGCGCCCGCAACGCGGCGATCTCCATGGTGGTCAGGATCTTCGGCGAGTGGTCGGGCACCGCGATCCCACTGTCATCCCCGCTGGCGACCGCTCCAGCTGAGGTCACTTATGATTTATCCAGAACGAGCGGTGGTGCTTGCCTCCACCCTGGCCGCCGACGGTTACCGGATGGAATTCGCCGAGGACGGCGACCGGCTGCACGTCACGATCATCGCCACGCCGGATGCATGCGCCGACTGCCTGGTCCCCAAGGACCTGATGCGCAGCATGCTCGAACAGCAGCTCGGCGTGCCGGCCGGCCACATCGACCTGACCTATCCACGGGATACTGTGTAACTCCCTCACCCTCACTTTTACCCCCGCCTCCGCCTCGCCAGGAAAGAGGTCCCGCCCATGTCCGCGCGTACCAGCCCCCCGTTCCGCGCCGACCACGTCGGCAGCCTGCTGCGCCCGCCACGCCTGCTGCAGGCGCGCGACGATTTCGCCGCTGGCCGGATCACGGCCGCCGACCTGCGCGCGGTCGAGGACGAGGAGATCCCTGGCGCGATCAGGATGCAGGAAAACGTCGGCCTGCAGTCTGCCACCGACGGGGAGTTCCGCCGCGCCTCCTGGCAC
>JBOHCG010000161.1:0-13430 GCA_050698735.1 Streptosporangiaceae bacterium | reverse complement strand
AAGCAGTGGCGCGGCTACAGAAAACTAAGTGACCACATGCCACGAGCAGTCCTTGATAGGCTCCGTCGGTGCGGTCGGTGTAGCCTGGGGCGGCTTTCACGCTGCTGGCGGCGCTAGCGGGGGCAGCGGCGATACTGAGATTCGCTATGCCAACGGCCAGGGCAGCGGCGGCCGCCAGAATGGTGGCTTTGCGTATCATGTTTCTCCTTTGCCGTACAGGTCGGCGGAAATTCCCGGACTGTCAATGGCCGAGGCCATTCCTTACGGTTGAACCGCTTCGCGGTTCGTTCAGGGGATCCTGATGAAGTGGGGTCTTCACGGCGCTCGCGGCATGTGTTTAAGTTTGGGCAGACGGCGTGGAGTTTCTGTCACACTTGCGTTGAGCGTGCCGCGGGGACGGGGCGGGTCCGCGGGGCCGGTCTGGAGACGGGATGCGGTTCGGGATCTTGGGGTCCTTGCTTGTCCATGACGGGGACACCCCTGTCGAGGTCCGGTCGCCGCTGCAGCGGGCCGTGCTGGCGGCCCTGCTCCTGCACGCCGGGCAGCCCGTGGCGGCCGACGCGCTGGCCGAGATCGTCTGGGACGGCAAGCCGCCGCGTGAGGCGGCGACGACCCTGCGGACACACGTCATGCGGCTGCGGCGGGTCCTCGGCCCCCGGGTCTCGGCCAGGCTGGTCACTCAGTTTCCCGGATACAAGATCGAGGCCGGCGATGACGAGGTGGACCTGTTTCAGTTCACGCGGCTGGTCCCGGCCCTGGAGTCCCTGATCACCGAGCACCCGCTGTACGAACGGTTCCACGGCCAGCTCATGCTCGCGCTGTACCGCAGCGGGCGGCAGGCGGAAGCACTCGGTACCTATGACCGGGTCCGCGCCAGGCTGGTCGAGGAGATCGGCGCCGAGCCCGGGCATCACCTGCGCGAGCTGCGCCGGCGGATCCTGGCGGCCGACCCGGAGCTAGCCGGGCCGGCGCTGGCCGGACTGCGGTCGCTTGGCCGGCCGCGGCCGGACGGCCTTACCGCCGCGGACGCGGATCACGCCCGGGCCGGCTCCTCGCTGCCACCGCGGGAGCTCCCCGCGTCGCTACGTTCAACGACCTCGGGCTGCCGAGTTCGCACCGGAACCGGCCGAGGCTGTGCGTCCAGTGGGGCGGAGCAACGCCGCCGGCAAGCGTCGTCCTGCCTTGACCGCGTGCTGCGCAGAGCACCAGAATCGGGCTTCTCACAGAAAGGCCCAGATTCCCCATGCTCACAAAGCGCGCTTCTCGTCTGCGGCTCGCCGCCGCCGTCGCGGTCACCGCAGGGACCGCCGTAGCGGTCACCAGCATGACGGGGCCACCGCCAGCACATCGCCGCTGCCCGGGCTGAACGCTCCCGGCCTGCACGCGGCGGCGGTGCCAGACGCTCCCACGGCCGCCCCGTCGTCGTGCGGCTACGTTCCGGCGATTCTACGTCCTGCAGTGCGGCGGCCCGGGGTATTCGTTCAACGACGAGAACCTGGCCGGCGCCACGTATCCCGCCGGAACGGTCGCGATGACCAACGCCGGGCCGAACACGAACGGCAGTCAGTTCTTCTTCACCTGGAAGAACACCACCCTCGCGCCGAACTACACGCCGTTCGGCACGGTGATCGGCGGCATGAGCGTGCTGCAGAAGATCGCCGCGGCCGGCGATGACCAGCAGAACGGGCCCGGCGACGGCTACCCGAACCTTTACACGGCCTTCCTCTTCGTGCAGGTCATCCCGGAGTTCTGACCAGTCCGGCTCCGACCGCGCGGCGTTTGTTGGCCTGGCCGGGTCAGCGCAGTTCCTCGGAGATGATCTCGTCGCATAGCGAGACGCACTCCGGGCAGATGGCCAGGGAACTGGTAGAGTCGGCGGGCGACTCGTCAGACAGGGCGGCCAGGCCGGTGAGTCGATCGCGAGGCTTACCGCAGAAGCTGCAGCGGGCCTGTCCGTCCTGCTCCGGCACGGCGCGCAGCTGCCCGAGCCTGGTATCGGCGGGATGGCCGGAGGCGACTACCCCGTCGGCTAGCTCCACGCACGCATCGCAGATGTACACGTCCGGGCCCGCTATCAGCTTGCGCACCTCGCGCTGCGCCGCCCCGCAGAACGAGCACGACAAAAGGTCCAGCGAGGCGCGCCTGCCGGTATCGCCTGCCTGCGTGCGGATCTCGTGAAGTTGCTGGTCGCTGAGGCCAAGGGCGGCGGTGACGTCCCGCGCCGACGAACCGCGCGAGACCAGCCGGCGGACGGCGTGACGGAACTCGGCGCGGGCAGCCGCGGCGTCGCGCTCGGCAGCGGTCAGCCGGTCCCGGGCCTGCCAGGCCTCGGCCAGAAGCCGCTCATCCACACCGCCAACTGTAACCGGCCGCCTGGATAGAACGGGCATCACACGCGGGCACGTTCTTTCGGATTCTCGGGGCAAGCACCACCGCCCGTTCTGGAAAAAGACAACCTGAATTGTCCCGGACGGGCAGGGGAATTACGGTCTGGATAGTGGATCTCCGTGGGAGTGAGGGGCGGGGTCACTGAAGCAGCGCGGTGACGAGACGCCGGCAGCGGAGGGGATCCTCGGTGAAACCATGCTGGAGACCCCACAGCCAGTAGTCGATGGTGCGGAAGATCGCTGAGCGGCGAGCGTGTTCCCGGTCGAGGCCCGCAGCGTCGGCGATGATGTCCAGTTGCTCGTTGATCGTCGCGGCGTCGGGCATCTCGTGGAGCCTGTCCCACAGGCAGCGGGCGAGGTCGAACCCGATGTCGCCGCGCAGCAGGCAGGGATCGACGGTGAGCCAGGGCTCCCGCTCCCCTCCGAGCACCTGCTCGTGATGCAGCGCGGCGTCAACGGCACGATCGCCGGCGGCGGAGGTCAGGGTTTCGGCGGCGGTACAGGCAGCGGCCAGCATCCCGGCCGGCACCGGACGGCCCAGCGCGACCCAGTCTGACTTCAGCGTGGCCAGCCGGTCCCGCACCAGGTCGCCGGTGCTGAGCACCCAGCTGGGGGCAGGCACGGCGAGCCGGAGCATCATCCTGCCCGCATGATGATTGGCTTCGGCCAACGGCAAGGTGGCCAGCGACCGCGCTGGATCCAGCCGTTCCAGCAGCATGGTCCCGGCCCCGAGGTCCGTCTCCACCAGCAGCACAGTGCCCCGGCCGGCCCAGAACCGCAGCGCGAACTGCTCAGCACCGCGCCGGACCGGAAATACCAATGCGTTCGATCCGTGCCAGGGATCACCGTCGAGCGAGAGGTTCCAAGCCCGGCACTGCCGATCTACCCGCTCAGGCAGGGAGTCCAGCCACGCGCGCCTTTCGTGCGACCCGCGCAGCATGGCCCGGAACGTGGACGGAACGGTAATCACACAGATGAGTCCATCACACCGCTCCAGCCTCTCACCCGCGCGCTGCGCCACAGCGGGCCCCGACGGACACTGCTGCAATCAGAGGGCAGTTTCCGGGCTCAGGCCGCCGCGCAGTCCAACTCAAACTGATCCACTACCCAGCAGCCGGTGCCTTCGCTGCCGCCGAGCACGATGTCGCCCGATCGAGTCTCGGCGATCGCGGACACGCTGCCCGGCCACGGCAGTACCGTCCAGCCGCCCGACCCGAAAGCGCGGTCGAGGGTTCCGCTGGCGCCCAGGCGCGCCACCAGCCATCCCTTGGCCGTGCCACCGGCGAGAATCGTTCCGCCGCCCGGCGCAGGAACGGCGGCGGCAATGCTGAAGTCCCGGCCTCCGAACGCGAGCCGCTCGGCACCGTGGCTGCCGAAGGCGTTATCCGGGGCACAGTCCGACGTGTAGGCGTGCGCCTCGGCGTAGGAGGCAGCCGGGAAACCGGCGGACGCCACGACGAGGGTGATCCGGCCGGGCAGCATCTCGGTCACGACGGGGCCTCCCCCGGCGAGCCAGGCCGGCGGCACCGAGATGGCCGTCCCGGTCCCGCAGGCCGAATCGGCAAGGCTAGGCGCGATCGGACTTGCCGAAGCAGCGGCCGGAGCAGCGGAGGCGGCGCACGCCGCAACGACTACCAGAGACAAAATCAGCCGGCGCGGGCTGCGGATCGCATCATCGAACATGAGGCCCCCTCTTCCATGATTAAGGTTCCCGAACTCCGGTGTGGCGTAACCGAGACGCGCTGATGCGTCTGGGGAGGCTGGAGGACCAGCGGCGGGCGGTCCTGCAGGCGCATACTGGTAATGATGAAGCCTGCCCGCGCCGCCACCCGGCGTTTCCTGCCCACAAGTCCCTTCAACGTCCAGCCCGTCGCGCCTCCTGTCGAGCACTTCGCCCTGCAGGACCAGGTGACTCACGATAAGTACGGCCTCGGCCGGGTCATCGGCGTCGAGGAGGACACCGCCCTGGTCATCGATTTCGGTTCACGCACGGAGTGGATCGAGATGCCCTGCGCCAAGCTGACCAGGCTCTGATCCGGCCGGCTATGCGCTGCGGTCGCTGCGGTCGCGGCGGCCGACTAGGTCGTAGCGCCAGAACGGTTCTGCGTAGACCAGCGTTCCCGTCATCCACGGTTCGACATGCCCGACGACCTGTCCGCCGTGCTCGGCAACCACCGAGAGGCCACTCGCCGGCGTGATGGTCTGCCGCAGGGCATCGACCAGGTCGGCCACTACAAGGCCGTGCTCGACACGACCGTGGTCACCGAACGCCCGCAGGTGGACGTCCCGCACAGACTCTCTGTCGCCCGGAAGCTCTTCGCGAAGATCCATGCCTGGATGGTAAGCGGTGCCGCGGTTCCGTGTTCTGGGTCCTGCGGGCGGCGGAACCCCTCCGATAACAGCCTTCACCGCACTAAAGCTCGATGGTCAGACCAGGATGAAAAGATCGCTCTGCTTGATCGAGACGACCTGGTTGTTGGCGCTGACCAGGGCCGCCGTGTACTGGAATACCTTGTTGGCGACGCCCCCAGGGACCTTGAGCGTCACGCGCGTGTTGAACGTCCACAGCCCGGGCGCGGAAAGCGCCCGTTGAGCGGAACTCCGGGAATCAGGACCGCGGAGGCGGGTGCGGTGTCCGACACGTTGGTGCAGGTGAGGAACAGCGTGTAGGGCGTGGTGCCGAGGTCGGCGCCGGCCACCATCTCCAGGGTCACGTCGAATTCCGGGAGCGGCGACCCGGCAACGCCCCGGGCATTAGGCACGTCATTCTGGACGCCAGGGACGCTGGTCGCGCTGACGTACAGGTCCGTGATCTCGGCGTCGTTGAGGTTCGACATATGGATCGCCTCCTGGCGGATCTGCGATGCCGCCGGTCCGGCGGCCGGGAAGGCTTCTCTCCCCCACTCGGACGGAGCAGCTCACCACGTCGGCCGATACACCCGCGCGGGGTGATGTCGAACGCCGGCCACGGTGCGGGCGGAGCGTTCACGTGGCGCGCACCACGGTTCGTTAGGTAGAAAAGGGAATTTGAGCTGTCCCGGGTGACAAGGTGAGTGCATGACCATGGCGGCCGGCGCACGGGGCGACGTGGCTGACGCGGTGCTCCGGGTCGGCCGCGCGTACGCGATGACGGCTGACCGCGGGGTCTACCAGGCGGTTGCGGTCTCCGGCGGCCGGATCAGCGCGGTCGGACGGTCCCGGGACGACCTCGACTCCTTCATCGGTCCCGGAACCGCGGTGATCGACGATCCGGAGCTCGTGCTGTATCCCGCGTTCAATGACACGCACAATCACCAGCTGCTGGCGGCGCGCGATCTGGACTACGTATCGCTGGAGCAGGCACGGTCGATCGACGAACTGGTGGCGGCGCTGCGGGGAGCCGCCGGCCGGACGCCGGCGGGCGAGTGGGTCATCTCGTCGCGCTGCTGGCACGAAACCCATCTGCGCGAGGGCCGGCTGCCGACGGCGCGCGAGCTGGACGCGGCGAGCGCAAGCCACCCCGTCTTCGTCCAGCGCGGCGGGCATGTCGGGGTGGCCAACTCCGCGGCCCTGCAGATGGCGGGGATCACCGCGACGTCGGCCGATCCGGCGTCGGGCACCGTCGTGCGGCTTGGCGACCGGACCCCGGCCGGCGTGCTCATCGAGGCTGGCGCGCTCGACCCGGTCCGCCGGCTGCTGCCGCCGGTGACGCAGGCTCAGCAGGCTGACCTGCTCGCGCGGCAGTGCCGGCTCTACAACCAGCGCGGGATCGGCGTCGTCCGCGACCCCGGGCTGATGCCGGGCGAGGTGGCGGTCTACCAGGCCGCGGCGGACCGCGGCGAGCTGACGACGCGTACCAGGGTGATGTTCTGGGTCATGCCGCAGGCGACGGTGGCCGACACGCTCGCCTTCGTCGACTCGCTGCCGCCGCCCGGCTCCCTCAGCGCCGAAAGGCTCGGGATCTGGGGCCTGAAGCTGGGCATGGACGGCGGGGTCGAGGGCGGATTCCTGTGCCAGCCGTACACCAACAACCCCGCTTTCCGCGGTCACGCGTTCTGGCAGCCGGACGAGTTCGAGCAGGTGGTGGAGCACGCGATCGGCCGCGGCTGGCGGGTCGGCTGCCATGCCGTCGGCGACTGCGCGGTCCGCCGGGTCCTGGATGCCTACGAGCAGGTGGCGCTGCGGCACCCGGGCCTGCCGCCGGGAACGCTGGTCATCGAGCACGCCTTCCTGGCCGACGCGCAGGCGCGCGCCCGGGCGGTGCGGCTGGGCATCGGCATCACGATCCAGCATCCGCTGCTGTACTCGCTGGCCGGCAACCTGGTGCGGTACTGGGGCCAGGATCGCGCCAGCCAGGTCATGCCGGTCCAGGCGTGGGTCGACGAGGGAGCGCTGATCGCCGCCGGCAGCGACTGCAACGTGAGCTTCTTCGATCCGCTGCTGTCCATCTGGGGACTGGTCACCCGCGGCACGCGCACGGCGGGAGTTCAGGGTCCGGAGTACCGCGTGGACATCTACACGGCCATCCGCCTCTACACCGAGGCGGGCGGCCGCCTGCTGGGCGAGGATCGCAGCGTCGGGATCCTGGCTCCCGGCGCGTTCGCGGATATCGTGGGGTTCCGCGCTGACCTGCTGGACTGCCCGGTCGACGACCTGCCGTCACAGCAGCCCGCGCTGACGCTGGTCGGCGGCCGGCCGGTGCACGACCCCGATGGCTTGTTCCCGCTCGCTCGGTGACGGCACCCTATCCGTCTGTACCGGTTCTACGTGCGCCGGCGGATCGGCCCGGGCCGCTTCGCAGCTGGCTGACCCGACCCTTGGAAACGCCCAGGAGCACTGCGGCATCGCCGACCGACAGTTGCGCGGCGAAGCGCCGGAGGAGCTCTGAGGTGTCGCCGGCGATCTCGGCGGCAGCGCGCTCCTGCTCGCGGCGGCGGGCGCGCAGCCTGCCGGCCCGCTCGTCAAGCACCGGGTCGCCGGTGTGGTATTCCATCTCCAGGTCCAGGGCCGCTTCCGCGCTGCGGGGAAGATCCTCGACCATGCCGATGACCTCGCGGGCGTTGCGGTCGAGGGCTCGCAGCGTCTTCGCCCAGGTATGCGTGCCGGGCAGCGCAGGGACGTCGGCCATCCACCCGTCGCTGTCACGGGTCACCACGACGTGATACTTCATCGCCCTTCCAGCATACCTCAGCGTAGTTTAGCAGCTAAACATTTCAAGTGTTTAGCTGCTAAACAATTACTAGACCCAGCGGCCGTTACAGCTGATCCCTGATCAAGGCGGTGAGGAGGGCGGTGCGCGATGGCAGGTGATCGAGCAGGACGTGCTCCTGGTCGCTGTGCGCACCACCGCCGACAGCGCCGAGGCCGGCGAGCGTCGGGATGCCGAGCCCCGCGGTGAAGTTCCCGTCCGGGCCGCCGCCGACCGATGCCGCCTCGATGCCGCCGAGTCCGAGCTCGCCCGCCAGGCCCTGCGCACGCTCGAAGAGGCCGCTTACTGGTCGTGCTGGCCTGCGGCCTGTGCGAGGAGGTCAAGCCTGGCCAGTGACGCGGTCATAGCGTCCCGCCACCCCTCGCCCTCCCGGACGGCCTCGCGCAGGTCCTCCGGGGAACGGCTGCAATCGAAGGTCTCGGTGACCAGGGTGGCACCGGGGCCGTCGGGGGACAGCTCATACCCCCACCGGTACCGGGCCGGGTCGCCGATGGTTTCCTGCTCGTCCGGGGAGGCTGCCACCCGGGCCGGCTCCCACGTCAGCCGGCGGCCGGCCTCGTACTCGACCACCTCGTTGCGCATCTGGTAGTCGCCGAACTCCTCGTGGTGCATGTCCATCACGAACGCGTCACCGGTCCGCGACAGCCTGACCGACGGGGCCGGCTCGCGGACCATGCCAGAACCGTCGATCAGCGGGTGGTTCGCGGAGTCCGCGAGCAGCGCGAACAGCCGTTCCGCGGATGCCTCGATGCGCCGGGAGACCGACACGAATCCGTCTGCCATCGTCATGCCCTTCCTGTTGCCCTCAGTACCTACGAATGCAGACGGCAGGGGAGGCGAGAAATCACCGGGTCCGGGCAAACTGCGCGTAGGGCTCCGGCGTCTCCGCTGATTCGCTGGCCGTCGGCTCATGTCTAGTGCGCGGAAATGACAGACCCGGGTCCTAATATAGGATCTATGTTCGATACACAGCAAACAAGCACGGATCCGGACGCTACGGTACCGCTGGAGCGGCTGGAAGCGCAGATCTGCGAGCTGGCCGGGCACCTGGCCGCGGCCACGTGCCGGTTCCTGGTCCTGCTCGGCGACTTCGACGCCCGCCGCGGCTGGGCGAGCTGGGAGATGTCAAGCTGCGCGGCGTGGCTGTCGTGGAAGTGCCAGATGTCCTCCGGCGCCGCCCGGGAGCATGTCCGGGTCGCCCGGGCGCTGCGGGACCTGCCGGTCATACGCGGCGAGTTCGCGGCCGGCCGGCTCTCCTATGCGAAAGCGCGGGCGCTGACCCGGATCGCCACGGCGGAGAACGAGAAGGGCCTGGCCGAGATCGCCGGCCCGATGACCGGTAACCAGCTGGAGCGGTTCGCCCGCGCCCACCGGAAGGTCAGCCACGCCGATGACGCCGCGGCACGGGTCCAGCGGCGGCTAACATGGCGGTTCGACGACGACGGGTCCCTGGCGGGCACGTTCCGGCTGCCGCCGCTAGACGGCGCGGTGCTGCTGCAGGCACTGCGGGCGGCCGCCGCAGACCTCGAACACCCGCATGACGACGGCGCCGGAGTCTCCGCGGAGACGCCGACCGCGGAGACGCCCGCCGGGGAGCTCCCCGCGGCCTCCGCAGCACAGCCGCTGACGGCGACGTCCTCCAGCCTGGCCGACGCCGTGGTGGTCCTGGCCGAGGCGTTCCTGGCCGGCAAGACCGCCGCCGCCGATAACCCCGACGTGTATCAGGTCATCGTCCATGTCGGCACCGACGCCGTGACCAAGGGCGATCCGGCCGGCGTCTCCGCGGAGACGCCCCGGGCCGCCGGAGCGGTGCCGGGTCACCCCGCGGACCCGGCCCGGTGCCACGTCGAGGACGGCCCGGCGATCAGCGTCACCACCGCGCAGATGCTCGCCTGCACCGCCACCTTGAGCTGGATGCTGCACGACCACGACGGCACCCTGCTGGACGCCGGCCGGCGGCGCAGGAGGCCGACCGCCGCGCTGCGCCGCGCCGTCCGGGAACGGGACAAGTGCCGGTGCCGGTATCCGGGCTGCGAGTCCCGCCGGGTGGACCTGCACCACATCCAGTACTGGTCCAACGGCGGCCGCACCAAGCTGGCCAACCTGATCAATCTGTGCAAATACCACCACATGCTCGTCCACGAGCGCGGGTACCTCATCGCCTCGGCGCCCGGCGGCGCCTTCACCTTCTGCCGGCCAGGCGGGGCCGTCATCCCGTCCAGCCCCGCCCTGCCGGACGCGGACGGGGCGATCGACAGCTGCCACGACGCCGACATCACGCCCGCCACCATCGTCCCCGCCTGGTACGGCGAGCGCCTCGACCTGGACTACGCCATCTACACCTGCTTCGCCAACGCCGAATACCAGGCCCGCCACCGCGACGACCCCGACAAGGAGCAAGCGCGGGCAGCGCAATACGCGGCCTTCGCCGCCGCACCGGAGGCCGAACCCCGGCGGCCGACGGGGACCGTAGTGGACGTGATCGCCGGAGTGAGGAAGCTGTGCCAGGAACACGGCCTCAACTGATGATTACAGCTGATCCCTGATCAGGGCGGTGAGCAGGGCCGTGCGCGATGGCAGGTGATCGAGCAGGACGTGCTCCTGTTCGCTGTGCGCGCCGCCGCCGACGGCGCCGAGGCCGTCGAGGGTCGGGATGCCGAGCCCGGCGGTGAAGTTCCCGTCCGAGCCGCCGCCGACCGACGCCGCCTCGATGTCGCCGAGTCCGAGCGCGCCCGCCAGGGCCTGCGCGCGCTCGAAGAGGGCGCGCGTGGACGTTGTGGTCATCGGCGGCCGGTTCGGGCCGCCGAGCACCTCCACGCTCGCGCCGGGCAAGGTCGGCGTCAGTGCCTTCATGGCCGCGTCGACCCGCTGCTGCTCCTCCGGGGTGGCGGCGCGCACGTCGACCGCGAACTGGCCGCGGGCCGGGACCGTGTTGGCCGAGGTTCCGGCCTCGGCCAGGGTGGGGGTGACGGTGGTGCCGAGCCCGGGATCGCCGAGCATCTCGACCGCGAGGACCTGCCGCGCGAGCTCGACGGTGGCGTTGATGCCCGACTCGGGCTCGAGCCCGGCGTGGGCCGCGCGCCCGTGGACGACCAGGTCATATCGGGACACGCCCTTACGTGCCCACTTCAGCCGGCCGCCGGCCGCGGCGCCCTCGAGCACGAGCACGGCGGAGCAGGCGCGCGCCTCGTTCTCGATGAGCTCACGCGATGTCGGCGAACCGACTTCCTCATCGCCGGTGACGAGCAGCGTGACCCCGGCTGGATCCGGCAGCGCCGCCACCGCGTGCAGCGCCATGACGATGCCCGTCTTC
This sequence comes from Streptosporangiaceae bacterium, assembly GCA_050698735.1. Classification (GTDB taxonomy): domain Bacteria; phylum Actinomycetota; class Actinomycetes; order Streptosporangiales; family Streptosporangiaceae; genus Palsa-504. The sequence goes on along the minus strand of JBOHCG010000161.1, from coordinate 2,542 downwards.
ATGTCGAAGCAGCCAGGTCCCCGCAGCACGGCGCCGTCCGCCCGGCAAGGGTGCGCCGCCAGCGACCCGATCGGCCAGACCGTGTCGTGGTGTGCCAGCAGCAGCACGCGTCGGCCGGCTCCGGACGGCCGGCTTGGCCAGTGCCACCGCAGGTGCGGTATCCCGCCGATGACGTAGCGGTCGGGCGCCCGGCAGAGCAGCCGCTCGCCGAGCCGCGCCGCGGTTTCGGCGCTGCGCGCCAGGGCCGCGGCATCGCTCGACGGGGACTCGCAGTTCACCAGCTCGGTGATGTCGGCGAGCATGCGCGGCAGCGCGGCCTGAAAGTGCGCGACGAGATCCACGGCGGGTCGCCGGTTTACCTGGTGCCCGCGAGGTACCGCACGAGGCGCGGGTGATCCGCGGGTTCGCCGGCTGGCATCACGACAAGCTCGTCGATCCCGGTATCGCGGTAGGCGGCCACGGCGTCGCCGATCGTCTCCGGCGTGGCGACGAGCCCGAGCCCTTCGATGGTCGCGTCACTGAGCAGCTTGCCTGCCGCCGCCGAACCCTCCTGGCGCAGCACCTCGCGGAGCTTGTCCCGATCGGGCAGTTCCAGCCCGGCGCGCATCTCAGGCGCGCCGCCCAGGGCGAACGCGGCGACAACCGGCGCCATCATCTGGCGGGCGGTCGCCATGTCGTCGGCGAAGGCGGCAAGGGCCACCGCCGAGATCCGGAACTCCTCGCGCGGCCTGCCATACCCCTCTAGAGCGGCGGACACCTCGGCAACCCGGCGGCGCAGGTACTCGCGTGACGCGCCCGCGGACAACGAGACGCCGTCGGCCACGCGGGCGGCGAGCTCGGTCATCCTCGGCCTGATCGCCATGATGTCGACAGGTATCGGCGGGGTGCCGGTGACCGTCAGCCGGAGGCCGTCAAGCCTGAACGCCTCGCTCAGCGCGGTGACCTCCTCGCCGCGAAGCAGGCCGCGAAGCGATGAGACCAGCGTCTGCACGCCGCGGACCGTGCGCGGCGCGGTCACGCCGATGGGCACCGCGCGGGTCGGGCTGCCGGTGCCGACCTGGATGCGGATCCGCCCGGGGGCAAGCGAGCTCAGCGTCGCGAGCTCCATCGCCAGGACACCGGGGTGCCTGGTGTCCGCGTTCAGGCCGACAAGCCCGATCTCCACCCGGCTTGTCCGCAGCGCATAGGCGACGCTCGGCACGATCGCGTCGTTCAGGCCGACATGCTCCGCCGACCAGACGCCGTCAAGACCTGCCGCCTCGGCGGCGTCGACGGCGGCAAACGTCTGCCTGACGGGCGTGGCGCCCGTATAGCCGATGCAAACGCGCATACCGGTCATACCTCCGCCTGCTTGCGCGACACGGGAAGGGGGCCATCGTCGACCGAGACGAGCAAGGTGCGGAGGGTGGCGACGAAATCCCCGAACTGCTCGTCGGTCAGCGGCGCGAGCAGTTGCTTGCAGACGGCCTGATGCGACCTCGCCGCGTCCTGGATCTTCTGCTTTCCCGCCGCGGTGAGCTCGATGGGCGAGCTGCGGCGGTCCTGGGAACGCTCCCGCCGCACGACGTTCCCCGCGGTCTCCATCTGGTCGATCACGTACGTCACCGCGCCGGAGGTGATGAGCATCGTCGCCGACAGCTCGGTGGGAGTCAGCCGGTATGGCGGGCCGGACCTGACCAGCGCGGCGAGCATGTTGAACTGCGTCTCGTTCAGGCCGAACCGCTCGATATTCCCGTAGATGACCTTGCTCGCGAGCCGGCTGAAACGGGCGAGCCTGGAGAAGACGCCCAGCGCCTCGAAGTCCTCGCCTGGCAGCTGCACGGCCCACTGGGCAAGGATGGCGTCAACGAAGTCGGGGGTCATGGTCGTCCTCGCTCGGGCTCTTGGTAAAAGCTGGCGATCAGCGCGGCGCATGTCTCCGGCTGCTCAAGCGGCAGCACGTGACCCCCGCCAGGTACCAGCCGCCAGTCGCCGCCGACGGCCGCCGCAAGCTGCTGTCCCGCCTCGGGGGGACAGGTCGCGTCGAGCTCCCCGGTCACGACGAGAACGGGCCTGCCGGATGGTCCGAGGGATATTTTACACGGATCCATCTCAAAGGCAGCCCTGGTGATCTCCTCGACCATCGCCGTGTCTTCCCGGCCGGTCACCGCGAGGGTGATCACCGTCTGCGTGACATCGGGCGCCGCGTTCGCCGGCAGGCTGCCGCGGGGCAGCGACCACCCGAAGTACGTCGCGACGCCCACCTCCCGCAGCCGTGCCATGCCGGCGTCGAGACCCGGGTGCGTTGCCCGCAGCGCGCTGCCGAACGTCACGATCGAGTGGACGCGCTCCGGCGTGCGCTGCGCGTAGGCGCATCCGATGATGCCGCCGAGGGAGACGCCAGCCAGCTGCGCCCGCTCCACCTTGGCCACGTTGAGGACCGCGTCCAGGTCGGCGGCGTAGTCGAGCACCGTGAACGGGCCCCGCTGCCCGGACAACCCGTGCCCGCGCAGGTCGAACGCGATGCACCGGTGGCCGGGCAGTGCGGCGATCACCCGGTCCC
>JBOHCG010000160.1:0-13545 GCA_050698735.1 Streptosporangiaceae bacterium | reverse complement strand
GCTCCGACATCACCAAGCCGCTACGGCGAACAGCCAGGAGCAAAGCTCCGACATCACCAAGCCGCTACGGCGAACAGCCAGGAGCAAAGCTCCGACATCGTCGCGGCCCGCGAGGGGCCGCAGGCCCCTCCGGCCGCGCGATACTACGGCGAGCACCGCAGCGGGCGCGCGAAGCGCAGCGGGGGGCTCCGGGGGGTCGTCCCCCCGGGCTAGAACAGCCCCTTGACACCTCGCAGTACTAGGCATAGCGTTTCTTAGCATGGATCGTGAACGGCTCAAGGGCAACCTGGACCTGCTGCTGCTGTCGGTGCTCTCGTCCGGTCCCACACACGGGTACGCCATCATCTCGGCGCTGCGCGACCGGAGCGGGGGCACGTTCGACCTGCCCGAGGGGACCATCTATCCCGCCCTGCACCGGCTGGAGGACGCCGGCCTGCTGACCAGCACCTGGGCCCAGGCGGAGGGGCGCAGGCGCCGCGTCTACGGGCTGACCGACAAGGGGGCCGCCGCGATGGCCGCCCAGCAGACCGAGTGGCGCAGGTTCGCCAGCGGGATCCACGCGGTGCTCGGCTGGGCGGCCCAGGGCCTACGGCCGCCGACCCCCGGCCCGGCCCGGGCCGAGCCGGGGTGGTCGGCATGAGCAGGGCGGGCACCGACCTGATCCACGGGTACCTGGCGGAGCTGCGCGCCGGGCTGTGGGTCTCGGCAGACGAGGCGGAGCTGATCGTGGCCGAGGCCGAGGACCACCTGCGCGAGACCGCCGCGGTGGGGATCGAGATCGGGATGACCGAACTGGAGGCCCATCAGGCCGCGATCTCCAGCTTCGGGCCGGTCCGGGCCGTGATCCGGGCGCATCGCCGGCGGACCGTCACGGCCGGCGACGCGGTTATGGCCGCATGGAAGCTCACCGGGCTGCTGGCGACGATCGTCGGTGCCGGCGGCCTGGCCACGGTGCTCTCGCAGAACGGGCCCCCGGCCGGGGCGACGGGCGTCCGGGTGGTTCAGGACGGCCACGGGGTCTGTCAGTGCTCGTTCAGCATGGTGCCGATCACCAGCTCGGCTATGACGGCACTGCCCTTCGCGGCTGTGGCGGCGGGCGGCCTAGCTCTGCTGGCCACTCGTCAGCTGGCCGCTCGCCGACTGGCCCTGCGCGCCACCTCGGGCCGGAATCCGTGGTCCCCGGCGGTAACGGCGAGCTTCTTCCTGCTGGTAACGGCGCTGCTGTCCGCGCTCAACGTGAGCGGCGTGGGAGCGGTCACCAATCAGTCGTACTGGTTCAGCCCGCTCTCGTCGGGCTCCATGACCGCGACCGTTCCCTTCGTACCTGGTGCCATCGTCGCCGGGTGCCTGGCGGCGGCAGTCGGCTACGGTCTCCAGGCGGCACTCAGGCTAGCCAGGCACAGGCCCGGATCAGGTGCGCCCGCTCGGCCGGGCCGGGATCCGCTGTCGCCGGCGATCACGGCGAGCTTCTTCCTGCTGGTACCGGCGCTGCTGTTCGCGCTCGAAGTGAGCGGCGTGGGGGGCGGCACCCATCAGGCCTGGCTCAACATCCCGCTCTCGTCGGGCTCCATGACCGCGGCCGTTCCCCTCGTACCGAGCGCCGTCGTCGTCGTATGCCTGGTCGTGGCCGCCGGCTACGGTCTCCAGGCGGCGCTCAGGCTAGCCCGGCGCGGCCCTGGATCAGGTGCGCGACGCCCGGCCCGCGTTCTGGGTCAGGCTGATCGCGGCGGTGCAGGCCGTGCGTACGTGTGAGTCCCGGCCGGACTGCGGGCGCCGGCACTCAGCTCGCACATAGATAAATAAGCCCGGACGCTGCGGACCCCAGGGTCCACGGTGCCGCTGCGGCTGTCCCGAAGGCTCCTCCCGGAGCGTTCGTGCACGCGTTGATCCGGCCGGGACCCGGCGGACAGCTGAGGGAGAGATCAGATGCGCGACGACATCCATCCGGCGCGGCTGAGCCGCTCAGGGCGGGCGCACCTGCTCGCCGTCGTCCTGCTCCTGAGCGTGGTCCTGGTGGCAGGGTGCACGGGAGGCTCAGGCAGCCCGGCCCCGGCAAAGACGAGCGGCTCGGCTACCCCGGCGCTGAATGCGGCTAACGACTGCCTGTTCTCTCCGGCGACCTGCTATACCCCGGACCAGTTCCGGGTCGCGTATGGCATCCAGCCCTTGCTGAACAGCGGGATCGACGGCAGGGGCGAAACGGTGACGGACCTTGACATTGCTGCATCCACCATCCCGCCGCCGGGCGCCAGCCCTCTTCCATCCGCCAGCGGCACTGTCAGGGTCACCGGCCCGCAGGGGGTCCCGGGTATCACCGACATCCGTCAGGATCTGGCGAAATTCGACAGCATGTTCCGGCTGCCCGCCGCGCGGATCGAGGTCGTGAACAGCCTCGCCCACTCGCCCTCGCCCTGGCTGGCGGCGGGTGGCGGGCAGCTCGGTAGCGGGGAGGCCGGGGACCTTGAGGAACTGCACATGATCGCCCCCGGCGCCACTCTCCGGGTGGTCCTGCTGCCGGTAAACATCCAGAACAGCGCCAAGGACGCGGCGGCGGGCATGCTCGCCGGGTTGCGGCTCGCCGTCTCCGACTCCGACGTGGTTTCGATCAGCTGGGATTTGGGGGAACACTTCTTCACCAAGGCTCAGGCGGCCGAGCTGAACTCCATCCTGGCCGGAGCGGCCGCGCACCACGTCACGGTGGTCGCCAGTTCCGGCGACACCGGCCCGTTCAGCGACATGCAGGAGTTCGGGCTCCCGACGGTCTCGGTCAAGGAGGTCAGCCTGCCGGCCTCCGACCCGTTCGTGCTGGCGGTCGGCGGCACCACGCTCACCGCGAATCCCGTGAGCGGCGCCTACGTCAGCGAGACCGCCTGGAACACCTCGAGCAGCTTCAGTCAGCCCGGCTCGGCATCGGGGGGCGGCTTCAGCCACCTGTACGCCCGTCCCGCCTATCAGGATGGCGTCCCCGGGATCGGGGCGATGAGGGGCGTGCCCGACGTGGCCGGTGACGCCGATCCGGCGGACGGCGCCCCGGTCGTCTTGGCGGCCGGCGGCACGTCATGGATCGTCCCGGCCTCCGGCACCGAGGCCGCCGCGCCGCTATGGGGAGGACTCATGGCGCTGGCGGACCAGGACGCCCATCACGACCTTGGCTTCGTTAACCCTGCCATCTACCGCATCGCCCGCGGCTCCAGCTACCACAAGGCGTTTCACGATATTACTAGTGGTAGCAACATCATGACCATGCCGTATCCGGTCGGGACGGCCGGTTACCGGACCGCTCCGGGATGGGACCCGGCGACGGGGTGGGGAACCCCCAACGCGCAGGTACTCGTTCCCCTGCTGGCTGCTTGACCCCGCGGGTCACAGCGGGATCGATCTGCCACCACTTCTGCAAAGGATGGGAATGAGCTCCGGCCAGGCACACTTGGCGTACGGCACGGATAACGCCGCGCCGCCGCCGCAGGTCATGGTGGCGGCGGACGATATCCGCCGGACCTTCGGCGGCGGGCATATGGCCGTTCAGGCCCTGCGCGGGATCTCGTTCACGGTCGACCGTGGTCAGCTCGTTGCCCTGCGCGGGCGATCCGGCTCGGGCAAGACCACGCTGCTGAACATCATCGGCGGCCTGGACGACCCGACGGCCGGCCGGGTGTGGGTGGACGGCCGCGAGGTGAACCGGATGACCGAGCGGCAGCGGCTGGCGCTGCGGCGGGACACGGTCGCCTTCATCTTCCAGTCCTTCGGGCTGGTGCCGATGCTGTCCGCGGCGGAGAACGTCGGGATCCCGCTGCGCATCGAGGGCGTGGCGCCCAGCGAGCGCCGGGAGCGGGTCGCGGCCATGCTGGCGCTGACCGGGATGGCCGACCACGCCGCGCACCGCCCGGGTGAGCTTTCCGGCGGCCAGCAGCAGCGGGTGGCCATCGCCCGCGCGCTGGCCGGCCGGCCGGGCCTGCTGATCGCGGACGAGCCGACCAGCCAGCTCGACCTGGAGACCGGCAGGCAGATCATGGAGCTGCTGCTCAGCGTCGTGCGTTCGGAAGGGATCACCGCCCTGGTCGCCACCCACGACGAGGCGCTGATCGACCTGGCCGACAAGGTATTCGCGCTGGAGGATGGGTCCGTCAGCACCGTCAGCATCACCCCCGGAAGATAGGGGCGGCGCGTGCGCGGGCTTGGGGTGACCTTCCTCTTCCGCCGGGCCAGGTCCTCGTGGCTGCTCCTGGCCTGCGTGGCGGTCACGGTGCTGCTCGCCACCGGGCTCGCGGCGGTGCTCTGGACCTTCGCGGCCGCGGTGGACCCGGCCGGAGCGCTGAACGGCCTGGCGGACCCCCAGGGCCGGGTGATCGGATTCAGCGGCGTGGTCAACGCCGGCCAGGCCGCCGCCGACTCGCAGGTAATCCGTGCCACGCTGCGCAAGGCCTGGCCGGGGGTCGGTTTCCAGCTGGATAGCGCGCTGTGGGCGAACCCGATCCAGCTCTCATCGGTGACCACGAGCACGGCCAACCCGGAGCCCTTCGCGGACACGTCTACGGCCATCACGCAGATCCAGCCCGCGTCGGTGGAAGGGATCAGCGCCCAGGCGACGCTGACCGCCGGGAAGTGGCCAGGTCCGCCGCGCCGCGGCGGTCCGGTGCCTGTGGCGCTGCCGGCCGCCGTGGCCAGCCAGCTGCACCTGACGGTGGGCTCCGTGCTGAAGGGCACCACCCAGCCCGCCGGGACGCCGGCCTCGCTGCAGGTCACCGGCCTGTTCCGGCCCAGGGACCCGGCGTCGACGTACTGGGCACTGGACTTGCTGCCCCTCTCGGGGAGCAGCACCGAGGGTTTCGCCAACGCCTACGCGGGGACCGGCGCGACGGGTTCCTTCCTCACCTACGGCCCGGCGGTGGTGGACCCGGCTGCGTTCGGCGGGGCGCTCACCGTGACCCAGGGCTCGTGGATGGCGTTGCCGCAGGCTTCGGCGCTGGCCCGGGGGAACCTCGACACGCTCAACGCGGGCACCGGCGCGGCGGTTTCGCAGCTGGCCGTGCTCCTGCCTGACGGGCTGGCCGTGACCTCGAGCCTGCCGCAGCTGCTGGCCGGCATCGCCAGCACCTTCGTGCTGACCCGGTCGCTGTTCACGATCGCCGCGCTGCTGTTGCTGCTGGTGGCCGGGGTGGGACTGGTGCTGGCCGCACGGCTGCTCGCCAGTCTGCGCGAGGAGGAGTCCGCACTGCTGCGGGCGCGTGGCGCCACCAGATGGCAGGTGGTGCGGCCCGTGCTGGCAGAGGCGGCGGTGCTCGGCGCCGTGGCCGGCCTGGTTGGCGTGCTGGTCGGCACGCGCCTGACCGGCGCGCTGGCCGGCCTGGGCAACCTGCGCCTGGACGGCTATACGAGCCGCGGCATCACCTCGCTGGCCTGGCTGTCGGCCCTCGCCGTGCTTGTGGTGTGCGTCGCGGTGATGGCCTGGCCGGCGCTGCACACCCTGACCCCCGATGCGGCCAGGCTCCGCCGCGGCCGGCAGGCCCGGCTCGCGGCGATCGCCTGGGCGGGCGGCGATCTGGCCCTGGTGGCGCTCGCCGCGGTAGCGGTGTGGGAACTGCACGGCTTTTCCGCGGTCGCGCATCCGGCCGGGGGCTCGCTCGGGATCGATCCCGTGGTCGCCCTCGCTCCCGCGCTCGCGCTGGCCGGGGTGGCGCTCATCCCGCTGCGCGGGCTGCCACTGCTTGCCCGGCTGGCCGACAAGGCGACCGACTATGAACGGCGGCTGGCCGCCGCGATGGTGAGCTGGCAGATTGCCAGGCGGCCGATCCGCCAGGCGGGCCCGGCCCTGCTCGTCGTCGTCGCGACGGCGACCACCACGCTGGCGCTTGGCGGGTACGCAAGCTGGCGGCAGTCGACCGCGGACCAGGCCGCCTTCGCGGTCGGCTCGGACGTGCGGGTGGACTCCGGGAGCCCGCTGCCGCTGGGCGCAACCGGAGCGATCACCCGGGCACCGGGCGTCACCGCCGCTACCGAGGCCAGCGCGGCCAACATCGGCAACGGAGGCCAGATGATCGCGCTGGACGCGAGCACGGCGGACAAGGCGATCCTGCTCCGCCCCGACCTGTCGTCGCTTCCGCTGAGCGCGCTGTGGCAGCGCATCACCCCGCCGCTGTCCGGGCTGGCGCTGCCCGGCCAGCCGGACCGGCTTGAGGTCCTGGCGACCCTCGCGGCGGGACCGCACACCAGCGCAGCCGAGCTGCGCAGGGAACTTGGCTCGGTGACCGTCACGGCCACGATCCAGGATGGCGGCGGCGCCACCTACCAGATACCCGCCAACGGGAGCCTGCCCGCCGACGGCCGGCCGCACTCCCTGGTCTTTACGTTGTCAGGCCCGCGACAGGCCAGCTACCCTCTGCGGCTGCTCGGGCTCACGCTGGGGCCCTATACCCTGCCGCCGTACGACCCGGCGAACCCGACATCGGCTCCGACCGCGCGGCTGAGTGTCGCCTCCCTCGCCGTGGCCGCCACGGCCAGCGGCAAGTTCGGCAGGCCGTTCGCCCACGGCGCCGCCCTGGCGAAGTGGCTGGACACGGCGACGTCGCTGAGGGTACCGACAGGGGCAACGAACCCGTACGGGGAGATTCCGCCATCGGGCGGGGCAGCGCCAAAGGTGCTGGGCTGGGAGAGCGCCGCCGGGGGCGCCCGGCAGCTCACGTTCAATACCGGACACGCTCCGTCGGTGGCGGTCATGCTCAGCGTCAGCCTCGCGCCCGGAGCCGCCACCGGGCAGGTCGCGATCGCGGTGCGGGCTCCGCAGGTCGTCCCGGCCATCGCCACCAGCGGTTACCTCGCCGCCAACCGGCTCGGCATCGGATCGACCATCTCGGTTCCGCTCGTCGGGTTCTCGGCTTCGCTCAGCGGGTTTTCCGCCACGGTCAAGATCGTGGCGTCGGTGGCCGACTTCCCGACCGTCTTCGGGAAGAACCGGGCGCTGATCACGGACCTCGCGGAGGTCAACACCCTGCTCGCCGCCGACCAGGCGACGACGTTGCCGGTGACCCGCTGGTGGCTGCGCACCGCTGACGGCCGGCTGCCGCGCCTGCCGGCCGGCCTCGGCCTATCCGTCACCAGCCGCGCCAGCCAGCAAGCGGCCCTGCTCGACAACGCGCTGCTGACGGCCCCCCGGCAAGCGATGCTGGCCGTCGGGGTGGCGGCGGTGCTGCTCGGCGTGCTCGGGTTCTCGATCAGCGTCGCGGCCAGCCTCCGCTCGCGGCGGACGCAGAGCGCGGTGTTCGCCGCGCTGGGGGTGGGGAAGAACGCCCAGGCCCGTCAGCTGTGCCTGGAGCAAGGCGCGCTCAGCGTTCCGGCCGCGGCCGCGGGCCTGCTGGCCGGGATCGGCCTGGCCCAGTTGATGGTGCCCGCGATCACCCTGACCGCGGATGCGGCGGCGCCGGTGCCGTTCGCCCTGGTGGTAGTGCCACCCGGCCTGGCCGTTGCGCTGGCCCTGGTCACCGCGGCCGTGCCGGTCGCCGCCGCTGCCCTGTCGGTGCTGCGCAGACCCGACCCGGCGGCACAGTTGCGGGCGGAGGGCGGATGAGGACCCGGATGAGAACGCTGCGGCTGCGGCTGCGCGCCGCGGCCGGAGGCCCAGGCAAATTCAGCGCCGCGGCCGGAGGCCCAGGCAAATTCAGCGCCGCGGCCGGAGGCCCAGGCAAATTCAGCGCCGCGGCCGGAGGCCCAGGCAAATTCAGAACTGCCTGGGTGACGCTGACAGGTACCGGGGCCGCCGCCAGTGTCGCCTTCGGCTTGCTCGTGTTCGCCTCCATACTGGCCAGCCTGGCGATCCCGCGGGAGAGCGTCGGGTTGAGCAACATGGCGCTGCAGCGCGTGATCGCGGCTTCGCAATCCGCCGACCGGACCGTCATCGGGACGGTGCCCGAGACGTCCATATCGGACGAAATCGGCCAGGTTCAGGCCGCTGACATCGCGGCGGTCGGCGCCTCCTTGCGCGCGCGGCTGGCCGCGGGGGGGCTGACAGTAGCCGGCGAACCGCCCGCCTGGGCGAGCCTGACGACAGAATACGTGCCGGTTAGCGGGGCGACCCGGGCGGCCGGGGACGGGCAGCCGCAGTTCGAGATGACCTACCGCACGGAGCTAACCCGCTACAGCCAGATCGTGGCCGGGCGGCTCCCGGTCAGCGCCTCGCAGCCCGGGAAACTGGCCGTGGTGCAGGCGGCGGTGAGCACCGCCACCGCGGCCAGGTTCGGGCTGAAGGTCGGCACCCGGCTGACCGCGGGGACGATAGAGCTGGTGGTCACGGGGATCATCCGGCCGACGAACCCGGCTTCCACCTTCTGGAGCCAGGAGCCCGTGGCGGCCAGTCCCGCGCTGACCCAGGCCGCGGCGCCTGAGCTGCCGTACTGGATCGGAACGGTCTTCATCGGCCCCGGTGCGCTCCCGCTGGTCGAAGCCAACATCGGCCCCGTTGAAATGCAGGTGACCTGGGCGTACACGGCCGCGCTCGGCGGGCTCACCGCGGGCCAGGCAAACGGACTGGAGGCAAACCTCACCAGCCTGGTCGCCTCCGGGGCAACGATGAGTACCCCCGCAGGGAATCCGGTCACGGTGACGATTGCCTCCCAGATTCCCGCGATCCTGGCGCCGTTCACCTCCGGGGAAAGCGCCGTCGCCCCCGCGCTCGAGCTGCTGTACGTCAGCCTGACGGTCATCGGCGCGATAGTGGTGCTGCTCGGCGCCCGGCTGGTGGCGCAGCGCCGCGCCGCGGAGTTCACGCTCATGCGAGCACGGGGCGCGGCGCTGTATCAGCTCGCCTGGGTGGCGCTACGGGCCAGCGTGGTCATCGCCGCGGCCGCCGGGGCGGTGGCCGCGGTACTCGCGATCGGCCTGACTCCCGGCGACGGCGACGCGGTGGGCTGGTGGCTGGCCGGCCTCACGATCGCCGTGGCGCTCGCCGGCCCGGTGCTCATCAGCGTGGTCCCGCAGCGCGTGGCGGGGCCTGTCACCGGCCGGGGCGCTGTGCGCCAGGCAGCGGGCCGCACGCCGGCGGCCCGGCGGATCATCGTCGAGATCGCGCTGGTCGCCGCGGCCATCGGCGGGCTTGTCGTGCTCAGGCACGAGGGCCCGAGCTCCGGGAACAGCGGCCTGTACACGAGCGCGGCGCCGGTACTCGTCGCGATCCCCGTGGCCGTCGTCCTGATGCGCTGCTACCCCCTCCTCGCCCGCGCGCTGGCCCGGATCGCGGGCATGACCCGCGGGGTGGTCGCGTTCGTCGGCCTGGCCCGGGCCACCCGTACCCCGCCCGGCACCGTCCTGCCGGCGTTCGCCCTGGTGCTTGTGCTGGCAATGGTGGCGTTCCCGGAGATGGTCGGCACCTCGGTAACCCGTAGCCAGGTGGCCGAATCCTGGCAGCAGGTGGGCGCCGACGCGATCATCCAGGCCCCGCCCGGGTACGGTTCGACGATCCCCGCGGGTCTGCAGAGCCAGATCTCCTCGGTGCCGGGCGTCGTTTCCACCGCCGCCGCGGAGGTCGACCCCGCGTCGCTGGCCGCCGGCACCGAGCTGTCCGTGATGTTCGTCGACCCGGCCCAGTACGCGGTCGTGATCGCCCAGGCACCCGGCCCGCGATTCCCGCGGGCCGCGCTGTCGGGCAACGCCGTGATCGGCGAGGCGGGGGCGATCATCCCCGCGGTCGCCACCGCCGACGCCGCCCCGCTGGTCGGCACGGCGCCGACCAGCGTCACCGTGGACGGCAACGTGGGGGGCGATGCCATGACGATCCGGCTGGCCGGACAGACCGGCATCCCGGCCGTCCCCAGTGCCGCCGGCATGGCCACGGGCGTCGTCGTGGTGGTGCCAGCGCAGGCACTCGGCAACCCGCTCGCGCCGAACGTCTTGCTGGTCGCCGGGCCCGGGCTGGATGCGGCGCGGCTGAGCGCAGACGTCAGCCGCGCGCTGCCTGGCGCGACGGTGACGTTCCGCGCCACCGCCCTCGCCGCGCTGACCACGTCGCCGGTGCCGCAGGCGGCGCAGACGGCCCTCACCCAGGGAACCGCCGCCGCGGCCGGCTTCGGCGCGCTGGTCTTGCTGCTGTCGCTGCTGCTCACCGCCTGGACCCGGGACATGACGCTGGCACGCCTGGCGACGATGGGGCTGCGGCGCTGGCAGGCCCAGCTGTTGCAGGCGACCGAGACGCTTCCCCCGGTCGTGGCCGCCGCCATCGGCGGCGTCGCGTGTGCCTGGCTGCTCGTGCCGCTGGTCGGGTCGTCGCTGAACCTGGCGGCGTTCGCCGGGACCGGATCGGCCGCCGCGGTGACTCCCGCCGTGGTCCCGCTGGTCGGTTCCGCGGCCGGACTGGTGCTTGCCGCGCTGCTCGTGCTGGCCGTTCAGGCCGTAATCACTTACCATCGCGGCAGCACCAGGGCGCTGCGGATCAGTGACGAAGGAGGCCCAGGAGCATGACCCAACCTGCCGCGCAAAGCCCGCAGGACCAGGCCCCCACCAGTGCGGACGGAATGATCGTCTGTGACCGGCTGGTACGGATCTACTCCGGCAAGGGCATCGAAGTACAGGCTCTGCAGGGCCTGGATCTGCTGATCGCCGAGGGCGAGCTGACCGCGCTGATCGGCGCGGCCGGCAGCGGCAAATCCACGCTGATGAACATCCTCGCCGGGCTGGACACCCCGACGGCGGGGTCGGTGTGGGTGGCCGGCCGCGACCTGGGCGCGATGACGGCCAAAGAGCGGCTGTCCTACCGGCGGAGCGTAGCGGGCTTCATCTGGCAGCAGACGTCACGGAACCTGCTGCCCTACATGACCGCCAGGCAGAACGTACTGGTGCCGATGCGGCTGAGCTCGCTGCGCCGCCGCGAGCAGAGGCGGCGGGCCGGCCTCCTGCTCGACACCCTCGGCATCGCGCACTGCGCCGACCGGACACCGGACCGCATGTCCGGCGGTGAGCAGCAGCGCGCCGCCATCGCCACCGCGCTCGCGAACCAGCCGAAGGTACTGCTGGCCGACGAGCCCACCGGCGAGCTGGACTCCGCGACCGCCCGGGACGTGTTCGCTGCCCTGCAGACCGCCAACACCGAGCTCGGCGCCACGGTGCTCGTCGTCACCCACGACTCGGCCGTGTCGTCGCAGGTCCGCCGGACGATCGCGATGAGGGACGGCAAGACGAGCAGCGAGACGATCCGGCGCGCGGCCACCGACGAGCAGGGCCAGATCACGCTGCACGCACGCGAGTACGCGACGCTGGACCGGGCGGGCCGGGTTCAGCTCCCGCGCGAAATGACCAGACGCCTGCGCATACGCAACCGGGTCGAATTGCAGGAGGAGCCCGACCACATCGGTGTCTGGCCAGACCATGCCGCCGACGAGGAACAGGACTAACCGCGGCCCGCGACCGGAACCGGGGGATACGGCGAATGGCCAGGAGCGAAGCTCCGACATCGTCGCGGCCCGCGAGGGGCCGCAGGCCCCTCCGGCCGCGCGATACTACGGCGAGCTACCACAGCGGGGCGCGAAGCGCAGCGGGGGGCTCCGGGGGGTCGTCCCCCCGGGCTAGAACAGCACCGACATGAAGCGGCCGACCTCGGTGAAGCCGGTCCGCAGGTAGGCGGCCCTGGCCGGCTGGTTGAACTCGTTCACGTACAGCGTCACCAGCGGCGCGAGCGACCGGGCCGCCGCTACCGCGACCGCGGCCATGCCGGGCGCGGCCAGGCCCTGGCCTCGGTACTCCGGCCGGATCCACACTCCCTGGATCTGGCAGGCCCGCGGGGTGACCGCCCCGACCTCCGCCTTGAAGATCACCCGTCCGGCCTCGATCCTGGCGAACGCCCGGCCGGCCCGGATTAGCTGGGCAAGGCGGGCCCGGTAGGAGGCGCCGCCGTCGCCGGTGAGCGGCGAGACGCCGACCTCCTCGGTGAACATGGCGACGCAGGCCGGCCACAGGATGTCGATCTCGTCCGGCAGCACCTGCCGGACCAGCGGATCGGGCGACACCAGCGGGGCTCCGGAGATGACCATGACCGGCTGCACCGGACGTATTTCCCTGGCCGGCCCCCACTGGGGTCGCAGCAGCGCCCACAGCGCCTGGATGTCCTGCGAGGGCCCGACCACGGAGGAGCAACGCCGTCCCTGGCGCAGCGCACGGTCGGCGAACGCCGCCACCGCGTCCGGCGTAGCGGCGACCGGAACCAGGTTCGCGCCGGAGTAGCACAGCGATTCCAGCCGACCGCCTGGCGCGTGTCCCCACATCTGGGCGCCGAGCCTGCCGGGTTCCAGCCCGAGGGCACGCACCCGGGAGCCTACGAATACATTGGCGACCGGATCCCGGTCACAGATGGCGAGCACCGCGCCACGGTCCCGCTCATCGAGCAGCCGGATCGAGCTAGACCACGGCGGCTTCACCCGCAACATGATCCAAGGGTACAGTGCTGGCCCAGGGGGGCGACCCCCTGGAACCCCCGCTGCGCTTCGCGCCCCGACTGTGGTGCTCGCCGTAGTATCGCGCGGCCGGGAGGGCCTTTGGCCCTCCGCGGGCCGCGGCGATGTCGGAGCTTCGCTCCTGGCTTTTCGCCGTACCCGGGCGTGCGGTTACTGGGAGCCGGATGGGGCGGGGTCGGGGGTGGCGGGGCAGGTGGCGTTGACTTGACCAGGCTTCTGGGGGAGGGCGCCGGTGCTCAGGTAGGCGTTTAGGTAGTTCTGGACGCAGGAGTTCGGCGGCTGCTCTAGGGACTGGCCGTGGTTGCCGCCGCCTTCCACTACGACCATCCGCGCGGAGGGAAGCAGCTTGTGCGCCTGCTGCGCGCCCGCGTACGGGGTGGCGGGGTCCAGCGTGCCCTGCAGCATCAGGATGCCGGGCAGCCCGGCACCATTGATCTGCAGCGGCTTGGCCGGCGCTTTCACCGGCCAGAACGCGCACGCGGCGTTGTACCAGGCGTTGTCCCACGCCTCGAACGGGGCCTTCCGGTAGACCATCTCGGTGTCGGAGGTCCAGTAGGACCAGCTGCGCGGCCAGGCGACGTCCGAGCACTGCACCGCGTTGTAGACCGCGAACTCGTTCTCGTTCTGGGTCCCGTTGGCCTCGTACTGGGCGATGAGGCCGGAGGTCTGCCCCTGGTTCAGGTACGTGGAGAGCGCCTGCGCCAGGCCCGGCCACAGCTCGTCGTCGTAGCCGCCGAGCAGGAACGTGTCGTCGAGCTCGTCCGCCCCGATCATCGAGTCGATCGGGTGCGCAAGCAGCTGGTTGCGCGCCTTGTAGTAGGCGGCCTGTACCTGCGCGGCGGTGCTGCCCAGATTGTAGGTGCTGTCGTATTTGGCCATCCAGGCGAACAACGCATCCTGGCGGCCCTGGAAGGCGTAGTCCTGATCGACGTTGTCGCCATACCACACGCCGGTGGGATCGACGGTGCTGTCCAGCACCATGCGGCGGATCCTTGCCGGGAACAACGTCGCGTAGACCTGGCCGATATAGGTCCCGTAGGAGAACGCGTAGTAGTTGATCTTCGAGACGCCGAAGGCGGCGCGGATCGAGTCCATGTCGCGCGCCACGTCCTGGGTG
>JBOHCG010000159.1:0-13575 GCA_050698735.1 Streptosporangiaceae bacterium | reverse complement strand
AACGTGACCCCGGCCGCCCTGGCCCCGCAGTTGCAATCCGTGACCGCGGAACCAGGAACCGTCCTGCATAAGCCAGGCGCAAACCCGCAGGTCAGAATCACCCATACCTTAACCGAACGCCAGTGAGCCCCCCGGAGTGTTACCAGCACTCGCAGGTGGCGCCTGTTATTTACTTACAGGCTTATGGTATCCAGGGGGTATGACATTTCCGGGGCCTAAAAGCCGGTACCCGAGTCGTCGTGTTCTTCTTCAAAAGGGAGTGGCATAGTCTCGCCAAAGGCCGGGTGAATCTTGTCGAGCTTGGCCTGGAAGTCCTTCCAGTCTGTGCTCAGCTTCATGATCGTGACGACTGATCCCAGGTGTTCCCGCAGACGCGGATATCCAGGGTTTGAAGTGAGCCTCTGAAAGAGCTTGTGCTTCGGCCGTCCCTCATCGTCCCTGACCTGAACGCGCTTGAGTTCGTCGAGCACGCCCGGCGCAAGACGCTTGTACACGATGTCGTTGGTGTAATGGCCGAAGTACTGAGGCCGCTTGACCGTTGAAGTGGGGTACGGCAAGTTGCGCAGCCTGAACAACTCCCGGTAGAAGTCCGGGGGGAAGGTGGGCACCCAGGGCTTCAACTCCTTCGCTATGAAGGCTTCAAGAATCCTTGCCAGCGCTTCTCTGTCCCGGACTTCCTGATAACCGGTCGCCTCGTCGACGAGTGCAGTTATTCCGACCTGAGCGAGGCCCTGAACGAGGATTTCTGCGGTAACCGCAGCCCGCACCTGGTTATAAAAGAGCGGACTCGGATCTTGCCGGCGGGCCAGCAAGTAGACCTGGCATATTTGCGGCAGGATTTCGGCCGGGAAGCCGATAGAGCGATTTCCGCTGGGAGTCCGGTACGTAATCGGGTGACGCAATATCTCGGCCAATTCGTCCGAGACGAACGGCTTGAGGTTGTCGGGGATCAGCACGGTCCCCGCGTCTCCGCTCTTAGGGCTCTTGGGTCGGCTGGAGCGGCCCAACGCGGTCAGCATCGTGCTCTGGCTGATTACCCGGATGGCGCGTTGGCCGTCGTCGATGACTGCGCAGGCGAGGGTCAGGTCGCCGATCTTCAGGTCGCCGGCGTGCTTCGCCTGAAGGACGGTGGTACCCCACCGCTTCTGTGCAGCATGGCGCGCAATCTCGCTGCGAGCCTCAGCCGGCAACCGCTCAGCCCGTGCCCGGCCACCCTCCCGTCCAGACTCGCGCGGGTCCTGCCCTGGCCGCCGATCCATCCTGCCTCCTATGCTTAGGTATGGCTAAGCATAGCAGATTCGGCAGATCCGATGGCTCAGCGACACGAGGGTCGTCGACTTGGTGAAAGTCCAGCTCAGAGCCGGAAATTGAGGCAAGATAGCCTCAGATCTGGGGAGGTCGTCGACTTAATGCTTGCCCGTGGCTAAGCATTCTGGCAGCGATCCGCCCGCTGCGGGTGGCGATCGTGAAATGATGCGGGGACGAACGCGCCGCGCCTGTGGATCTTGATGATCAGGGTGTGGTCTTCACACGATCGGTGAATACGGCCCATGCCTGCGGGCCGAAGGGGAGCACGGGTCCTGACGGGTCCTTGGAGTCCCGCACGGCGACGGTGCGGGCGGCGGCAACCTCGATGCAGGCCCCGCCGTTGTTGCCGCTGTAGCTGCTCTTGCGCCATGCGGCGCGGTTCAGGTCCATTTGTCCTTCGCTATCTTCTCGATCAGGTCTCTGGAAATGCCGCGCGTGAGCGCCTCGGATCGCAGCGCGTCGAAGTTCCTCATAGCCTGCGCGACCATGGCGGCGTCCTCGGCGACCCGCCCGTCGCAGGCGTCCTCAAGGAACACGATACCGGGGGCGTCTCCCATCTCCGCGACGATGAAGGCGCCGAGCAGCCCGGAATGTCCCCCGGCCGTGTGCGGCACGACCTGGATGGTCACGTTCGGGCGGCGGGACATCTCCAGCAGGTGCTCCATCTGGCCGCTCATCACGTCGGGCGGCGCGACCGGGCGGTGCAGCACCTCCTCGTCCAGCAGCACGTACAGCAGCGGCGGGTCCTCACGGACTGGGGAGTGGACGGCGATACGGACGGCCGGGTCGCGTGGGCGAAGATCGTCACGCTGAGTTAAGACGACCAGACTTGCCCTGAACGGAAATTCAAACTGACCCGTTACCTCACCGCACGTCCTAGTTGGCGCAGATAGGCACACGGGGGACCGGCCTGCCATCGTCGCGCTCGTGGACAAGCTCAGGCACGACATCCGCGTCGGTGTCCAGACGGTACAGGCTGAAGTCGTCTGGTGAAGCCTCGCATCTCCGGGCAAAGTCTTGTTGGTTGGATGCACGTCGGCGGCTATGTGACACTGGGCATGTGAGTGAAGAGCCAGCAGCCCCGCCACGGTGGACCGGCGACTCGCCGCGCTCCTACGCGAACGTGGTCGCGATCAACGGTGGTCCGTTCGATGTGATGCTCGTCTTTGGCGTGCAAGAGGCACGCATGGGCAGCGGTGATCAGACATTGGAGGAGGTCGCGCGTATCTCGATGAGCTGGGGACATGCGAAGTCGATGATCCCGCTCTTGGCGAAGATGGTCGCGGATTACGAGTCCAAGTACGGCGAAGTGCCGGCACCTGGGTTCGAGGATAACTGGAGGGCATGAGCCATGACCGCCTCGACCGTGGATCACGTCACTTACCTACCCGAATCTGCCGTGACGCGCGTAACCCTGCACGTCACGGCGGACGATGTCCGCGAGGCCGATGAGGACCGCGTCCGTGCGTTGTTCATCGGGGAGGCGCTCCACCCTGATCCCCAGGCCAGGGTGCGCCTCGCGGAAGTGCTATACGAGATCACCGGCTGGGATACATTCGCGTACGCTGCGCTGGCTGCCAGTGAGACGCCCGAGCAAGCCGAGGAACACAGGCGCATTCTGCGCAGGCGTCGGCCGCCGTGGGCAGACGAGGACTAATTTCGTGCCGGTGCCGGGTGGCCCTCTACTACGCGGACGCGTCTACGCAGCCAAAATTCCGAGTATCGACCCTGATCACGAGAAGTACTTTCTCGTTGTCTCGAACAACCGCCGCAACGAGCAACTCCCTCAAGTACTCGCCATCCGGCTCACAACCACGCCGAAGCCTCAGATACCGTCAGTCGTGGAACTCGGCCACCCTGAGCCGTTCGTCGGCAGGGCCTGCTGCGATGACATTGAAGCGCTCTATCCCGATGAGGTAACGCGCGACATGGGTGCGCTTACGCGCGGAGGGATGGCGCGTGTCGAAGCTGGACTACGCGCAGCGCTGGGCCTTGAGCCGACTAACGCTGCCAGCCGTGGGGTAGCGATCACCGAATCCTGAGGTACGCCCTGATCACGGAACCAGCCTAACCGCAGGCCACCGGGGATTCGCCAAGCCCTACTAGGCTGGCTTGATACGGCGGCCGGTGACGTGGTGCGGGACGATCCGCAGGAACAGTTCCCGCTCGCCGCCGGGCCACGGCTCGACCCCCGCCGCCGCGGCGGTCTGGCGTTCAGCCTCGGACTCCACATGGTGCGCGGGTCCCTGGATGAGCACGCTCCAGCCCTGCCGCCCGGGGACGTCGATCTCGTCGATCTCAAACGCCACCACGTAGTCTCCGCCCGCGATTCCGGTCTGCAGATCCTCGTCAAGCGCGCTATGCCGCACGGTCCGGAACACGATCGCTCCGTCGTGCCACTTGTAGTTCACCGGCAGCACGGCCGGGCCGAACCGGCCCACGTACGCGATGCGGCCGATTCCGCCCGGCGCTATCAGCCGCAGGCTCTCGGCCTCGTCCAGCTCCTCGATGACGCGGTCAGCCATGCCTGATCCTTCCCGGGTGCGGCTCTCAGTCAGACCCTAGCGTCCTGCGCCGCGGCGGTGACCTTCAACCCGGCGGGAATGGACCTTCGGCCCTGCCGTCGGCCAGGTCTGTGTACGAGGCTTGGCAGTGGAAGTCAATGACCTGAGGAGGCAGCCATGCGAGCCGTCGTTTAC
Organism: Streptosporangiaceae bacterium; assembly: GCA_050698735.1. Classification (GTDB taxonomy): domain Bacteria; phylum Actinomycetota; class Actinomycetes; order Streptosporangiales; family Streptosporangiaceae; genus Palsa-504. The sequence continues at coordinate 9,568 of JBOHCG010000159.1, read as the reverse complement.
CACGGTCCTGGGAACAAGGCCTGGGAAGAGGTACCGGACCCGGAGATCATCGGCGATGGCGACGCCATCGTGAGGGTCGACGCGACCACCATCTGCGGGACCGACCTGCACATTCTCAAGGGTGACGTGCCCGCCGTGCGAAAGGGCCGGATCCTCGGCCACGAGGCCGTCGCCACGATCGAGGAGGTCGGCGACGGCGTGCAGACGCTGGCACCGGGAGACCGCGTACTCGTCTCCTGCATCAGCGCGTGCGGGACCTGCCGGTTCTGCCGCGAGGGTCGCTACGGGCAGTGCCTGGGCACCGGCGGCTGGATCCTCGGTCACAAGATCGACGGCACCCAGGCCGAGTACGTCCGCGTGCCGTTCGCCGACACATCCACCTACAAGGTTCCTGACAGCCTCAGCGACGAAGAGACTCTCATGCTGGCCGACATCCTCCCCACCGGCTACGAGGTCGGGGTGCTCAACGGGAACGTCCGCCCGGGCGATCTGGTCGCCGTGGTGGGCGCGGGACCGGTCGGCCTGGCCGCGATCACCGGCGCGCAGCTGTTCAGCCCAAGCCACATCGTCGCGATCGACGTGTCCGACGCCCGGCTCGAGGCAGCCAAGCGCTTCGGCGCCGACGTGACCATAAACAACTCGCGCGAGGACCCGCTGCGTGTCATCAGGGACCTGACCGGGGACCTGGCCGGGCGGCTCGGCGCGGACGTGTCCATCGAGGCCGTAGGCGTGCCGGCCACCTTCGAGCTGGCGGTCAAGCTGGTCCGGCCCGGCGGCCGGATCGCGAACGTCGGCGTGCACGGCGCGCCGGTCACGCTGGACCTGGAAGACCAGTGGATCAGGGACATCACGATAACCACCGGCCTGGTCGACACCTACTCCACCCCCACCCTGCTGTCGCTGGTCGCCAGCGGCCAGATCAACGTCAAGCCGTTCATCACCCACCACTTCGGCCTGGATGAGTTCGACGAGGCGTACGACGTCTTCAGCCACGCGGCGGACAACGGCGCGCTCAAGGTCGTGCTGACCCGCGAGGGCGACGAGTGAGGAAGGGGTACCGACGATGGAACCCACCGTCAAGGACGTCATGACCACCCGGGTCGTCTCGGTCACCAGGGACGCGACGTTCCGGACCATGGCCGCCGCCCTGCGCGAGCACCGGGTCAGCGCGTTCCCCGTCGTAGACGACGGAACGGTGATCGGCGTCGTCTCCGAGGCCGACATGCTGGCCAAGGAGGCCCTGGGCTCCGAGCCAGAAGGGATGCCGGGCATGATCGGCGGCCTGCTGCGGCGCAGGGAGCACCAGAAGGCCCGCGGGATCACGGCGGGCGACCTGATGACCAGCCCCCCGGTCACGATCACTCCGGACGACACGATCGAGCGGGCCGCACGGCTCATGTACACCCGCAAGGTCAAGCGACTGCCCGTGGTCGACGCGAGTGGTCACCTGGTCGGCATCGTAGGCCGGTCCGACCTGCTGTCCATGTTCGGCCGCCCGGACTCCGACATCCGCACGGAAATCCTGGACGAGGTGATCCGGCATGACCTGTGCACCGACCCGGCGGCATTCACCGTCGTGGTCAAGGACGGGATCGTGACCCTCGAGGGCATGGCCGAGACCGGCGAGTTCGGTCACCAGATCGTGGATCTGGTCAGGCACGTCCGGGGCGTGGTGGCGGTGCGCGACCGCCTCAGCTACCCGCGTCCGCCCGAGCCCCCGCGCGGCGCGTACGACGTCCTAGCCCAGTTCCCAACCGACTGACCCGCACGGGACTTCCGATAAGACCTGTACGAGAAGAGATGACAACGATGAACGCAAGGGTCATTGACGTCATGACCGATGACGTGGCGGAGCGCCTTGCCGCGGGCGATCTGACGACGCACCCGGCGGTGACGGTCCGGCCTGAGTACACGGTCGAGGACGCCGCCCGGCTGATGTACGTCCTGCGGGTCGGGCGGCTTCCTGTGGTCGACGCGGGCGGCCACCCTGTCGGCACCGTCAGCCGGGCCGACCTGCTTTCCGTCTTCGACCGCAGCGACGAGGAGATCCGCGCCGAGATCGCGGGCGACGTCATCCCGGGCTGGCGCCTGGTCGACCCGGCCTTGTTCACGGCGACCGTCGCCGATGGCGTCGTGACCATCACTGGCACCCCGGAGACGGTGGACATGGGCCACAACCTGGTGACCAGGCTCAGGCACGTGTCCGGTGTGGTAGCGGTCCGCGACGAGCTCACCTACCCGCCGGAGCGGTTGTCCGCGGGCCTTTACTTCTGACTCGCTCTTTCGATTGGAGGCCGACATGAGCATGGCGCAGGCCGCCGGGCAGGCGTACGCCCTGCTAGCCGACGGCAGCACGGTCGAGATCCGCATGGCCGGGCCGACCGACTTCGATGCGGTCAAGGCCATGCACGAGGCGATGTCCCCGGACAACACCTATATGCGGTTCTTCAACCTCAGCCGGCTCGCGGGCGAGACAGAGGCCCGGCGGATCTGCGGGGAACACCGCCCCGGTCACGTTGCACTGCTGGCGCTGTCCGGCGGCGAGGTGGTGGGCTGCGCCAGCTACGACGCGCTCGGCGGGCCCGCCGATCCGGGGCACGTAGCCGAGGTCGCGTTCGCCGTGGCCGACCACATGCACCACCGCGGCATCGCCACCCTGCTGCTCGAGCATCTGGTCTCGTTCGCCCGGAGCCACCAGATCACCGTGTTCACCGCGCAGACCCTGGCCGAGAACACCCCGATGCTCAGGGTGTTCGCCGACGCCGGCCTGCCGGTCCAGCGTCACTGCGAGGACGGCGTCATGGAGATGACCATTCCGCTGCCCGGCGAGGCCGACGGCACCGCCCTGGACAGCTACCTGAACACCGTGGCCGAGCGGGAACGCCGCGCGGACACGGCCAGCCTGGCGCACATGCTGGCGCCCGAGTCGGTCGTGGTGATCGGCGCGGGCCGCCGGCCGGGCACGGTGGGCCGGTCGATCTTCGACAACATCCGCACTGGCGGGTACGCCGGGCGGCTCTACGTGGTCAACCCGCGCGCCCGGCAGATCAGCGGCGAGCACTGCCTGTCCTCGGTGCTCGACCTGCCCGAGCCGGCCGACCTGGCCGTGATCGCGGTCCCGGCCGCGGCGGTCCTGGGCGTGGCGGAGCAATGCGGCCAGCGCGGCGTGCGGTCCCTGGTGGTGATCACGTCCGGGCTCGACGCCGCCGCCTGCGCCGACCTGCTTGCGATGTGCCGCAGGCACGGCATGCGGCTGGTCGGTCCCAACTGCTTCGGCGTGGCCGTGCCCGGCATCGGCCTGGACGCCACGTTCGCCGACCGGCACCCCCAGCCCGGCGCGGCCGGCCTGGTCATGCAGTCCGGCGGCCTGGGCATCGCCATGGTCGACCAGCTGTCCAGGCTCGGCATCGGGATCTCCTCCTTCGCCTCCGTGGGCAACAAGCTCGATGTGTCGAGCAACGACATGCTGATGTGGTGGGAGCACGACGGCGTCACAAGGCTCGCCGTGCTGTACATCGAGTCGTTCGGCAACCCGCGTAAATTCGCCAGGACCGCCCGCCGGGTGAGCGCCAGCATGCCCGTCCTGGCCGTAGACGCCGGGCGTTCGGCGGCCGGGCAGCAGGCGGCCGCCTCTCACACCGCGGCGGTAGCCACGCCGCTTGCCAGCAGGCAGGCCCTGTTCGAGCAGGCAGGCGTCATCACCACCGCCGGCCTCGGCGAGCTCGTCGAGACGACCGCGCTGCTCGCCAGCCAGCCGGTTCCCGCGGGCCGCACGATCGCCATCGTGTCCAACGTCGGCGGCGCCGGAGTGCTCGCAGCGGACGCCTGCACCGACCTCGGCCTGACCGTCCACCGCCCGCACGGCCTGACCAGCCGCCGGCTCCGCACCCTGGTGCCGGACACCGGCGCGATCGGCGGCCCGGTCGACACCACGGCCGCGATCTCGGCGGAGAACTTCCGCCAGTGCCTCGAGCTGATCGCGGCGGACGACGAGGTGGACGCGATGATCGCGCTCGTGCTGCCGACCGCCGCCACCGGCGACCTGGTCGCGGCCATCCAGCAGGCCGAGGTCCAGGTCCCGCTGGCCGCCGTCGTCCTCGACCAGCCGGAATCGGTCCGCATGCTGCCGCGCGCCGAGGGCGCTGGCCAGATCCCCGGCTACGGGTACCCGGAGGCGGCCGCGGCGGCCATGGCCCGCGCGGCCAGGTACGGCGCCTGGCGCACCGAGCCGCGCGGCCAGGTGCCCAGCCTCTCCGACGTCAGGACCGAGGATGCCCATGCGCTGGTGCGCGGTTTCTTCCGCGCCACGGCCGACGGTGGCTGGATGCCGCCGGAGGAGACCGCCGAGCTACTGGCCTGCTACGGCATCCGGCTGGTCGAGCTCACCCCGGCGCACAGCGAGGACGAGGCGGTCATGGCCTTCGAAGCCGCGGCGGGCCCGGTGGTGCTCAAGGCCGACGTGCCCGGGCTCATCCACAAGACCGACGCGGGAGCGGTCCAGCTCGACCTGCGCACCGAGGCCGACGTCAGGCGCGCCTACCGCGCCCTGGCGGAACGGTTCGGCCAGCGGCAGCGCCAGGTCCTGGCTCAGCCCATGATCTCCGGCGGCACCGAGGTCATCGTCGGCCTGGCCGACGACCACGTGTTCGGCCCGCTGGTGGTATTCGGGCTCGGCGGCGTGGCCACCGACGTCCTCGCCGACCATGCGGCCCGGCTCACGCCGCTGACCGACACCGACGCCGACAGGCTCATCGGCTCGATCCGCTCCGCCCCGCTGCTGCGTGGGTACCGCGGCAGCCCCGCGGCCGACCTGGGCGCGCTGCGCGATCTGCTGCTGCGCGTGTCACGGCTCGCCGACGACCTGCCCGAGGTCACCGAACTCGACCTCAACCCGGTCATCGCCAGGCCAGACGGGGCGTTCGTGGTGGACGCGCGGATCAAGGTGACGCCGTACCAGGCCCAGGACCCGTTCCTGCGCAAGCTACGCTGAGGCGCGGGCCCTCGGTCGTGCCAGTCCACTTCCGGGGGTGCGGGTCAGTAGTGGTAGCGGGCGGCGATGACGATTATCTCCTGGGTGGTGACGAGGTAGATGAGGCGCTGCTCGTCTTGGCTTAACAGCAGGGCGAGCTCTCCCGGCATGACGTAGATCTCGGCCCCGGCGGCGGCCAGGGTCCCCTGCGATCCACGGAGGTGATGGCCGCACAGCAGCAGCTCGACCTCGTTCGGCCGCTCTGGGGTCGGCGGCATGATGACCCGCGCCACGGCGCGGGAGGGGCAGCAGCAAGATTGATTGTCCATGGCTTCAGCCTGGCCTGGCGCCGAAATCCCTGGCAGAGGCGTAATTCCCGAGTTCGGCGGGCCGGAAAGCACCCGATGACGGGGCCGTTGGACCCAGGCCTGCCGTTACGCCTGGTGTTCGGCGACGCTCTCGGTGACCTCGTGGCCGAGGGCGGAGCGGACCCAGTCGACGACCTCGGTGATGGAGGCGCCGGGGGTGAAGATCTTCGCGACACCCATCCCGGTCAGCTCCTCGATGTCGGCCTCCGGGATGATGCCGCCGCCGAACACGACGATGTCGGACGCGTCCCGGTCCCGCAGCAGCTCCATGACCCGGGCGAACAGCGTCATGTGCGCGCCGGACAGGATGGACAGCCCGACCGCGTCCACGTCTTCCTGGATCGCGGCGGCCACGATCTGCTCCGGGGTCTGGTGCAGCCCGGTGTAGATGACCTCGACTCCGGCGTCCCGAAGCGCCCTGGCGACGACCTTGGCGCCGCGGTCGTGGCCGTCGAGCCCGGCCTTGGCGACGATCACCCGGATCCTGCTCATGACCGAAGGTTACGGCATTGCCGCCGCTCGCAGTTCCCGCCGTAGCCGGACGTGCGGCGGCGAGGGGTACAAACATTAATGTGCCGAACGAGCCGTGGTTTCTCAGTCCACGCAAGGGATCCCGTCCTTGGCGTTGACCGCGCCGCCCTGCGGGCCCGTGGTGGGGATGGGCACCACCGAGGAGGTCGGCGAGGGCGTGGCGCTGGCGCCCGGCATCGCGGCGTCCGCGCCCAGCAGGATCTCGACGTGGCCGGCCGCGATCGAGGTGCCCTGCGTGGCGGTGACGCCGAACATCTTCGCGATCGAGGTCGCGTTCGCCGCCGCGCCGGCGCCGTAGACCACCTCGGTCGTCGTCAGCGGGCTGGTGTTGGAGACCTTGCCTGCCAGGTACCCGTCCTTGACCAGCGCGGCCGAGACCAGGCCGGCCAGGCCCTGGGTGCTGCCGCCGTTGTAGACGTCCACCGTGATCTTGTCCGCGCCGGCCGCGACGGTGACGGTGGGGCTGGGGTGGGGGCGGGCCGACGCCGGGGACGGGTAGAAGACCTCGTGCACGAGCTGCTGGATGTAGGACGGATCGATCACGTTGGCGTCCTGGCCGTCGATGGTCTCGTAGCCCGAGATCGGCAGCGTGCGGAAGGTCAGGTCGCCGCTGGTCAGGCTCCGCATCTGGGTGATGAAGTCGAGCAGGTCCCAGCCGGAGTCGGTGATCACGTACTGCTTGGCGACCGAGAGCAGCGACTGGATCTTGGTCAGGTCATCGAGCACGCCCTCGCCGCGCAGCTGGTGGATCACCGAGTCGATGACCGCCTGCTGGCGGTGCGTGCGGTCCAGGTCGCCGTTGGTCAGGCCGTCCCGCTGCCTGACGAAGGCCAGCGTCATCTGCGCGTTGAGGTGCTGCAGGCCGGCGTGGGTGGCGTAGAAGCCGGAGTTGGCGTCCAGCGGTACGGGTTTGTTGAGGCAGACCTCCACGCCGCCGAGCACCTTCGCGAGCTCGTAGAAGCCGTCCAGGTTGACCTCGGCGAAGTGGTCGATGTGCACCCCGGTGAGCTGCTCGACCGTCGCCACCGCGGCGGCCCGGCCCGCCTCGTTGCCCTGGAACGCGACCTGGTCCTGGCTCATGTTCGGATTCTGCGACCGAAGCTGGTTCTCGGTTGCCGCCAGGGCGAGGCCGTAGGCCTGGTCGATCTTGCCCACGCTCTGCCCGTCGTAAGGCTGCGGGAAGGTGACCCAGTCGTCGCGCGGGATGGAGAAGCCGGTCGCCTTCTTGCCGCCCGCCGGGATGTGGATCAGGATCAGCGTGTTGGTGTCGTTGCCGCCCACCCCGTTCTCGACGCCCTGCCTGCTGCCCGCGTGCAGAGCCTTAAGGACATCGTTAGGAAGGATGTTGCCGTCCCAGTCGGTGCGGCTCTCCAGGCCCATCAGCAGGATGTTCTGGGCGCCGATCGACGGCCCGCTGACGATCGCGTGCGAGCCCCCGATGCTGCTCACGTCGCGTACCACGAAATAGGAGAAGCCGCTGATGGCCAGCACCAGGGCTGCACCGATGCAACTCAGGACGTAGCCGGCCTTCCCGGCGGCCCCCCACAACGGAGGCGCCGATCCTGGTCTCACCATCGCGTTTACCTCGACAGGACAGGTTCTGATCGTTACCGTCCGTCGAAGCCTACCGTCGTGACCCCGTTACCTTTGCGCAACGACTAACATCCAAAGCACACATGTCGCACCCACCATGGCTCCAGGCCCGCCCAGGCGGGCCTTACGACGACCCAGGGACCGGCCCGCGCGGCCAGGGCCCCCGGGCGCTTCCCAGTGGTGCGAGCGATCCCAGGCGACCCGCGGGCCCGGGCGGCGACCCGTGCCAAGCGCGGCCCGGAGATCAGTGGCGACCGGGCGATCCGCGAGGGTCGGCAGGCGATCCGCGAGGGCCGGCGAATGATCCGCGAGGGCCAGCAGGCGATCCGCGAGGGCCAGCAGGCGATCCGCGAGGGCCAGCAGGCGATCCGCGAGGGCCAGCAGGCGATCCGCGAGGGCCGGCGAATGATCCGCGCCGGAGCGATCCCTACGGTCCTCCCGGTCCCTACGGTCCCTCCGCTCCTCCCGGTCCCTACAGTCCCTCCGCTCCTCCCGGTCCCTACGGTCCTCCCGGTCCCTACAGTCCCTCCGCTCCTCCCGGTCCCTACGGTCCTCCCGGTCCCTACAGTCCCTCCGCTCCTCCCGGTCCCTCCGGCCCCCCCGGGCGTTCCGGTCCCCCCCGCGGGCGCGATCCGCGCGGCTCAGATCCCCGCCGTTTCGATCCCGCCGCTCCCCCCGGGCGCGACGGCGGGCGGGCAGGCCGCGACCCGGGCTACCGGGGTCCAGGCGGGAACGGGCTGGACCCCAGGGGTTTCCCGGTCCTGGGGCGGGAGACGGAGGGCGACCCGGGCGCGGGCTCGGCCACCCGGATGCCGGCCAAGGCCGACGCGGCTGCGCCGGCCCGAACCAGGGCGACGCAGCCGACCTTTACCCCGGCCGGGACGCAGCCCAGCTTTACCCCGGCCGGGACGCAGCCCAGCTTTACCCCCGCCGGGCCGCAGCCCAGCTTTACCCCGGCCGGAGCGACGCAGCCGGGCGGCGGCTCCCCGCAAGGACATCGCGAACCACCCAACACCGGCGGGTCGAGGCGTGCCGCCGACCAAGGCGGATCGCGCAGGCACACGACACCGTCGGGACCGGGCGGATGGGGCATGCTGCGGGGCGGCCTCGGGGTCAGCGTGGTCATCGGCAGCGCGGTGCTCGGTGCGGTCGCCACGCTGGTGATCGGGCACGGGCCCGGGTCGGTGCTCGGCCTGTTCATCGCGGCCGGGACCGTGGTCGCGGCGCTGGCCGTCCGGCCGGGGGCCGTTCGGATGCTGCTCCCGATGCCCGCGCTCTGCTACGTGATCGCCGCGCTGGCCGTCGGCCTGATCGCCGAACCGCCTTCCGATACGTCTAAGGCCGCGCTGGCCGTCGCCGCGGCACAGTGGATTGCCGCCGGATTCCTCAGCATGGTCCTGGCCACCGCGCTAGCGGTGGTGCTTACCCTCGTCCGCTGGCTCATCTGGCACCGCAGCAGGCCGGCTCAGGACAGCCCGGTCCGGTCCGCGCGGTCCGGGTCCAGGCGTAAGAGGCGAACCAGCCGAGAGGACGTCGAGGACTCCGAGCCCAACGGGCCTTACGGAATCCCAGTGACCGCCGGGAGCCAAGGGGTCGTGGGGAACTACGGGACCTACGAGAGCCCAGGCGACTACGGGACCAGTGGCGGGCTCGGGAGCCAGGGCCGCTACGCGGACGGCGGCGCGCCCGGCGGACAGGGCCGCTACGCGGACACCGGCGGGCTCGGGAGCCAGGGCCGCTACGCGGACGGCGGCGCGCCCGGCGGACAGGGCCGCTACGCGGACACCGGCGGGCTCGGGAGCCCAGGTGGCTACAGGGACGGCGGCGAGCTCGGGAGCCCGGGCGGCTACCGGGACCACGGCGCGCCGGGCAGCGTCAGGCGGGCCGGCCGATGGGGGGATCCTGGCGCACCGGATCCCGGTCGCCTCGGGTCCTGGCCGGAGGCCTTAACTTCTGCCGCCGCGCGTCCTCACAGCTCCGCGCGTCCTCACAGCTCCGCGCGTCCTCACAGCTCCGCGCGTCCTCACAGCTCCGCGCGTCCTCACAGCTCCGCGCGTCCTCACAGCTCCGCGCGTCCTCACAGCTCCGCGCGTCCTCACAACTTCTC
>JBOHCG010000158.1:0-13704 GCA_050698735.1 Streptosporangiaceae bacterium | reverse complement strand
GGCCTCCCGCCGGCCCGGGGCCTCCCGCCGGCCCGGGGCCTCCCGCCAGCAGGCCCAGCCGGGCCACGGCCGCCGCGAGCACCGCCTGATTGCTCGTCACCACCGGCAGGCCGAGCCGCTCGGCGATGGCGGGCCTGGCGGCCATCGCGCCGAAGTTCGTACACGAGGCGAAGACCAGGTCGATGATCCCCGCGGCGGCCAGCGGCCCGAGGGCGCGCTCCGCGAACGCCACGATCTCGTCCTCGCCGACTTCGGCGATCGCGAAGTTCTCGGTAATGCCGAGCCCGGTGATGCCGGCCACGCCGAAGCCGTCCGCCTCGATGCTGGCCTTGATCTTCTCGTTGAGCTCATCGACGTACGGCGTGATCACGCCGACGCTCGCGGCGCCCGACGCCTCGATGGCGGCCCGGACCGCGCCGATGGTGGACACGGTCGGCGCGCCGGTCAGCTCGCTGATCTGCTCGCACAGCTGAGCGTCGTAGTCGTTGCCGCGCAGCGCCCCGGCGCTCGTGCAGCCGAACACCACCACGTCGGGCCGCGCCGTGCCCAGGTCACGCGCCGCGGGGAGGGCGAACTCGTCCAGCATCCTGTTCTCGCCGGCCGGCGTGGTGTCCTCCATGTACATCCGCGCCGTGTGCAGGGCGGTTCCTGGCGGCAGGTCGCGGGCGAAGTCCACCTCCATCATCGTGTTGGAGGAGGGGATCATCAGCCCCACCCTGCGAGGGCGGGGCGACCGCGCAGACCGGCCCGGCCCGCCGGTCACGCCGCACCCGCCGCGACCCGCGCGGGCCCGTCCCTCAGCTCGCGGTAGATCGCGACCTCCTGCGCCGACGGCGGCGGCAGTTCGCCGACCTCCTCGTCGATCAGCAGCTCGAACCCGGTCTGCGCGCGGACCTGGGCCACGGTCACGCCGGCCTGCAGCGCGCGCAGCCGCATCCGGCGGCTGGACGGCTCGAAGTCGAGCAGGGCCAGGTCGGTAACGACCGCGCCGAGGCTGCCGCCGGTCAGCCCGGCCCGGACCCGGCTGTCCCCGCCGCTCAGGTAGCCGGGGCTGGTGATGAAGTCGACCCGCGGCACGAACCGGCGGGTCTGGTGCTGGGTCACGATGAACACCTCGTTGCACAGCGAGATTATGTCGTTCGCGCCGCCGCTGCCTGGCAGCCGGACCCGCGGCTGCGCCATGCTGCCGATCACGCTGGTGTTGATGTTCCCGTACATGTCGACCTGGGCGGCGCCGAGGAAGCCGTAGTCGAAGTAGCCGCGCTGCGCGTACAGGAAGATGTCGGTGATGTCGGTGAGCATCTGGGCACCAACGGCCGCCCGCATCTCGTTGGTGGAGATCGGCAGCTTGCCCGGCAGCAGCGAGGTGCCGATGATGCCGCCCTCGAGCACGATCGTCAGCCGCGGCGCGTGCGTCCGCCTGGCCAGGCCGGCGGCGAGCAGCGGCATGCCGACCCCGGCGAAGATCACCTTGTCGTCCGCGAGCAGCCTGCTGGCGGTGATCGCCATCAGCTCCTCTGGCGTCACATCTTCGGGGGTCACGTCGCTCATCGCGGTATCAGCTCCCTTGCCTCGGCCTCAAGCGCGGCCAGCCTGCCGGGCCCGGCCGCGGCGAGGAAGGCGGCGAAGTCGGCGTGCGCGTCGACGTTCTGCTGAACGTAGCGCAGGCCCGCGGCGGGACCGTGCTCCCTTATCGAGGCCACGTAGGCGTCGAAGTGCTCAAGGTCGGGCGCGTACAGGCCGTAGCACTCGTTCGGGTAGGCCCCGTGCGGCGCCTCCACCACGGCGTCGACGGTGAAGTGCGGCAGCATCGTCTGGTCGGCCCGGGCGGCTATCTCGTCGGAGGTCACGATCTGCTCGGCGCTGACGATCACCGTGCGGGCGGCCCGCGCGATGTCGACGTCCATGTGCCGGTACCCGTCGACCTGGACGTTGCCGAACATGTCGGCCCGGTGGGCGTGGATGAGGGCCACGTCAGGGTTGAGCGCCGGCACCGCGGCCAGCTGCTGCCCGGTGTACGGGCAGCTGACCGTCCGCAGGTCCAGCGTGGCGGCGAGGTCGGAGCCGAGCATGGTCAGCGTGGGCAGGAACGGCACGCCCATCGCGCCCGCCTTGTAGCGCAGCCCCATGGCCAGGTGGCTCCACTCGTCGTAGCTGGCCTCGCCGCGCTCGACGTAGTGGCGGAAGATCGGCGCCAGGCCCCAGGGCAGGCCGATGCCGACCCAGCTGGTGACGACCCGGTCCAGGGCGCCGGTGGAAAGGAACAGCTCGATCTCGTAGCAGGCCAGCGACCTTGACACGGTCAGGTGCTGCCGCCGCGATCGGAGCAGCGCGAATACCAGCGCCATCGGCGTCCGCGAGTACAGCGTCCCGCCGATCGCAACGTGGTCGCCGTCGCGGACCAGCGCCGCGGCCTGCTGCGCCGTCATCCGCTTGTCCGTCACCGCCCGTCCGGCGGGCTTGTGCTCCGTGACCTGCTCCATCGGGGTGACCTGCTCCATCAGGGTGACCTGCTCCATCAGGCCGCCCCGGCGCGGATCTTGCCGAGCAGCGGCAGCACCTCGGTGGCCAGCCGGTGCACCTGCTCGGCCTCGTAGTTGTACGGGCAGAACACCAGCTCCTTGACCCCGGCGTCGAGGTAGCCGACGATCTGCTCGGCGCACTGCTCAGGGGTGCCGCGGACGGTCGACTCACGCGTCGCCTCGCTCCAGGCCGGCACGTCGAAGTAGTCGTCGACGTACTGCCACGCCAGGCTGCTCGCCTCCTCGAAGGAGGAGCCGATGCACAGCGGCACCTGGGCCACCACGTTGAGCTGGTCCGGGTCGCGCCCGGCGTCCTCGGCGTAGCCGCGGATCCGGCCCAGCGCGCTGGCGATGGACTTCGCCGTATAGAAGTAGGTCACCCAGCCGTCGGAGCGGGTGGCGACCCGGCGCAGCACCCGGTCCACGTACCCGCCGATGAGCAGTTGCGGCCGCGGCCGGGGCAGCGGCAGCATCCGCACGTGGGTGAACACCCGGCCGTCCCATTCGCCGGTCAGGTCGTCGGTTTCCCACAGCCGGTAGAGCACGTCAAGGTTGCGCTCGAAGACCTGGCCGCGCCGCTTGAACGGCACCGCGGTGGCGTCGAACTCCCGCTCATACCAGCCGGCCGCGACGCCGAGCATCAGGCGGCCGCCGCTGGCCAGCTGGATCGTGGCCGTGGTCTTGGCCAGCACAGCGGGCTCGCGCAGCGGCAGCACGAGGACGCCGGTGCCGAGCCTGATCCGGCTGGTCCGCGCGGCCACCATGGCAAGCGTGGTCAGCGACTCGAGGAACGGGAACGGGCGCCTGGCCCCGAGGAACAGGTGATCCCACGCCCACACCGAGGTGAAGCCGAGTTCCTCGGCGGTGATCGAGTACGCGCTGACGGCGTCCATGTCCGGAAGCTTCCGTTCCGGGGTGAAGTTCTCCAGGGCCAGGCCGAACTCCACGGTCATGACAAGCCTCCAGCTGGCGGTTGACGGTGCCGGGAGCGGGCTGTGCTCGCCCGGTCTCCCACAGAATCGTATGCACACGTGGCGATCGCTTCATTGGCGGCACCTGCCAGCAACACCGGGCATTCTTCGGCAGCTGGTGCCATATCGCGCGCCGGCCCGAGCCGGGATAGTGACGATAGTGTCAGGACTGTTTCCTGCGCTGGCCAGCCATAAGGGGAGATGCTGATGAGCACGGTTGCGGCACACGATGAGCCGTTGGTCCTCGAGAGCCACGGGATCGACTACATCCCGCCGAACGAACGCCACGGCAAGCCGTACACGCTGTTCACCTTCTGGGCGGCCAGCAACGTGCAGATCCTGGCGGTCTCCGTCGGCGTGCTGGCTGTCGTGGCGTTCGGCCTCAGCCTGCCGTGGGCGATCTTCTCGATCATCGTGGGGAACGCCCTGGGCGGGCTGTACATGGCGCTGCACTCGGTGCAGGGACCGAGGCTCGGCCTGCCGCAGATGATGCAGTCGCGGGCGCAGTTCGGGATGTACGGGACGGCGCTGCCGAACATCATCGTGGTGCTGATGTACATCGGCTACTTCACATCCAGCGCCGTCCTCGGCGGGCAGGGGGTGGCCAGCCTGTTCCACGTGACGACGGCCGAGGGCATCATCATCATCAACGCCTTCGTGCTGCTGATCGCGTGGTTCGGCTACGACATGTTCCACTCCTACAACAAGGTCGTTACCTTCCTGTCGACAGGGATCTTCATCGCCATCCTGGTCGAGCTGATAACGCTGCTGCCGCATCACACGCCCGCAGCGCACAACACCGCGGGCAATGTCCTGCTCGCGATCTCGGTGTATGTCGCCTGGCAGGTCACGTGGGCGCCGTACGTGTCCGACTACTCCCGCTACATGCCGGAGAACACCTCGAGCGCCAAGACGTTCTCCTATACCTACATCGGGGCGGTTGCCGGCGGGTCGTTCGCCATGATCCTCGGGGCCGTCGCGGCGGTAGTCGCCAGCGGCGCGGTGTCCGCTAATGCCCCCGACTACCTCAGCGGACTGCTCAGCGCGAAGTGGCTGTTCCTGATCATCATCATCCTCGGCGTCGGCTCAGGGAACTTCGGCAACCTCTACGGGCCGTTCCTCACGTTCATGGCGATCATCTCGCCGTCGGGCGCGCTCGCCTCCAAGACCACCGGGCGGGCCTCCCGGATCATCGCCACCACCGTGGTCGCCATCATCGGCACCCTCATCGCCATCGAGGCGAGCAGCAACTTCCTCCACGACCTGTCCAACTTCCTTGTCTTCACGCTGTACCTGCTCGTGCCATGGACCGCGATCAACCTGACCGACTTCTACCTGATCAGGCACGGCAAGTACAACATCCCCGAGTTGTTCAAGGTGAACGGCATCTACGGGAAGGTCAACTGGTTCGCGCTGATCGTGTACGCACTGGCGGTCGGGGTCCAGATCCCGTTCATGAACAACGAGTGGATCGTCGGCCCGGTGGCCAACGCCCTAGGCGGCGCCGACATCGCCTGGATCGTCGGCTTCGTCTTCGCCGCCGTCGTCTACTACTTCGGCGCCCGTTACTTCAACTCCGAATCGGTCCGTTCCGGCCACGAGCGAGTCCTGATCACCGGCCAGTCCGACTGACCCCCGCCACCTGACCCCAGCCTCCGCGGCTTGCCGTCAGGTCGATGACCGCTGAGCCGCTCCGCCGCGGCGGAGGCACTGTCAACGGGTGGCCTGGTCGTGCCGTCTCCCGGCCGCGTGAATCACGGCCAGCGCCCCGGCGAGCCCGGTGGCCAGGCCGTACGGCATCTCGGCGCCGAGATGGTCCCACGCACGGCCGCCCCCAGCGGCTGACCATTAGATTGATCCTTGAACGTTACACAATGTTACGCTTTGCGGCGGCGGGGCGGGAGATGATCGTGCCGGCGAGCAGCACCGCCCGGACGAACCGGCGGAGGTCGACACAACGTAGTCATCTATGTCTCTTAGGTAGTTCCTGCCCGTAGATGCCTGTGCGTAGTGCAGCCTGGAGCACTAATAGCACCCGCACCGGAGGCTCGATTGTGCTCTTGAGGCCCGACACGGACCGCAAGCCGCCAGCAGTACGGTTGGCGCGCCCCGGAGTGGCCTCCAGGCGTCGCAAGCAGGCAGTGGCCAATTCCGGGCGGGGGGCCAATTCCGGGCGGGGGGCCAATTCCGGGCATCCGGACCGCAAGCAGACGGCGGCCGAGTCCGGGCATCCGGACCGCAAGCAGACGGCGGCCGAGTCCGGGTTGTGGCACAGGCTCATCAGGATCGCGGCCTGCGTGGTCGTCGGCTCGACGCTTGTCGCCGTTGCCTGCCCGGTAACGGCCCACTGGCTGGCGCGAGCGCCCAACCTGGGCTGGGTAGCCCAGGCCGACGCGCTCGGCCTGCAGCTTGCCGCGCCGCTCGGCGCCGCCCAGCAGCCCGAGATCGTCAGCGCCGCCGTCGCGCCCGGCTACCTCAACCCGCTCCGCGACATCCCCAACCTGGTCCTCGAGCGCATCGACCAGGGGGTCGACTTCGCCGGGTCGGGCCCGGTCTACGCTCTCGGCGACGGCGTCGTCACCAGCGCGACCGGCGATTCCGGCGGCTGGCCGGGCGGCGGGTGGATCACTTACCAGCTGAGCGACGGCCCCGATGCCGGGCTGATGGTCTACGTGGCCGAGGACATCACCCCGTCCGTTCAGGTCGGCGAGCACGTGACGTCTTCGACCGTGGTCGGCAACATGTTCGAAGGAAGCGACGGCATCGAGACCGGCTGGGCGCAGCCGACCGGCGTGACCGCGGAGTCGCAGGCTGCCGCGGCGGGGGGAATCGGCGCGTTCGGCCCGTTCCCGACCAAGGTCGGGTTCAACTTCGACGAACTGCTCCAGTCGCTTGGCGTGCCGCCCGCGCCCAACGCCGGCGACCCCGCCTCCGGCCTGCTCCCCTCGAACTACCCGGCCAACGGCGGCTGACCCGCCCCCGGCGCACCCCGCAGCACACATGATCGTGGGTACTCTTGCGCCAGATTTGACGCCTAACGACACATGATCATGACTGCCTGAGGCGGGGTCGTCGGCCCCGTCGTCGGCCCAGTCGTAGTCGTCGGCCCAGAAGGCGATCAGTTCTTCCTCGGTGAGCTGCTGCGGGGAGACGTCGGAGCGCAGGATCCGCCCGAACGCGCTGTGCGCCCGGCTGGCATGGCCCCGCAGCCGCTCGGCGACGCCGGGACTGCGACTGGCCAGCGCCACTGGGCCGGACGAAGAAGACTTTACCGCCAGCAGGCACAACGCGGGGCAAGAAAGCCAAGTCTGGCATGCGCCGGTTTCGCCGCATGCCGTCAGGGAGCAGCCCCGCGATCACTGGCGGCCCGGGGGCGGGGTCGGCGCCGCCTGGGCTAAGTAGCCCCAGGCGGCGCAGATATCGGCGAGCTCGGCGGGTACCTCGCCCGGCAGCGGCGCGGGGGGCTGGATGCGGCCCGACCGGATGTTCAGCGAGCTGTCGCCAAGCCCCGGCGTGAAGCCCGCGTGCTCGAAGCGGCCGTAGTCGAGCATGGACGGCTCGAAGGGCACACCGAGGAACGCGCACAGCTGACCGACCACCTTCTCCGGCTCGGCGGTCAGGTCCTCATACCGGATGCTCAGCCCCTGCAGCGCGCCGCGGGCCTGCTCGAGCACGGTCATGTAGCGCAACCCCCTGGCCACGGAGTCGTCGAGGGCGCCGGAGTCCTCCGGACGCCAGGCCGGATCCCAGGAGGAATGCAGCGAGGCCACCGTGGCCGCGGGATGACGGAGCAGGAAGACGAACTGGGCGTCCGGCCAGCATGCGGCTATCCGGTCCCAGATCAGGACGTTGCTGGGCGTCTTGGCCACGATCCTCGCCTTGCCGCTGCGCTGCAGCGCGTCGGCGAGCACGCGGTCCCACAGCAGGTAGTCAAGCTCGTCGCTGGTCAGCCCGAGTCCATCCATGGAGGCCTTGATCCACGTCGTATCCGCGCGGACCCCCAGGTGCTTAAGCGGCAGTTCGGGCGGCGCGTAGAGCCCCGAGTGGCTGCCGAGGACCGCGCGCAGCAGCGTCGATCCGGATCGCGGCGCGGAGAGGATGAACACCGGCGCCGTCAGCAGGCGCCCGCCGCGGGCGGGCGGCAGGTTCCAGGCCAGGTCCGCAAGCGGACGGGACAGCTGATACCCGATGGTCCGTACCAGCAGCGCATTGACCAGCTTCGGCGACGGCAGCTGCCAGGCCCGGTCCGCCAGCGGACGGGATAGCTGGTACCCGATGGTCCGCTCCAGCACCGCGTTGACCCGCTGCTTCAAAGGCTCCCGCTTCAAAGGCTCCCGCTTCAAAGGCTCCCGCTTCAAAGGCTCCCGCTTCAAAGGCTCCCGCTTCAAAGGCATAAGGGGCCACACCATGCCCGGACCGTCTGGCGATTGGGTGGGAGGTTCTTGTGGCCAGGCTGTCTATTTCGTGGGAATCACCTCAGACCGCCGGACATGGCAGAGGGACCCCGGCGGGTCTGCCGGGGTCCCCCCTCCCTGCTAGCTAATCCCTGCTAGCTAATCCCTGCTAGCTGCTCAGCCTGGCAGGTTCGAGCTGGCCGTCCAGTTGTACTTGGAGCCGCCCCACGACGTGGTGGTGGATCCGCCGCGAAGCTGGCCGCCCTTGCCGGCCGGGTTGACGTACAGGCCGGTGTCGTAGTTCTTCAGCGTGCCGTTCGACTGCGGGATGAACTGCTGCCACGGGCCCGTGTTGCAGTTGGTGAGGATCAGGCCGTCGCGCAGCGGGTCAGACCGCCAGCCGCCGCCGGGGTCCGACACGCAGAGCCCGGACGCGGTGCCCTTGGGCGCGTACTCGAACTGGTAGGCGCCCGAGTGGGTACCGGCGTTGAGGATGAAGCTCGTCGCCGGGTCGCTCTGCGTCGCGGGCCACCCGGCCACCCGCGCCCCTGCGTAATCGTGCTGCTGGTAGGAGTCGAACCCGTTGCCGAACGGGTTGACCTCATCGCCGGAGACGCCGACGGAGTTCGCGTCCACGGTGAGGGTGAACGTTCCCTTCAGCACGGCGCCGTCGACGTCGGTCACGCTCACGTCGGTCCCCGCGTAGGTGTCGGGGGCGGCGGTTCCGCCGACGTAGGTCAGCGTCGGGTTGCCGGACGTCAGCCCGGTCGGCAGGTTCGACTCGGCGAAGGTGAGCGTCTCACCTGTCGACTTCGAACTGACCGCGCTGAACGTCACGGTCCCGCCGCTGTTCGAATCGGCAAGCGTGGACAAGGTCACCTTGGTGGCCGAGCCGACAAGCTGGATGGAGTCGGAGGTGATCGCGACCGACATCTCAAACGCCTCGGCGTTCCCGAGGCTGTCGGTGGCATCGGCAACGATCACGGGCGGGCTGGAGACGGCGCCGCCGCTGTAGGTGATAGCCCCGTTGGCTATCGTCACGCCGCTCGGCACAGTCCCGTGCAGCGCCCAGGTCACGCCCGTTCCGTTGAGGTTGATGACCTTTGTGCCGTTCGTGACCCCGACGTTGGTGCCGTTGAACGTGCTGTCCGTCACCGCGCCGCCAGACAGCCCGGTGTCCTGCCACGTCTGGGCATGCACAGGGAGTGCCACCGCACCGCTTACCGCGAGGGCACCACCCAGCAGCACGGGAATTGCGATCCCGAGTGCTTTCCTTCGATTCAAATGCATGGCTTCACCCCGTTCTGTGTCCGCTCTCTCTTAGGGCGCTGCCAGACCATCTGGCAGGTGGCGCCGCCGGCCGTGCCGCCGCCGGTGGCCCCGCCAACCATATGGTCCGTCCTCACCATACTTCCCATCCTCCTCTGCTTTATCATTAGGCACCTTTTTACGCAGGAGTCGGGCCGCCGGGTCAAGCCGGATCGGGCACGGCGCATCGCCGCTGCGTTCGGCCTCTGGCGGCCGTGGTTCGACCCTAGCGCCCGGGCGGCCGGGGGTGCAGGCCATGCAGTAAACCCTTAAAAAGGTCAAATGATCTTTTTGAGTGACTAAATGACCCTTTTCGGTGGCAAGGCGGCGCGCGAACCGCCGGACCGCGGATCCGTGACGGGCCTTCGGCACACTGGGCGGCGCGCGTCATGCCGCAGGCAGTCACCACCGTACGTTCTGATTAAAAAAGAGTTTTAATTATCAGAACGGGCAGTGGTTAATCAGTCCGCTACCGGTGACCGCCCTGGCTGGTGGCTGCCGGGGTCAGCCGGGCGGTGACGCCGGGCCGGGCAGCTGGCGGACCCGCCTCGGCGGCCAGGGGGTCCACTCGGGGAAGCCGCGGGCGAGGCCGTCGTCCCTGGTCTGCGCGGGGTCGTCGTCATCGCGGGAGTCGCTGTCATCCGGGCCGGGGAGCATGAGGGCCTGCGGCGGCGAGGTGAACCTGATGGCCCGGTGGGCGTCGTCGGCCCGCAGGCCCAGCAGGTAGTCCTGCAGCCCGGGGAAGAGATCGGCGCTGCGCCGCTGCTGGGAGTACAGCGCGGCCAGCTCGTCGCCGACCTGGGTGAGCTTGCCGGTGAACTGGCGTTTCTCCTGGCTGCCGTTATCGGCGATGCTCTGCAGGCGCGCCCGGAGCAGGACGAACCAATCCAGGGTTATGTAGCCTGCCGTGAAGGCCGCCGCGGCCAGCAGCACGACGACAAGGGCCCTGGCCTCGTTCGCCGGGACGAGCGCGAGCAGCACGAAGGCGACGGAAATCACCGCCCCGACGATCACCCGCCTGATGCCGCCCCGCCGGACCTTGGCCCGCCGCCTGTTGGTCTGCTCGTCGATCTTGGCCGCAAGCTCCCTGGCGTGATCGTCGGCCTGGCGCCGCAGCGCGTCGGTCGTGGTCTCCTCGTCGCTCGCGCAGGAGAAGCTGAACTGCCGCTCCCCGAGGCGGATCGCCACGCTCGCGGGGGGCTGGTGCCCGCGGTGAACCTTCTCGGCGGCCGCGGTTATGAAGCGCTGGCTCATCACGATCGACAGCAGCTCGGTCATGGTCGGCGCCCGCCGCCGACCGGCCGGGAAGGCGGCGCGGGTGACCAGCGAGAGGATGTTCAGCGCCCGCGCGCGGTCGGCCTCCTCGGCCGCCACCCGCCGCTCGGCCGCCGCGTGATCCTCGGTCTCGATGACGGCCTCGGCGCGGCGGATCCGCTGCAGGATCCGGTTCTCCGCGGGGTCGGCATCCTCGGCCAGGTTCTTGAGCAGCAGGCTGATCTTCTCGTCCAGGTCGGCGGGCACGTCGGCGCCCTCGGCGAACCGGCCGCGGAAATACTCATCCGCCGCCTCGATCGCGGTGGCTGCCTCGTGCCGCTTGCGCAGCAGTTCCCAGTCCGGTGCGTTCTTGGCGAGGGCAGGGAACGCCCCGGCGGCCTCGCCCGCGGGAGCCAGGCCCATCAGGTTCCGCTCCCACTGCCCGATTTCCTCGTCCTCGGCGTCCCGGCTGCTCGCCGCGCTTTCGTACCAGCCGGTCAGCCGGCGCACAAGCTGCGGCGAGGAATCCACGCCCAGCGTCCGCCCGGTGACGGCCTCTATGACGACGGCGAAGTCAGTCGGCAGGTTGGTGGGCTCGAGCCCGGCCAGGTAGCTGGCTATCCAGTCGCGCATGTCCTGCGTGCGCGCCTGATGCCGCAGCAGGAGCGTCATGAACAGCGCGGTCTTGCTGTGGTCCAGGGCCAGCGCGGTCTTGATCGACTCGACGTACCTGTCCTTGTCGCCGTCCAGCCACGCGGCGACCGCGAGGATCGCCGGGGCAAGCCAGTAGCGCGGCGTCTTGATCGCGAGCCGTTCGGTCACGTCCAGGATGACGGCCTTGCTGATGAAGCCGCTCTTGACCACGTAGATGATCCCCGACGCGAGGTCGCGCACCTCCTTGTGCTTGCCGAACCCCTGTTCCAGGTCGTGTCGCGCCTCGGCGAGGTCGTTGCGGGCGCTGGTGATGAAGCGATCGTGCCGGTATTCGCTGACGAACTCGTCCACCGTCTTCTGCAGCTCGCCGACGCGGCGCAGCAGGCGCTTCTCAAGCCCGTCGACGCGGTCGCTGAGCCTAGCGACCGACCCCTCCACGCCGGAGACCCGGGAGTGCAGTCCCGATATCTCCGGATGGCTATGGCTCTGCACCATGTGCTTCCCTCCGGCAGCTGGAGAGCTCGTTGCTTAACGTCGGGCTTGCCGCCGGCTCGCGGGACAGCCCGGCCGCCGGCTCGCGGGACAGCCCGGCCGCCGGCTCGCGGGACAGCCCGGCCGCGAACCAGACGAGCCCGGCGGCGTCGCCGTGCTCCCGGACCGTTCCGTCGGCCGCCGCCGCGGCCCATCGTTCCCGCCGCGGCAGGACGACAAGTTCCGCCGCGCCGCTTGCCGGGTCCCAGACGCGCACGGTCCCGTCCCGGCCCGCCGTGGCGAGCCGCTCGCCGGACGGGTCGAAGCACATCGCGGTGATCCCGTGCACATGGCCGGGCCAGGCACGGATCTGGGTCCACTTGCGCGGCTCACGGAACCGGACCACGCCGTCGGCGCAGCCGAGGGCGAGGACGCCGTCGGCGGGGCTGAACGCGAGCACCCTGGCGCGGCACTCCCAGCCGCTCATCGCGTGCAGGTGCTCGCCGGTGTCGGCATCCCAGATCCTGACCGTGCCGTCGGATCCCGCGGTGGCCAACTGCCCGGACAGCGGGCTGAAGGCCGCCGCGTGCACGGGCCCCTTGTGCCTGACCAGGATGTGCCGCAGAACGCCCTTGGCGGCATCCCAGACAAGCACGGCTCCGTCCGCCCCGGTGGCGGCGAGATGGCGCCCGGCGCGGTCGTAGGCGATCGCCCTTGTATGGTGCGCGGCGCCGTCCGGCAGCGCGTCGCCGGCGTCTCCGCCCTCGGTCCGCCATACCCGCACGGCGTCGCCGGCGGTCGCCACGCGGGACCCGTCCGGGCTGAAGGCCACGGCGGACGCGGCGTCGCGGTGCTGGCTAGCCCACAACTTTGTCAGGCTGGCGGACCCGGCGGCCGTGAGGCTGGCGGACCCGGCGGCCGTGCGGGTGGCGGACCCGGCGGCTGTGAGCGTGGCTGTGAGGCTGGCGGGCCCGGCGGCGACGCCGAAGACGGTCACGCTGCCGTCCGCCCGGCACACCGCCGCCAGCCGCCCGTCCGGTGAGCCCGCGACCGCCCTGATGCCGGGGCCCGGAGCGCCTGCGGCTCGCAGCGTCTGCTGCCTGGTGTCCCAGACGTGCAAGCTGCCATCGGCGCCGCCGATCACGAGCGACTCTGCGGACGGGCCGAAGGCGACGCCGGACAGGCCGTCCTCGGCGCCCTTCAGGTCGCGGCGGGCGCCCGGATCGCCGATCCGGAAGGTATGGATGTGCCCGCCGCTGGTATCGATCGCCGCGCCCCGGCCGGTACCGGGACTCACGGCCGCGGCACGGACGCGACCGTACCCGACCACCGGCTGCTGCCCTACGGCGCCGGCGCGCAGGCGCCCGTCGGTGCCGACGCTGATCCAGCGCGCCTCCTCGGCATCCCACGCCAGCGCCACGATGCCGCCGTCATGGTCGTGGTCCGCGGGCCGCCACCGGCTGCCAGGCGGCAGCTCCCAGACCCGCACCCGGCCGTCCGCGCCGCCGACGGCAAGCTGGCCTGCCGGGCCGAACGCGATGGCGGTAACCTGCTCGCCGCATTGCCGCTGGGCGAGCAGCAGCGCCGCATGCGGGGAGTACACGTCCCACACCCGCACCGTGTCGTCCTCGCCCGCCGCGGCGAGCCGCGCGTCCGAGGCGTCGAAGGCGAGCGCCATCACCGCGCCGTAGGCAGGCCCGGGCGCCGTAACAGGCTGCCGGCTGCCGGGATCCCAGAGCCGGACCACCCCGTCGGCGTCGCCGCTTGCCAGCCGAGTGCCGCCGTAATCGAATGCGACGGCGTGCACGCCGCCGACATGCCCGCGGAACTGGTCACCGAGCGCCGCGCGCGCCACGTCCCAGACCCGCGCGCAGCCGTCGTCTCCGCCCGCCGCAAGCCGGTCGCCCCGCCCTGCCGCCATCGCGAGCACGCGCGCCCCTGCCGACCAGGACCGGACCGGCAGGCCGGAGGCGACGTCCCAGAGCGAGATCGTGCCGTCGCCGTCGGCGGAGGCGAGCCAGTGCCCGAGGGGGTCGACCGCGAGCAGCGACCAGGAACCGGTCAGCGGCGCGACCTGCAGCCGCGGCTCGAGGTCGGCCGCCGGCGGAGGGCTCGCGGCCGGGACCCGGT
>JBOHCG010000157.1:0-13733 GCA_050698735.1 Streptosporangiaceae bacterium | reverse complement strand
GATCGTCGCCGGGATCATCCTGCTCGTCATCGGCATCCTGGCCAAGACCGGGATCGTCTGGACGACGGGATTCGTGGTCCTGATTCTCGGCCTCATCGCCTTGCTGCTCGGCATGACCGGTCACGGCGTCGGCGGACGGCGACACTACTTCTGAGGCGGGCCGACCTTCCGACTTCATCGGGCGGAGCACCGGAAGTGTCTCGTGCCCGCGTGAATATGCGCAAGGAATTGCCGGGTCCGGGTCGTGATACCACGGCTCGTTCGGCATATAGATTGTTTTTGATCTTTTATTCGATGGCTGGCCGCGGCCGGTACCCGGACGCGGCGGGATAATGGTGCGGGTCATGTCGAGGACGGGCGGGCGGCTCCGACTGCGGGGTGAGGGCGCGCCGGCGGGGCGCGCGAAACCGAAAGGTAGACCGATGAAGTACTTGATGCTGATCTACGGCAACCAGGAGAAGTGGGCCTCGATCCCGGCGGAGGAGTGGCCGGAGGCGATCGCCAAGCAGGACGCGTTCAACCGCAAGTACACCGAGACCGGGGAACTGCTCGGCGCGTACGGGCTCGGCGACGCGGCGCTGGCCAGGCTGGTGCGCAGGGAGGGCGGCATGCCGGCCGTCACCGACGGGCCCTACCTGGAGACCAAGGAGTACATCGCGAGCTTTTACCTGCTCGATTGCGAGAGCGAGGAACGCGCGCTGGCGATCGCGGCGGACATGCCCTGGGCCGATCAGGAGCCGGTCGAGCTGTGGCCGATCCTGCACGAGGCCAAGCCCGATCTGTGAGCGCGGATCCCGCGGACGTCGGGGACCTGCTGCGCGAGCTGGCGCCGCAGGTCCTCGGCGCGCTGGTACGCCGGTACGGGCAGTTCCACCTGTGCGAGGACGCCTGCCAGGAGGCCCTGCTCGCCGCGGCGCTGCAGTGGCCTGCCGAGGGGCGCCCGGATAACCCGCGCGGCTGGCTGATCACGGTCGCCTCCCGGCGGCTGATGGACCAGGTGCGCAGCGAGCAGTCGCGGCGGCACAGGGAAGACCTGATCGCGGTGGCGACTCCGGCCGCCGAACTGCTCGCGCCGCCCGCCGACGCGGAGCCCGTCGGCGGGCGGGACGACTCGCTGGCCTTGCTGTTCGGCTGCTGTCACCCGCAGCTGTCCGCGCCGAGCCAGATCGCGCTGACGCTGCGCGCGGTCGGCGGGCTGTCTACGGCGCAGATCGCGGCCGCGTTCGGGGTGCCCGAGGCGACGATGGCGCAGCGGATCAGCCGGGCCAAGCAGGCGATCAGGGAGTTCGGCCTCGCCCTTCCTGACGGGGCGGAACGGGACGAGCGGCTGCGGGCCGTGCTGCACGTGCTGTACCTCGTGTTCAACGAGGGCTACACCGCCAGCGACGGGGAGTCGCTGACCGTTCCGGCGCTCACGCAGGAGGCGATCAGGCTCACCCGCTGGCTGCACCGGCTGCTGCCAGACGACGGCGAGGTGGCCGGCCTGCTGGCGCTGATGCTGCTGACCGACGCGCGGCGGGCGGCTCGGACGCTGCCGGACGGATCGCTGGTTCCGCTGGCCGAGCAGGACAGGGCGAAGTGGGACCCGCGGCGGATTGCGGAGGGGACCGCGCTGATCAGCGCGGCGCTGCCGCGCGGCGAGGTCGGGCCCTACCAGCTGCAGGCGGCCGTCGCCGCCGTGCACGACGAGGCCGCGACGATGGCCGGCACCGACTGGGCGCAGATCCTCGCGCTTTACGAGCTGCTTGAGCTCACCGGGCCCAACCCGTTCACGACGCTCGGCCGCGCGGTGGCCGTGGCCATGGTGCGCGGGCCCGCGGCCGGGCTGGCGGTGCTGGCCGAGCTGGAGAGCGACAAGCGGATGGCGCGGCATCACCGGCTGTTCGCCACCCGCGCCCGCCTGGAGGAGCTGGCCGGCGACCGGCGAGCGGCGGTGGAGGACTACCTGCAGGCCGCGCGGCGGACGACCAGCCTGCCCGAACGTCGCTATCTCACCGTCCAGGCCGCCCGGCTGAGCGGAGACGCGCCCGCGGCAGCACCGCAAGAAGCGAAATCATTATCGTGGATACTTACCACCCATAATGTGGTGGGTAAGTATCCACAATGATGGGAGCAGTAACGCGTGGGGTGGGCTAGTGGTTAGCCTGAGGCGCCGGGGGCTTGGGCATCATCGTTGCCTTGGTCGTTCTGGTGGCCGTGCTTGGGGCCCTTGCCGTGCTTGCCTGGGCCAGGCTGAGGGCCAGACTGTTGCGGGCCGGGCTGCTGGGCCGTGCCGGGCTGCTGAGGGCCGGGCTGCTGGGCCGTGCCGGACTGCTGAGGGCCGGATTGCTGCGCGGCGCCGGACTGCTGCTTGACGTCGGTTACGGGCTGGCCGGACGGTGTTGCGCGGCCGTGCCGGGCCGCTGACGGGCTGGCGGACGCCGACGGCCTGGCGGACGGGATGACGGCCGGGTGCCGGGCGGCGGGCCCGAAGCCGGCCACGCTGGCCAGGCCGAGGCCGGCGAACGCGACGAGCGCGATACAGGCGGAGACCAGGGCGGCGCGGCGGCGCGGCCGGAGCCGACCGACCGGGGGTGGGACCGGCATACCGGCTGCGACCGCGGCCGGGGCCAAGGCCGAGATCATGTCCCGGGCCACCGCTAGGGAACCGGGCGGCATCGATTCGGGAGGCATCGGCCTGATCACGGCTTGGGTCGGGGTGCGCGGGACCGCGGCGGCGGTTGGTCCTGGTGGGAGGGGCGGGCCGAGGATCAGGTCGTCTCGCAGGTGGGCGGCTCGCTGTGCGACCTCGAAGGCGCTGCCCGGGCGCCAGTAGGGGTCCTTCGCGGCCAGTTCCATGACGAACGCGACCACTTCGAGCGGCAGGTCGGCGGGCAGCGGCGGCAGCGGGCGGTCCCGGTGGGCCAGCGTTACCTCCAGCGGCGGGCCCGCAAACGGCGGCGCCCCGGCCAGGCATTCGTAGGCGACGATGCCCAGGGCATACACATCAGTGGCCGGAGTCGCCTGGGCTCCGGATGCCCGCTCCGGGGAGAGGTAGCCCGGCGTGCCGAGCAGCATGCCGGTGAGCGTGAGCGGTGCCGAGCCGGCCGCATGGGCGATGCCGAAATCGGTGATCTTCACGGTGCCGCCAGGGGCGAGCAGCAGGTTACCCGGCTTGATGTCGCGGTGGATCAGGCCTTCGTCGTGTGCGGCCTGCAGGCCGCATGCCGCCTGGGCGATCACGTCCATGGTGCGCGCGGCATCCAGCGCGCCGCCGGTCAGCACGTGTGCCAGGGACGGCCCCTCGACCAGTTCCATGACAAGGAACGGCTGCTCGCCCTCGGGCTCGCCGTAGTCGTAGACGCGCGCGATGTTCGGGTGGGATAGGGCTCCGGCGTGCCTCGCCTCAGCCTGGAACCTGGTCAGCGCGTCGGCGTGCCCGGCGTAGCCGGGATGCAGCAGCTTGACGGCGACCGGCCGGCACAGGACGGAGTCCGCAGCACGCCATACCTGGCTGTACCCGCCGGAGCCGATCGGCTGGTCCAGCTGATAACGGTTACCGAGGAGCGTTCCCGCGAGCGCCATCAGCCCTGGTTACCCTTGGCGCTTGAGTTTATTCACCGACGACCTGGCATGATCGTCGGCATGACGGTGGTGAAGATCAACGCGATCACGGTGGCCGCCGACAGCGGCGACGAGCTGGCCAGGCGATTCGCCGCGCGGGCAGGCGCGGTGGACAGCCAGGACGGCTTCGAGGGCTTCGAGCTGCTCAAGCCCACCGACGGAAAGACCACCTGGCTGGTCGTGACCAGGTGGCGGGACGAGCAAGCCTTCCAGGCGTGGGTGCAGTCGCCCGCGTTCGGGCACGGGCACAGGTCGGCGGCCGAACGCGCGGGCGGCGCGGCGCCTGCCCCGGTCGGCGTCAGCAGCGAGCTGTGGTCGTTCGACATCGCGGGCGGCTCGTCCCGCTGAGCCGGCCCGGGATCAGGCAGGAGAGAGCAGGGTCAGCGACGGCTCGGCGGCGTGGATGCCGACGGGATCGCTGGTGACCACCGGATGACCGCGGTCGCGAGCGCACAGGGCGACGGAGACGTCGACAACGTCAGTTATCCCGGTGGCCGTGCACCGGGCGCCTACCCGCAGGGCGAGCCGCTGGTCGAGCGGGACGACCGTGGTCACCGAGGCTCGCAGCAGTCGGGCGAGACGGAGCGGCTCTGACATTCCGGGCGGGTATAGGTTCGTACGGTGGAGCTGATGGTTCCGGTTCCCGGCGGCGAGGTGTGGGCCGAGGATACCGGCGGGGACGGGACGCCGATGGTGTTCATCCACGCAGGCTGGGCCACCTCGGACAGCTGGTCGCCGCTGATGCGGCTGCTTGCGGGCCGCTACCGGATGATCAGGTACGACCAGCGGGGTTTCGGCCGGTCGCCGGCTCCCGCCGCGGCGTTCACCGCGCTCGGCGACCTGCAATCCGTGCTGGCTCACGCCCGCGTCATGCAGGCGGTGGTCGTCGGGCATAGCGGAGGTGGCGGGATCGCGCTTGAGCTGGCGCTGGCCGAACCCGAACGCGTTGCCTCGCTGGTCCTGGTCGCGCCGGGAACGGGCGATCAGCCGTGGCCCGAGGACGATCCCTACCTCGGTGAGTTCGCCAGGCTTTTCGAGGCAGGAGACCGGGACGGGCTGGTCAACCTCGGCCTGACCACCTGGGCGCCGGCGGGTGACGACGCGGCGGTGACCGCGGAGATCCGCGCCGCCGTTTCAGCCGTCTTCGCGGACGGCGGCCTGCAGCAGGCGGGCCCGGTGACCTATGACAGGCTCGGCGAGGTGCGGGTGCCGGCGGTCATGGTCCGCGGCGATCGCGAGTACCCCATGGTGGCGGCGGGCGCGGACGCGATCGCGTCCCGCATTCCGGGCTGCCGCCGCATCGTCGTTTCGGGGGCGGACCACATGCTGCCGCTACGGGTTCCGGACCGGCTGGCGGAGATCATCCTCGGGCAGGACGCCGAGTCGGCCGAGTAGTGCCCGCTTGATCGCCGGCCGGGAGCCGAACACCAGCAGGAAGACCGCCTCGCGGGCCAGCCGCTGGGCGTGCTGGTCGACGGTGATCGACTTACTGCCGTCCCAGACGGCCAGCGCCGCGGTGGCACGGACGGCCAGTTCCGCCGCGGCGGCCCGCGCCCCGGCCATCGCGTCGGGGTCGGCCGCGAGCGTGTCGTCGAGGCGGTTGCGGCAGGCGGCAAGCTCGTCGTCGAGCGTGCTCGGCCCGATCATGCGGCAGCAGCGGCCGACCAGGCCGAGCGCGAGCGAGCCGTTGACGCGCAGGGCCTCGGGATGGACGCTGGCCGCCGGGTCGAACGGCACCTGGCTGATGAAGCGGTCCACCGGGATCAGCACGCCGTCGAAGCCGAGCCGGACCGTAACGCTCGCATCGACCGCGGAGAGCCGCTGGCGGGATACGGTAAGCCCTGGCTGCGCGGCCGCGTCCATGATCACCGTCACCACGGTGTCGTCCGGGCCGCGGGCCACGACCACCACCAGATCGATCAGCCCCCAGCCGGTTACCCACGGCGCGGCGCCGTCTAGCCGCCAGCCGCCAGCGACCGGTTTCGCGCGCAGCAGCGGGGGCCCGGGCATCAGCCCGGTCAGCGCGATGCCGCCGCGCAGGGTGCCGCGGCAGGCGGGCTCCAGCCACCGGTCCCGCAGCGCGGCCGGGGCCGGGCCAAGGGCGAGCGTGGTCAGCAGCCTCAGGTGCTGGATCCAGACGAACGCCGTGGCCAGGCAGCCGCCCGCGATCTCCTCCGCCACGGCGCTCAGCTCTGGCAGGCTCAGGCCCAGGCCGCCTGCCTCGCGCGGCGCCGCGGCGCCCCACAGGCCGCGGGCGGCGAGCGCGTCGAGGTGCGCGACCGGGAGCACGTCCAGCCGGTCTACTCGCATCGCGTCGGGGAACAGCACTTCGTCGGCGAAGCGGCGAGCGGCCGCGACCGCCTGCGTCACCCCTGCGACCACGCCGCGGCGAGCTTGTCCATCACCGCGTCCAGGGCCTCGTCGGTGACCTGGCGGGCCGGATCGGCCAGGTGCCAGTCGGCGATCTCGCGGGCGCCCCGCTCGAACGGGATCACCGCACGCCAGCCCGGCACCAGGCGCTGAATCTTGGCGTTATCGAAGATCATCGAGTGCGCCTTGTCGCCGAGCAGCCCGGCGCCCCACTCCGGGTCGGCCGCGGCGATCGCGTCCGAGGGCACGTGCACGATCCGCGCGGGCATCCCGAGTCCCGCGGCCAGCGCCCGCGCGATCTCGTTCCAGGTGAGCACGTCGTCGGAGGTGATGTGGAACGCCTCGCCAAGCGCGCGCGGGTGCCCGAGCAGCGGCACGAACGCGCGGGCGAAGTCCTCATGGTGGGTCATCGTCCACAGCGAGGTCCCGTCGCCGTGCACGATGACCGGCTTGCCTGCCATCATCCGGCCCAGCACCGTCCACCCGCCGTCGAACGGCACCAGGGTCGGGTCGTAGGTGTGCGACGGGCGCACGATCGTGGCCGGGAAGGCCTGCTCGCGGTAGCCGGCGACGAGCAGGTCCTCGCAGGCGATCTTGTCGCGGGAGTAGCGCCAGAACGGGTTGCGCAGCGGCGTGGACTCGGTGACGGGCTGCCGCGCGGGCGGCGTCTGGTAGGCCGACGCGGAGCTGATGAACACGTACTGCCCGGTCCGGCCGGCGAAGAGGTCAATGTCGGTGCGGATATGGTCCGGGGTGAAGGCGACCCACTCGACGACGGCATCAAAATCAAGATCTTTAATTTTTTCCCGAACGGACGGTGGTTCCCGTATATCGGCCTGGATTCTCCTGACCTGGGGCGGAAGAGCACGCGTAGTGCTCGTGCCCCGGTTAAGAACGAAGAGCTCGATGCCGCTGTCGACCGCCAGCCGCGAGCAGGCCGAGCTGATCACGCCGGTGCCGCCGATGAAAAGGACCCTGAGATCACCCATCGTCCCATCTTGCCCGACGGTGATGACGGCCATGGATCTGCTGCCTGACTACAGTCAGGGAATGGATACCGACGCTACCCGGTGAGTGCCTCAGACGCCCGTTCGATGATCACGCCGAGGTCATCGGCGGATGCCTTGCGATAGAACGGGCCGGTGCCGTCGGCGAGCAGCCGGGTCACCATCGCCACTCCCTGCGCCGGGACCGGTCCGCTCACCACGAGATCGTCGGCAAGCTCCGCGAGTCCCGAGGTGAACCGGATGATCCGCGGCCGGTACACCGGCACGCGTGGCGCGCCGACGTGGGCGGGAGCGCGCGCGGCAGACAGGCTTGGCTCCGCGGGGACGGGCGGGCGGCCCGCAGCCGCCAGCATCCGCCGCAGGCTTCCCGCCAGCTCGCGGCGGAAGGTCATGGACGTCAGCCGCATGGCCCGCGCCGCCAGCAGCGCGCTCGACTCGGGGCGGGCGCCGCCTGCCAGGTCCCGGTCGAGCCGGGCGGCCAGGCAGTGCGCCAGCATCCGGTGCCACGGGCGCAGCCTGCGGAGGGTCAGCCGGCCGAGGTCGTCATCGAGCAAGACTTGCATCTTGCCACCTCCATCTAGTGACCTGTTAACTAATTATAGCGGTCATGTCATGACCTGTAAATAAAGTTAACAGGTTAGATAGTCCGGTGCCCGGCGTCAGGCGGCGACGGAGACGAATTCGATCCTGGTACGAGCGCCGGGGCTTACTCGGCGCGCAGGACGGATGCGGTCCGGACGCCGGCTGCCCAGCCGGCCGGGAGCAGTGCCCCGGCGACGGCGATCACCCCCGCGGCCAGCCCAGTCCCCGCGACCCAGCACAACACGATCGCGATGGTCTGGCGCGGCGCCATCCCGACCGCCTTGAACACCCCCAGGCGAGGTGCTGCGGCTGCTTGCCAGGGGCCTGAGCAACGCCGAGATCGCCGAAGAGCTGACCCTCGCCGAGGCGACGGTCAAGACCCACGTGGCCAGGGTCCTCGCCAAGCTCGGCCGCCGCACCCAGTACACGGTGAACCCGGGAAGCCTGTTCCGGCATCCCGCCCAGGACGGGCACCAGGTCGGCCCGTTCCTCGCCCTGCTGGCAGCATCCGGCGACGGCGTCATCGACACTCCAGGCTGGACGGGAGCTCTTTTCAACGAGCCGCCGGCCGCCGACGAGGACGACCCGGAGGGATGACCGCGAGGCAAGCCCTCGGTCAGGCCGGATGCGCGACGACCAGAAGGGACCGGCCCTCGCCGGAGCTTCCCAGCCTCGGGTCGGCCTCGCTCCCGGCCTGCGGCCGGCGAAGCGGCTGCATGCCCTCGCAGAGCCGGCGCTGCGCGTCGGGGTCGCCCTCGGCCGTGTACGGCCGGGTCATCCCGGCCCTGGTCAGCGCGACCGCCTGGCTCGTCCGCGACGGCGATCCTGAGTCCATGTCAGGTGCGCGACGCCTCGCGGTCGCGGGCGGCCATCAACAGCAGTTCCTCGGCGTGGGCCTGGCCGTACTCGGAGTCCTCGAGGCCGGCCAGCATCCGGGACAGCTCGCGTACCCTGGTCCGCTGGTCGAGCCGCTGCACGCCGCTCGCGGTCACCAGGCCGTCGTCCGACTTCTCCACCACCAGGTGGTTGTCGGCGAACGCGGCGACCTGCGGCAGGTGGGTGACCACGATGACCTGCGACGAGCGCGCCAGCCTGGCCAGCCGCCGCCCGACCTCGGTGGCGGCCTTGCCGCCGACGCCGGCGTCGACCTCGTCGAACACGAACGTCGGCACCGGGTCCGCGCCGGCGAACACGACCTCGATCGCGAGCATGACGCGGGACAGCTCGCCGCCCGAGGCGCCCTTGTGCAGCGGCAGCGGCGGCGCGCCCGGATGCGCGGCGAGCCTGATCTCCACGTCGTCGGCCCCGGACGGACCGGGCGAGTCCAGCTCGGTGACCACCGCGGTCAGCGACGCGTGCGGCATTGCCAGCGCGGTCAGCTCGGCGGTCACCTCCGACGCGAACCGTGCCGCGGCCGCCGAACGCAGCGCCGTCAGCTGCCCGGCCAGCTCCAGCACCTCGGACCACAGGGACGACTCCTCGGCGGCCAGGACCGCGATCTTGTCGTCGTCCCCTTCGAGCTCGGCCAGCCGGGAGGAGGCCTGCTTGGCCCAGTCGAGCACCCCCGCGACGTCGCCCGGCCTGCCCGCGTAGGCCCGGATCAGCCGGCCGAGGGCCGCGCGGCGTTCCTGCACCACGGCGAGCCTGGCCGGGTCGGAGTCAAGCGACTGCGCGTAGGAGGCCAGCTCGGTGGCCACGTCGGAGATCAGGTAGCTGGCCTCGGACAGCCGGTCCGCGAGGGAGCCGAGCGCCGCGTCGTGCGCGCGCACCCCGTCCAGGGCGCGCGTCGCGATGCCGAGCAGCGTCACCGCGTCCGAGTCGTCGGACGAGGCCGAGGCAGGGTCACCGAGCAGCGCCTCGTGCGCGGAGGTGGCCGCGGCCTGCAGCGCGTCGGCGTTGGCGAGCCGCTCCTCCTCGGCGACAAGCGCCGCGTCCTCGCCCGCGACCGGCGATACCGCGTCGACCTCGGCCAGCCCGCGCCGCAGCGTGTCCGCCTCGGCCGCCCGCTCCCGCTCCGCGTTGGTCAGCGACTCCAATTCCTCGTGCACCGCCCGGTGCCTGGCGAAGGCCCGCCGGTAGTCCGGCAGCACGACGGCAAGCTCGGGGCCGCCGAACCTGTCCAGCGCGTCCCGCTGCCGCCCGGGCTTGAGCAGCTGCTGCTGGTCCGACTGGCCGTGGACGGCCACCAGGTCGTCGGCCAGCACCTGCAGCAGCGACACGGGCACCGAGCGCCCGCCCGCGAAGGCCCGTGACCTGCCCTCCGCCGATACCGAGCGGCTCAGCACCAGCGAGGAACCGTTGTCGTCGAGGTCTCCCCCGGCGTCCTCGACCTCGCGGGCTACCTCGGCCGACACGAACAGCCGGCCTTCCACGGTAGCCCGCTCGGCGCCGGGCCGCACCCGCGCCGGATCTGCGCGGCCGCCGAACAGCAGGCCAAGCGCCGTCACGACCATGGTCTTCCCGGCACCGGTCTCGCCGGTCAGCACGGTGAAGCCGGACGACAGCTCGAGCACGGCGTCGTCGATGACGCCGAGACCGGTGATGCGGACTTCCTCAAGCATGCTTGCCAGCGTCCTCCCTGGCCCGGCCCCGCCAGCCCGCAACGGGCAGCTCGAACTTGACCACCAGCCGGTCGGTGAACCGCCGTGGTCCCGCCCCGTGCAGCCGCGCGAGCAGCACGGGAAGCGCCCCCCGCCGCACCTCCACCCGGGCACCGGACGGCAGGTCAACCTTACGGCGACCATCGCACCACAAAACCGCTCCCGATGTCTCGTGACCCTCTATCAGTTCCACCGCGAGGACCGATTGCGGCGACACCACCATCGGCGGGGCGAACAGCGCGTGCGCGCTGATCGGCACCATGAGCAGCGCCTCCACCTCGGGCCACACCACCGGGCCGCCCGCGGAGAAGGCATAGGCCGTTGATCCCGTGGGGGTGGAGCAGACCACCCCGTCGCACCCCCAGCGCGACAGCGGGCGGCCGTCGACCTCCAGGACCACCTCGATCATCCGCTCCCTGGCCGCCTTTTCCACCGTGGCCTCGTTCAGCGCCCAGGTGAGCGCGACGACCGAGCCGTTGCACCGCACGGTCACGTCGATCGTCATCCGGTCCTCGACCACGTACTGCCGCGCCACCAGCCGGTCGACCGTCTCGGCCAGCCCGTCCGGCTCGGCCTCGGCAAGGAACCCGACGTGACCGAGGTTCACGCCGATCAGCGGCACCCCGGCGGGCCGGGACAGCTCGGCGGCGCGCAGCAGGCTGCCGTCGCCGCCGAGCACGATGACCAGCTCGGCGCCCTCGGCAGCCGCAAGGCTGGCCGGCACCTCCTCGGCGCCCGGGCAGGTGAACTCGCCCGCGAGCGTGCGTACGGCGATGCCGGCCGCGGCAAGCCTCGCCGCGACCAGCCGGGCGCTGCGCAGCGCGTCCTCCCGCCCCGTGTGCGCCATCACGAGCACCGTCCGCCGTCCCACTAGCTGGGTCCCTCCTGGATAGCCCGCCGTAGCTCATCCTCGTCGAGCGGCGGGGCACCCCGGCGCAGCCAGACGAAATATTCCACGTTTCCCGCCGCCCCAGGCAGCGGGCTCGCGGTGACCCCCTGGACGCCGAGCCCGAGCTGACCCGCCGCCACGGCTACTTTTTTTACAGCCGCCGAACGATCAGTTGTCTCACGGACCACGCCGCCGGCTCCGACGCGGCCCTTGCCGACCTCGAACTGCGGCTTCACCATCAGCACGAAATCGGCGTCCGGGGTCGCGCAGGCAACGAGGGCGGGAAGCACCAGGGTGAGCGAGATGAAGGAGAGGTCGGCGACGACGAGATCGGGCACCGGGCTCACCTGCTCCAGGGTCCGCACGTTGACCCTGTCCATGACGGTGACCCTCGGATCGGTACGCAGCGACCAGGCCAGCTGGCCGTAACCCACGTCGGCCGCCACGACGTGCGCGGCGCCCGCCCGCAGCAGCACGTCGGTGAACCCGCCGGTGGATGCCCCCGCGTCCAGTGCGTTCCGCCCCGCGACCACCAGGCCGCCGAAGGCGGCCAGCGCGCCGGCCAGCTTGTGGCCGCCGCGGGAGACGTAGCCGGGCTCCTCGGGATCCGCGACCGTGATCGGGGCGTCCCTGGCCACCTGGGTGGCCGACTTGGCGGCGCGCTGGCCCGCGACCGCGACCAGGCCGGCCGCGACCAGTTCCCCCGCCTGCTCACGCGACCTGGCCAGGCCTCGCCTGACCAGCTCGGCATCGAGCCTCGCGCGCGGTGCGGTCAACGCCGGTCCTCAGCGAGCTCGCCCAGGATGTCGCGGAGCCGGCCGTGCGCCTCTTCGAGGACGGCGACATGTTCCTGCGGCGGCATACCCGCCAGCCTGCTCAGTCCCGCGATGGCGGCATCCACCCTTGTGTCGCCCGTTAGCGGGACATCGGCAAGCGCCCGTTCGGCATCCGCCCGCGCCGTATCCGTTGCCGGGCCGCCAGCCACGGCCCGTTCGGCAGCCACCTGCTCCGCATTCATTGCTTGACCGCCAGCCACGGCCCGTTCGGCAGCCACCTGCTCCGCATTCATTGCTTGACCGCCAGCCACGGCCCGTTCGGCATAGATGTTTTGATCTTTATCCCCGGTACGGTGGTCTGGGTATTTCTCGTCCATGTGCGCTACCCTCCGCGTGGAACGCTACCGTCCGATGCCGACAAGAGCGAGGCGCGCATGGCTTCAGTCGAGGAGTGCCGTGGGGCGCTGCAGACCCTTACCGGCCGACTGGGCGAGATGAACCAGAAGGAAAGGGACAGCTTCTTCAGCAATCGCACGTTCAGCTGCCATGTGACCGATCTCGGCGTGACGTTCGTAACCAGGATCACCGGGAACGGAGCCGAGCCGGTCAAGGAGGCCGGGCCCGACGAGCCTCCGGCCGACATCAAGCTGACCGCGAACAGCGACGACGTCGTGTCGCTCGCCGCCACCCCGGCCAACATCGCGCGCATGTGGCTCGCGGGCCGGGTCAAGATCCAGGCCAGCATGCGTGACCTGCTCGCGCTGCGCCGCGTCCTTTAAGGGGAGCCATGGGCGACCTGATCCTGCTGCGGCACGGCGAGACCGCGTGGAGCAAGTCGGGCAAGCACACCGGGCGGACGGACATCCCGCTCACCCCGGTGGGAGAGGCAGCCGCCAAGGCCCTGGCCCCGGTGCTGGCGCGCCGCGAGATCGTGGCCGTCTTCACCAGCCCGGCGCAGCGCGCGACGACGACCGCGGAACTGGCCGGCCTTGTCGGCGCTCAGCAGGACCCCGATCTGTGGGAATGGGACTACGGCGGTTACGAGGGCCTGACCACGCCGCAGATTCAGCACGAGCATCCCGGCTGGGAGCTGTGGCGGGACGGCGTGATTCCGGGCGACGCCGCCCACCCCGGCGAGACCCTCGCTCAAGTCGGCGAGCGGGTCGACAGGGTGCTCGCCCGCGTCGAACCGCTGCTGGCCGACGGGGACGTCGTGCTGGTGGCGCACGGTCACGTGCTGCGGGTGCTCGCCGCCAGGTACCTGCTGCTCGAGCCGGCCTACGGCCGGCTGTTCCGGCTGGATACCGGGACGATCAGCACGCTCGGCAGCGAGCATGGCGACCCGATCGTCTGCTCCTGGAACGTCCCGCCTGGTTCTTAGCAACGACGATAGCCGCTTTAGTTACGCAGGACCAGGCGCTGGTTCTTGCTGCCCGCCAGGCAGACGGCGAGGCCAAGCACGCCGATGTCGCGCAGGGCCGTGTCGGACAGGCCGGTGACGGCCAGCGAGATCACGATCTCCAGCATCATCACGCTTGCGATCGCGGCCGCCGCTCGCGGCGCGATGCCCGCCAGCAGCGCGGCGGCGAGGACGAGCAGTACCCAGCCGTGGACCAGCACCAGGATGACCGCCAGCGACGACGACTCGGAGACCGCCGGCACGTACTGCGTCCACTGGCCGGGGAGCAGCAGCTCGTGGTAACCGAACCAGGCGAACACGACGCCGAGCAGGATCCGCCCCGCGGTCGGTGCCCAGTCCGCGGTGAGCACGGCGGAGCGTTCGGCGACCGCGTGAAGGCCAAGCGCGGGCGCTGGCAGCGGGCGGGCGCCGGGCGGCGGTGTGATGGCGGCAGGCGGCGCGGCGGGCTCGGCCGGATCGGGGGCTCGGGGCGCGGCGGGCCTGATG
>JBOHCG010000156.1:0-13738 GCA_050698735.1 Streptosporangiaceae bacterium | reverse complement strand
GGGCGAGCAGGCTGGCCCGGCCGGCCTGCAGATCCAGGATGACGTACATCCCGGCCGCCTCCGCCGCCAGGACCCACGGGCGCAGCACGGCCACCGGGGTCTGGTAGGAGTAGTCGCCGTCCGGCCCCGGTGACCCCTCGGCGACGGTGGCGATGATCTCGAAGGCGGGCACGACGCGGGCGCGCGTCAGCTTCCGGTACGCCGCGGCCTCGTTCCTGGCCCGGGTGATGCTTGCCTGCAGGTCCTGCTGGCCCAGCGCGCCGAGCGAAGGAGTACCGGGGTGGCCGTACAGGGCGACAAGCAGGTGCCCGGGGAACAGCACCCGGCCGCCGCCTGGCAACTGCGCCGGCCTGGCAAACGCGAGCGGGCGAGTACCGCCGGACCACGCAACACCAGCAGCTACCGCGGCAAGGACCGCCAGTGCCAGCACGGCAGCGCCGAGCCTGGCCGCGGTTCCTCTGCCTGGGAACCGTCCCTTCCGCATGTGCACCATCGCGGCTGAGCATATTGGTCATGACGAGTGAAGTACCGTCATTTCATAGCTTGTCCGGCGCGTGCCGGGCAAATTCCTGACCGGAGGCCGCTGCGCGGCACGCGCTCGGTCAGCGCCAGGGGGTGTCGCCCCAGTGCTGGTCGGCGCGCAGGCCGGGCGGGCAGGCGAATACGGCGCTGCCGGTGTGCTGGATGTACTCGTTCAGGGCGTCGGCGGCGAGCGAGGTCTGCAGCCGGATGAACTGGGCCGGGTTCTTCATGAACGCGATGAAGAACAGGCCGCCGAGCAGCGTCCCGGCCGCGACGACGCCGATGCCGATCCTGGCCAGGTTGCGACGTTGGCCTGGAAGACGGGTAGGTCGGTGTTGGAGTAGCGTTCCTCTTCGCCGGTGATCTTCGAGGTGGCGGCCTCGTTGATGAGGTCGGTGGCGCCGCTGGCCGTCTCCAGCGGGTTGTACTGCGCGCTGCGCACCAGCGTCAGCGGCTGCCGCTCGTTGGCCACCAGGCCGGAGCACAGCTTCGGCGCCCCGACGAGCGTGTTGTCTTCCCAGATCAGCTGCTCGATCTTGTGGAAGCCGATGAACTGGGACGCCACCGTGACCGGGTTCTCCCAGCGGCCGTCGATGTCGGTGTCCAGGCTGCCCAGATCTCCGCGACCGGCTCGATCCGCTCGTAGTAGATCCTGGCCCTCGGGTACAGGACCTCCGCCTGGCTCATGTTGCCTGCGTCGATCGCCTGGCAGAACGCCCGGGTGTGAGTGACCAGGTCGACGGCGTTCTGGTCGACGTAGCCGGAGTACGCCTGGACGGCGGCGGTGAGCTGGGCCTGCTGGCCGAGGAACGCGGCGATGATCCCGACGATCAGCGCCGCCTCCAGGCCCTCGCGCAGCCCGATCACGAACGTCGGCAGCACAGCGTCAACCCCTTCATGACCCGGCAATCGGCGACAGTTAGGTTAGGCAAACCTAACTTAGTCTTACCTAACTTAGGCTTACCTACCAGCAAGCCTCGGCACGCTGTCAAGCTGCATGTTCTTCTTTGCCGAGTCAGAATTCGTGACATCTGTCATGCGATCTTGATGAGACCCCGAGCTACCTGGCGTACGGCGGATGCGCGAGGCTGTGTAGTAGACGGAGGATGAGATAAGGACGGGGCATGACTCACCGCACGGGGATACAGGGCAGTCGGGCGTCCGGCGGAGCGGCCGGCGCACCCACTCGGAAGCGGCAGGGCGGCGGCGTGTTCACCGCGCCTGGCCGATGGTGACAAACCATCCGTGGCGGGTGATCGCGGTGTGGATCATCGTCGCGGTGGCGGTCGTCGCGACCGCGCCCAAGCTGCCGACCACATCAAGCCGCTGGTCAGCGGCGCGGGCTTGTATGAGGGCGTGACGGGCGCGGCGGCTCAGCAACTCGACAGCGAGCAGTCAGGCAACAAGGCAGAGGAGGTCGTGCTGCTCGCCACGCTGGTGCTGATCCTAAGGCCGCCGCTGACGTGGTCTTTTACGGGATGGAAGCCGCGGCTCGCCGAGGCCTGGCCCGGTCGCTCGCCGCCGGGTAGCGACGTTCGGTGCCCGGGCCTAGGCTGGCCGTGCCGCCCTGGCGGCGACCGGAGGCGGCGGCAGGGAAGGGACCCTGGACTGAACTTGGACGGGAACGCTCACTCGGGCTGCCCTAAGCGCATGGTCATGGGCCCGTGCGGCGGAGTCCAGCCGGACGGCGGCTGTGAGGTCGGCCCGTATCCGTGCGTGTTCCCCGTCCCGGTGACGTGGCCCGATCCGGTGCCGCCGGTACCGCTTAAGGCGGTGCCGCTGATCCTGACCGACTTCAGCTCCGAGCCGTATTCGGTGCCGGCCCACGCCGCGGTGGCCGGCATTCTGGCCCCGGTCAGCGACGCTGTACTGGTCGGTGAGCACCAGGACCGGCCCGACTTCCCGCCCGCGCAGCTGGCCTCGATCTTGCAGCAGGCCGGGACGCGGCCGTGGATCACCCTGTCCTGCCGGGACCGGAACCGGGTGGTGCTGGAGCAGGAACTGCACGGCCTGCGCGAGCTGGGGGTGGACGCCGTGCTGCGCGTGACTAGGACAACCGGATCACCGGCACGTACGTGATCGGCGCGACCAGCGGCATCACGACCGACCCCCCCTGCGCTCGCGCCGTCTAGCCGCAGTAATCGAGCTCGGCCGTCAGCGCGCCGCAATTCGGTTCGCCCGTCAGCATGTCCTGCAATTCAGCATGCCCGCTCGGTCATCGACCCTCGGAGCCAGCTCGTGCCGACGGCAATCGACCACGGGAAGCGACCTTTTTAAGACTGCAGAAATCGCCGTGTCCTACTTTGCGCTCAGGATCGATTATAGATATAATGTTCGCATAGATCCAATATCCTGCATTCAAGATCAATTACCTGAACGGGCGGTGGTTCATGGCCGCGGGACCGGCTCACGGGCCAGGGCGAGACGAGGGTCCCGCCCGGCGTGCCCCTGAGCCGGGGGAAGGGGAGATGCTGCCACCGCCTCCCGGTCCGGCCGGCGGTGCGCAGGCCCCGCCTGCCGGGCGGGCCGATGACTCACCCCTCCCGGTAGCACCTCCCGTGGCCGGGGAGGCTGAGTTCCCTGCCGCCACCCCGGACTGGCTTGATTACGACGAATGGGCCGCGATCGTGGCCGCCAGGGCGGATGAGGAAGAGTCCGTCGATCCGGACCTGGAGGACCCGCCCGATTGGGATGAGATCGACGCGGCGATCGCGGAGGCCCGGGAGATCACGGCGGCCGAGGCCCGGGACCGTGAGCATGCGGCGCGGATGGCGTTTTATGGCGGGTGGGGGGCGGTGGGTGCGGCGCCGGGCCGCCGCGGGCCGGGGCAGCCCGGGTCGGCGGCGTCGTTCCCCGGTGAGCATGCCAGCCCGGCGGCCGGGTTCGGGTTCGGGTCCGGGTTCGCGCTGGATACCGCTCCG
Organism: Streptosporangiaceae bacterium; assembly: GCA_050698735.1. GTDB lineage: Bacteria > Actinomycetota > Actinomycetes > Streptosporangiales > Streptosporangiaceae > Palsa-504. Next base: position 10,295 of record JBOHCG010000156.1, on the reverse strand, counting down.
GGCTGCGCGGTGCTGGCCGGGCTGGCCGACGCGGTGGCCGGCCCCGGCGACCGCTACCCTGGCGCGGCCGACGATGAGATCGTCGGCGTGATCTGCGCGTGGGCGCGGGTCGAGGCGCACGCCGCGGCCCGCAAGCTGGCCGCCATCGCGGAACTGATCCGCCGCCGCCCAGCCGGGGCCTGCGCCCCGCAGGTCCCCGTTCCGGACTCCGGGAAAGCCGCCGAGACGGAAGGCTCGCCTCCGCTGGTCTCCGGCAAAGACGCCGCGCCGGAAGGCTCAGGCCTGCGCGACCCCGCCGAAGACGCCGCGGCGGAGGGCGCCGCGGGTCCGCAGATGGCCGGCGCGCTGCTGCCGGAGGCGTGGGATGAGTTCGCGGTCGATGAGCTGTCGTGCGCGCTGGGGGAGTCCCGGGCCGCCGCCGAGGAGCTGCTGGGCCTGGCCCACGATATGGCCGCCCGGCTGCCCGCCACGATGGCCGCGCTGTGGGACGGGGTCCTCAGCCAGGCCAAGGCGGACATCATCTCCCAGGCCACCAGTGCGCTGGACCCGGGCGAGGCGGCCGCGGCGGAGAAACTGGTCCTGGGACGGGCCGCCCGGCTGACCCGGCCGGGGCTGCGTGCCGCGATCGCCCGCGCGGTCATGGAAGTCGCGCCGGGGAAGGCGAAGAAGCGGCGTGAGGAGGCGGCGAAGAAAACCCGGGTGGAGCGGTGGATGGAGGGCTCGGGGAACGCCGGCCTGGCCGGCCGGGAGCTGCCCTCAGCGCAGGTCCTGGCCGCCGACCAGCGGGTCACCGCGTGGGCGAAGGAACTGCGGGCGGCGGGCCTGGACGGCGACATGGACGTACTGCGTTCCCGCGCCTACCTGGACATCCTGCTCGGCGTGGACTCCCGCCCCGCGGCCGCGGTACCCGCCGCTGCGTCACCCGCCGAGTCGCCGGCCGCGGAGACGTGGCCCGTCAATCCGTGGGATTACCGGCCGCCGGCCGACCCGTTTCCGGGCGGCCCGTTCCCGGCCGGGTTCGCGGCCCGGCTGAACCTCACCGTCCCGCTGGCCACCGCGCTCGGCCTGGCCGACCGGCCCGGCGAGGCCGGCGCGCTGGGTCCCCTCGACCCCTGGCTGGCCCGTGACCTGGCCCGCGCCGCCGCCCGCAACCCGAAGACCGCGTGGTGCGTGACGGTCACCGACGCCGACGGCCACGCCATCGGCCACGGCTGCGCCAGGCCAGCCCCGAAAGACCCCAGAAAGCCCCGGGCGAAACGGCAGAAACAGGGCCGGTCCGGCGCGGGTCCGCCGGGCGGCCCGGGTCCGCCCGGCGGTCACGACCCGCCTGGTGGCCCTGACGGACAGCGGTTCTCCTTCACCGCCACCGGCGACCCAGGCCCGCCGGGCGGATACGGCACGTGGCGGCTGTCCGCCGGCGTCCCGGGGCAACGGGACCTGATCATCGCCATCGGCCCGGTCGCGACCGGCGAGTGTGATCACCGGCACCAGGCCCGGGGCCACGACCCAGGCGTCATGCTCCGCCACCTGACCGAGGTCCGGCACGCCACCTGCACCGCCCCGACCTGCCGGAGGCCCGCTTCCCAGTGCGATTTCGAGCACAACATCCCGTATGAGGCAGATGGTCGAACGTGTGAGTGTAACGGCGGTCCGAAGTGCAGACATCACCATCGCCTCAAGCAGAATCCGCGATGGCAGGTCGAGCAACCCACCCCCGCGGTCATCCGCTGGAGGACACCCGCCGGCCGCCTCTACACCACCGAACCCACCCGCTACCCGATCTGAGACCACCAAGCCCACGCGCCACCTTCCGCTCCATGGCCGGACGGATCCGGTAGGCGGACAGCATCAGCCGGGGCGATCGACGCCGGGGCTCGAAGCTGACGAGCAAAGCCAGCGGCCAAGACAGGCGGGGCAGATCGTCGACGTCGACCAACCAAAGGTAGACGGTGTACCGGAAGCTGCGACGCACGCCCTGCAGCCGGTAATGATCCAGCCGGCACCGGTAGATGGCCGGCACCACGACCTGGGACGGCGGAACGATCGCCGAGGGCAGCGGCGTGCGGTTCGCAAGCATGGCGTCCCCTCTGCCGCGGCGCGCCATCGCACGCGGCCGTCGGCTGTAGCCTCACACGACGCCGCGGTCCGCCGGATCGGCAGAACTACGTATCCGCGGAGCCGGAACGAACCGTGCCGACCGGCTCCGCTCCAGGCACTTTTTAAAAACCCGCCTAAATTCAGCACCTAAAGTCTGCTTAAATCAAGCGGAAACTGCCGAATAACGTTATTGAGACACAGACCACTCCCGTCTTTCCCGTGGAGAGAAAAGTGGGCCACGCCTCTGGACCCGCCGACCCTAACGCGTGTCCGGTGTCACCACGGCCATGCCGCCCGCCCCGAGCGGGACCTCGAGCCGGTAACCGGCCAGGAGCGATCCCTGCGTGAGCCCGGCCAGGTACACCGGGAAATCCTCGCTCAACGCTCCTCCCGTCCGAGCCACAGCGATCGCCGAACTGGTCCCGGGGGCCTGCCGACTGCATACAGACCATGACGCGTTAGGGTGCCGAACGGGGGCATTCCGGCGCGTCTCGCGGTCATCCGCTGGGCGATACGGCTACTGCGCCGCGAGTGGCGCCAGCAACTGCTGATCCTGGCGCTGATCACGGTCGCGGTGGCCGCCACGGTCGTCGGCCCAGCGGTCGCGACCGCCACGCCCAGCCCGGCGACCGCCGCCTTCGGCACCGCGCAGGATCTCGCCACGTTCACCGGGCCGGGTTCGCGCGTCGGCGCCGAGGTCGCGTCGATCTCCCGCCGCTTCGGCACGGTCGACGTGATCGAGAACCAGACGCTGTCGGTGCCCGGCTCTGTCCAGACCTACAGCCTGCGCGCCCAGAATCCGCACGGGGCGTTCGGATCGCCGATGCTGTCCCTGATCAGCGGCCGGTTCCCGGTCGGCGCCGGCCAGGTGGCGGTGACCGGCGGGGTTGCCTCGGACTTCCATCTCGCGGTCGGCAGCTCCTGGACTTCTCGCGGCGTCAGCAGGAAGGTTACCGGCATCGTGGCGAACCCGCAGGACCTGCTCGATGAGTTCGCCCTGGTGGCGCCCGGCCAGGTCCCGGTGTCGTCGGATGCAACAGTGCCGTCGCAGGTAACGGTGCTGTTCGACGCGCCGGGCGTCGCGCCGGACGACATCGGCCCGACGGTGGCGACCCCGCAGACGGTCGCGGCGAACAGCGTGCTCAACCCGGAGACGATCTCGCTCGCGGCGACCATGCTCGGCATGCTGCTCATCGCGATGGTCGGGGCGGGCGGCTTCACCGTGCTGGCGCAGCGCAGGCTCCGCTCGATCGGCATGCTCGCCGCCCAGGGTGCCACCCAGTCCAACATCCGCCTCGTGGTCAGGGCCAACGGCGTCGCCACCGGTGTCATAGGGGCGGCGGCCGGGTTCGCGCTCGGCCTGGTGGCCTGGCTCGCCTACCGGCCGCACGTCCAGGCCAGTGCCCACCACGTGATCGGCGCGTTCCAGCTGCCCTGGACGGTGATCTGGGTCTCGATGATCCTCGCCGTGCTCGCGACCTACGCCGCCGCCGCGCGGCCCGCCAGGGCGATCGCCCGGGTTCCTGTCGTGACCGCGCTATCCGGGCGCCCGCCCGCGCCGAAGGCGACGCGTCACCTGGCGATTCCGTTCGGTCTCGGCTTCCTGGTGCTGGCGTTTTTCCTGCTCGGCATGGTCGGCGCCGGCGTCGGGAACGGCGATTCCGGCGTCAGCAAGGCGCAGTTGCGCGAGCTCGCGGGCGGACTCGTCGCGCTCGTGGTCGCTCTTATCCTGCTGTCCCCGGCCTGCCTTGGGGCGGCGGGCAGGCTCGGCCGCTGGACGCCGGTCATGGTGCGGCTCGCGCTGCGGGACCTGGCGCGCTACCGCGGCCGCTCGGGCCCGGCGCTCGCGGCGATCAGCCTCAGCGTGCTGATCGCGTCCGTCGTCAGCGTGGTCACCGCCGCCCGGCTCGGGCCGCTCGACTACGTGGGCCCCAACCTGGCGTCCAGCCAGCTCATCGTCTACCCGCCCGGCCACGACGACCCGAACGGGCCGCAGCCGACCGCGGGCCAGCTCGCCGCCACCGCGGCGGCCGCGCAGCGCATCGCCGCCTCGCTCGATGACCGTTACCTGATCACGCTGGAGACGCCGAGCGGCGCCCTGGGGTACAGCGGACCCGGACGGGGCTTCTCCGGCCCCACCTACGTCGCGACCCCGCAGCTGCTGAACGCGTTCGGGATCACGCCGGCGCAGGTCAATCCCGATGCCGATTTCCTGTCCATGCGGCCAGGCCTGTCCGCGACGCCGGACCTGGACCTCTGGTACGTGGAGAAGACGCCCCCCGGCACCCCGTGCCTGCCGGGCAGTTGCACGGCAAACCCGCCGATCCAGGAGATCGGCGCGCTCCCTTCAGGGACCTCGGCGCCGAACACGGTGATCACCGAGCATGCCATGCGGGAGTTCAGGTTCACCGCGACCACGACCGGCTGGCTGATCCAGGCGCCGGGCGGGCTGAGCGCCACCCAGGTCACCAACGCCCTGCAGACCGCGGCGGCGGCCGGGGCGAGCATCGAGACCGTCAACGACGTCCCGTCGCTCACCCAGATCACCGACGCGGCCACGATCTTCGGCATGGTGCTCGCGCTCGGCATCCTCGCGATGAGCATCGGCCTGGTCCGCAGCGAGACAGCCAGCGACCTGCGCACCCTGACCGCCACCGGGGCGAGCGCTACGGCCCGCCGCGCGCTTACCGCGGCGACCGCCGGCGCGCTCGCGCTGACCGGGGCGGTCCTCGGAACGGCCGCGGGTTATCTCGCCGCGATCAGCTTCTTCAGGACCAACAAGCTGGACCAGCTTTCCGAGCTGGCCAGCGTCCCGGTGGCCGACCTGCTGTGGATCCTGGCTGGCCTGCCGCTGATCGCGGTGGCCGTGAGCTGGCTGCTGGCCGGGCGCGAACCGGCCGCCATCGCCCGCCGGCCACTCGAATAACCGTGTGCTGGTCATCGGCGGCGGGCGCGGCCGGGACTGACCTGGATCAGGCGCCACCAGGCGAGCAGCGCGAACGCCGCCGGGACATGCAGACTATATGGCGGGAAATTACTGACGCCACTGGCGACCGTAAAGGCAGGCTTGGGACGGGCACCACCGACCGTTCGGAATAAAAGGGAATTTAATTATCAGAACGGGCGGTGGTGCGCGGGACCGGTACCGGTGACTGCCCTGCCTGGTTCGCCGGAATCGGCGGTCGAGTCATCGCTGTTCGGTGGTCCGGCGGCGGAAGTACCGGGACGCGAGCGGTGCCGCCACGGCCGACCGGACCTTGGGGCGGAGTTGCCAGCGCTAGCTGTACTGGGCGGCCTGGAGGGTGTAGAGCTCGGCGTACTGGCCGGCCAGTTCCATTAGCTCGTCGTGGCTGCCTTGCTCGATGACCCGGCCGTCGCGCAGGACGTAGATCCGGTCCGCGTGCCGGACGCTGGCCAGCCGGTGCGTGATGAGCAGCACGCTGCGGTCCTCGGCGTGGCTGCGGACGGAGGAGAACAGCGCGTACTCGGCCCGGGCGTCCAGGGCGGCGGTGGGCTCGTCCATGATCAGCAGCGGCGCGGCCCGGTAGAAGCCCCGCGCGGCGGCGATCCGCTGCCACTGGCCGCCGGACAGTTCGGCGCCGTCCTTGAACCGGCGGTCCAGCAGCGTGTCGTAGCCGTGCGCGAGCTTCTCGATCACGGTGTCCGCCCCCGATGCGATGGTCGCGGACGTGAGCAGGCCGCCGTCGGCGGGCCGGCCCATGGTGATGTTGTGCCGTACGGTCAGCGGCCAGTTGGCGTGATCCTGCGCGATCACCGCGATCTGCTCCCGCATGGGTTCGGGGTTGACGTCGGCGAGCGGGGTCTGGTCCCAGTGGACGTCGCCAGAGCCTGGCCGGTACAGGCCGGCCAGGATCTTCGCCAGGGTGGTCTTGCCCGAACCGTTCTCGCCGACCAGGGCGACCACCTCGCCGCGGCGGATCTCGACGCTGACCTCGCGCAGCGCGGGCTCCGCGGCGTCCGGGTAGCTGAACGTGACCTTGTCCACGGTGATCCGGCTGAAGTCGCGGGGCGCCGGCCTTTTCGACGGGCCGGGGATGCGGCTCCTGGCGTCCGCGCAGAAGTTCAGGTAATCGGAGAAGTACAGCCCCTCCTCGTAGCACTGGTTCACCGCGTACAGCAGGTTGGCCAGGGATGCCTGAGCGGAGCGGATGGCGAGCACGGCCGTGCCCGCCACCGCCAGCGGCACCAGGCCCGCCGACAGCAGCACGCCGAGTACCAGGTACACGCCCACGGTGGCCACTCCGGTCGCGGCCTGCGCGACGACCTTGGTGAGCGTCTGCCGCCCCGCTGCCTGCATCTCGGCATCGCGTGCGTACGCGGCGAGCCTGGCCACCCGGTCCAGCATGAAACGCCGCAGCGTGAAGGAACGCAGCTCGGCCGCGGTATCGCGCTCTGCCATCAGGTCCGACAAGATCCACTTCCGGCGCTGGGTGTCGGCCAGCGCGAAGCTGGTCAGGTACTCGATCCGGGCCGAACGCACCGCGGCCCAGCCGCCCGGCAGCTCGGCAAGGACAAGCAGCGCAAGCAGCACCGGCTGCAGCACGGCGACCACCGACGCGGCCGCGACGATCCCGACCGCCGCCGTGACGCAGTCCAGCACGCTGCCCACCACCCGGTGCGCGGAGAACGCGCCGCGGTCGCGGGCGCGCAGCATGGCGTCGTTGAACTTGGCGTCGTCGAACGCGGCCAGTTCGACCTGACTGGTCAGGTCGAGCAGCCGCAGCTCGACCACGCGGTCCACCTGCGGCTCGAGCCTGGACTGCGCCCAGCCCGCGGCCGATTGCAACCCGGTACGGGCCGCGATGGCAATCGCCACCAGGACCAGCGACGGCAGCGCGGCGCGGACCCGGTGCGGGGTCGGCCCGGCCGCGAACAGCGCCTGCAGGACGCCGGTCGTGGCCAGCAGGGCGTACCCGGTGAAGATGCCCGAGGCCAGGTTGAGCACGATCGTCGCGGTGGTGTCGCGCCGGTTCGCCTCCCAGCCCAGCCGCACCGCGTGGCCGATCAGGCCGGGCAGCTGCCTGGCCATGGCGCGGAAGCTGGCCGCGGCTATCCGCTCGTCATGGGCCTGCCAGTACGAGGCAATGAGCTCCGCTCTCAGCTCATCATCGCCGGTATCTGGCAGCGGCTCAGCCGCACGGTGCCGACGGGACACGATCCACATGCTGGCAACTCCGCTAGAGACCCCCGGGGCTTCAGTATGTAAGCCTGGCCCGGGCAACTACCACTGAATTACCTGCCGCCCCAGCTGCCTGCCATTAGGCGCCCTACCATGAGGCGGGGCGGGAGACCGCGCGGTTCACGCGAGGGGAAGCCGATGCCGAAAGCGCCAGCCCGGCCGGATACCAGCGAGTCGTCGGATGTTGCCGGCCTCGTCAGGCTGCATCACCGGCGGCGCGGGTGGGCCTGGGTGGCGATGGGCAGCGTTATCGGCCTCGTCGTGTACGTGGGGATCGACGTAGACCTGTTCGAGAGCCTCACCGGGACGACCGAAATCCTCGGCGTTATCCCGGTCTTCGTGCTGCTCGCCCTGGCCCTGGCCGGGCTGGTGGTGGTAATCGTCGATACGTCACGCATCCACCGCGCCGACGCGGCCGTCCGGGCGAGCGCGAAGGGCAGCGTTTCGCATTACCCGCTGTACGCTCACGCGCATAGCTATCCGCCGCGCCACCATGGCAGCTGGGTATTCGCCGTCTTCATGCTCGTCACCATGACTGCCATCACCGTGGCCATCCTGCCCGCCGAGGTGAACTCGTGGGGATATGCGCTCGGCGTGGAGCACCAGGACACCTTCGACCCGGTGTCGTATGGCCAGTCCTGCACCGGCGGCCGGGGCGGCGGCTGCCGCATAGTAACCGAGGGCTACCTTTCCAGGAGCGGCGCGCACGCCACCTGGGGCAGCCAGGTGCCGCTCGGCCAGCCGTTCGGCGTCCGCGACCCGCTCTGGGCCTGGGGCACCGGGCGGAATCTCACCAGCGGCGGCGGCTCGGCGATCCCGAACATCATCGCGGGCCTGTTCTTCGACGGGGTAACGCTCTTGCTTGTGTACGTCGTCGTCGTGATAGCGCGCCACAACCGGGAGGCGTCGGTGGCCGCCCGCGCGGCTCCGGTCGCAGCCCACCAGCCGCCTCATCCCAGTCGCGGTCACCACGGAAGCGGCGCTCGTCACCCCGCCCGCCGCCGCGGAGGCAGGCGCTGACGATCGCCCTGCGCTGATCTCGGCGGCCGTTACGACTCCAGGTACTTGATCGCGGCGAGGACGCGGCGGTTGTCGTTATCGGAGGGGGCGAGGCCGAGCTTGGCGAAGATGCTGGCGACGTGTTTCTCCACGACCCTGGGGGAGATCGCCAGCAGCAGCCAGCCGGGACCTGGCACCGTGCGCATCGGCATGGGTTCGGACCGCTGTGCCGACCCGCCTGGCCACCGTGGTCAGGCCCGCCTGCTCGATGACCTCGTCGACCCTGGCGGCCTTCAGGCCCTGGGAGCACGCGAGCCACACCAGGTGGTTCCTCGCCGGGCGCCCCGGCTGAAGCGCGGAGGCGTCCAGCAGCGAGCCCACGTGGCACAACGGCGGGTGCAGTTCGCGATCGCGCCGCCCGCCGATCAGCGCGGTACCCGCGTCGGGCGCGTCCAGGCCGCGGATTACCCGCATCGTGGTCGGCTTGTCGGCGCCGTTATGGTTACTAGGCCGATGACCTTGCCTTTCTGACGTTGAGTGAGCAAGCGGGCGCAGGCGACGGCTTTGGGCGGCTGCGGATGAGTACCGGGAGATCAGTTCAGCCCGAGCCCCTGGCGACATGGGAAATCCCCGCTCGAAGGCGGGTGGATGCCTCATTCTTGCAGTGCAAGCGCGTGGGTAGCGTGGGCTTCATCTCACACTCGGGATGTCTACCCTGCGCTTCGTCCATCCACGGACAGCGTATAGGGAGACGCCCCTTTCAAAGGAAGGCCGGCACCGCCATGTACAAAGACGAAGATGACGACCGCTTTGAGTCGGCGCTAAGACTGGCCGAAGACGACCCAGCTCGTGGCGCCGGGGCCTTGCGGAGCATCGTGGCCGACGACAAGTTCGACCCCGGCACCCGCTCCGAAGCTGCGGCAAGACTGGCTGAAATCAGCGGTTGACCGCTAAGTTGGCCACAGCGGCAGGTCGACCCTGGTCGATTGAGCCGGACGGCGTCAGGTCAAATCCCCAGGTAACGCGTCGGGCTGTTGCGGGCGCAGCACCGAGACGCTTGTACCGTGGGCGATCAAGGCCAGTTCGGCTGGTCCGCCCGCGCACACAAGCACAGACTCCGATGCACAGCAGCGCGATCGTTAGCTGGGCCTCCGCTGACGATCGCAATCGACCTGTAGGGTCGGTTGCATGCATGCAGCCGATGTGCGTGGGGCCGCCGAGGCGGCACTGAAGTTCCTCGAGCCGCTGACCGGCCAGGACTGGTCCGTACCTGTCCCGGGCCTGGACTTCACCGTGGCGTCAGTGGTCGCCCATGCCGCCAACGGCGTGCTCTGGTACGCGATCGACTACACGACAGGCCCCGAGGACGGCGCGTTCGACGTCACGGTGCTGCCTGACGCCGAGCCGGCCAAGCTGGCGATCAGCTTGCGCAGCGCCGCCGAGCTGTGCGCGACCATGATCGATACGCTGCCATCGACCCAGCGCGGATTCCACCCGGCGGGTGCCGCGGACGCGTCCGGGTTCGCCGCGATGGCGTGCGACGAGATCCTCGTGCACACCAGGGACGCAGGCACCGGGCTCGGTGCGGAGTTCATGCCGGAGCCGGACCTGGCCGGACAGGTCCTGGCCCGGTTGTTCCCCTGGTACGAGCCGGCTCCCGACCCGTGGACCGCGCTGCTCCACGCCAACGGACGGATCGGCCTGCCGGGCAGGTCGCACCAGCCCGAGCGGTGGCGATGGCACTGCGCGCCGCTCGCCCAATGGGACGGCACCGTACCGCCCGCATGGCCGCCCGCCTGACCCACAGATCCTGGTAGTCACGCAGCCAGGACGTCTGCTAACGCAACCTTTGCCCCATTCGTCATGAGATGACTTTGCCCCCCTTCCCGCGGCTTTGCGCCCCTTCCCGCGGCTTTGCGCCCGATATGCCAGTTATGGGTGACGGAATGGGGGGCAATCGAACTGGAGCGATATGCACTCCCGTTCCGCAACGGATTGC
>JBOHCG010000155.1:0-13741 GCA_050698735.1 Streptosporangiaceae bacterium | reverse complement strand
CCCCGGGCTCACGGTCGCCGCGACCGCGGCAGACCCGGCGCCGCCGCCGGCGCCGGCGCCGGCGCCGGCGTCGGCGTACGCCCAGACCAGAGTCGGCCCCGCCCGGGCCGGTTCCCCGCAGACGGTCACCGTCGCGAGGATGCAGCCCGAGTGGGCGCCCGTCGAGCAGCGCCCGCAGGACCGGCCCGGCCGGCGCGTGCGGCGCGGCCTGCTGCGCCCGCTTGCGGTGGCCTCGCTCGTCGCCGGGCTCGTCGGGGCGTCGGCCGCCACGGGCTTCGCCCTGACCGGCAACAGCCACCCGCCAGTCGTGCATGCCCCGCAGATGGCCGCGGCCGCCCAGACCACCTCCCCCGCCCCGCCGGCGACTCAGAGCACCTACCAGCCCGCCAGCCCGGCCCCGAGCGACACTCCGGCCACCACCACCACCGCGCCGAGCCCGGCCGCGACCCAGACCCAGACCCAGAGCCCGGCCCCCGCCACAAGCGCCGCGCCGACGCCGACCGCGACCCAGACCATGAATCCAGCGCCGACCCCCACTACCACGGCGCCCGCGCCTACGCAGAGCGGGAGCCCGGGCCCGCCGGCTACTGAATGAACAAGTACTCAGTGGGAGAACGCCTCGCGCTGGTTCGGGGCGACGAGCGGAGCGTGCGGGTGCGGGTGCAGGTGCAGGATCTTCACCTGGCGCTGCAGGTCGTCGAGGAACAGCCCGGCCAGGTCCCGGCTGAACCCGTTCCTGACCACGACCCTGAGCACCGCGGTGTCGGTCATGTTCTCGGGGAACGTGTAGGCGGGCACCTGCCAGCCGCGCTGGCGGAGCCGCTCGGACAGGTCGAAGACCGTGAAGCCCTGCACGTCGTCGCGCAGCTTGAACGCGAAGACGGGCAGCTCGCTGCCGTCGGTGAGCAGCTCGAACGGCCCCATCTTGGCGATCTCGCCGGACAGGTGCAGGGCGACGTCCTGGCAGGCCTTGTGCACCCGGCGGTACCCGTTGAAGCCGAGCCGGAGGAAGTTGTAGTACTGGGCCGCTACGTTGGCGCCTGACCGCGAGAAGTTGAGCGCGAACGTCGGCATGTCACCGCCCAGGTAGTTGACGTGGAACACCAGGTCGTCGGGGAGCGCCGCGGCGTCCCGCCAGACGATCCAGCCGACGCCGGGGTAGACGAGCCCGTACTTGTGCCCCGAGGCGTTGATCGAGGCCACCCGCGGCACCTCGAAGTCCCAGACCAGGTCCGGCTGGAGGAACGGGGCCACGAACGCGCCCGACGCCCCGTCCACGTGCACGGGGATGTCTAGCCCGCGGGTTGCCTGCAGGTGATCGAGAGCGGCGCTGATCTCGGCCACCGGCTCGTAGCTGCCGTCCATGGTGGAGCCGAGGACCGCCACCACGCCGATGGTGTTCTCGTCGCACTCCGCCACGGCCTCCGGGCCGCGCAGGTGCAGCCGTCCCTGCTCCATCGGCACCAGCTTGGGCTCGACCTGCCAGTACCGGCAGAACTTCTCCCAGCACACCTGCACATTGGCACCCATCACCAGGTTCGGCCGGCTGGCGTCCAGCCCCGCCGCCTGCCGCCTGGCCCGCCAGCGCCACAGCAGCGCCATTCCGCCGAGCATGCACGCCTCGCTCGACCCCGTGGTGGAGCAGCCGGTCGCGCCGGAGCCCGCAGGCGCGTTCCACAGGTCGCTCAGGATGTTCACGCACCGCCGCTCGAGCTCGGCGGTCTGCGGGTACTCGTCCTTGTCGATCATGTTCTTGTCGAAGCACTCGGCCATCAGCGTCTGCGCTTCCGGCTCCATCCAGGTGGTCACGAACGTGGCCAGGTTCAGCCGCGCGTTCCCGTCCAGGATCAGCTCATCCCGTACGATCTGCAGGGCGGTGGCGGCCTGCACGCCGTCCTGGCCCAGCCGGTAGACCGGGATCTCGCAGGTTCCCTCCTGCACGTAGACCGGGTTGAGGTCGAGTTCTGCGTTCTGTTTCATCTGGTCTACCTGGCTCTGCAGCGGCATGGCGCCCTCTCTGGCTCTAGGGGTCAAGCATTCGCTTGTACCGTATCCGCGCCCACCTGAATGTGAGGCTCCCGCGCCATGAATTCACCTGCCCCGTCCCGCAGCCACGCCAGCATGGCGAGCCCGGCCACGACGTACCCGGCTCCTTGGACGGCCAGCGAGATCTTCGGCATCCTCGGCCCGAACGGCGTCGGCAAGACCACCGCGGTGGAGTGCATGGAGGGCCTGCGGAAGCGGGACGGTGGAGAGGTCAGGGTGCTCGGGCTTGACCCGCGGACCGACGGCCACTGGCTGCACCAGCGGATCGGCGTGCAGCTGCAGGAGACCCAGCTGCAGGACAAGCTCACCGTGCGCGACCTGGGGCTTAGCCAACCAAAAGGCGGCGACGCCCTGATCCAGGTCGCCATAGTCAACCGCCCCGGCCAGCTTCCCTAAGCCCTTGGCACGGCAAGCCTGCCCGGGGCACGCACCACTGCCCGTTCTGGATAAATTGTCTTTTCTCACGTAGCGGCACAGCAGGAAGTCATCAGCTTCGATGACGTGAGCCAGGGTGAGGGGCAGCGGATGCTCCGGGGCCAGGGAGCCTGCCACGATGCGGCCCGCGGCCGGGCCCGTCATCAGCGGCGCGACGGTCAGGCACAGCTCATCGAGCAGGTCCGCCGCGAGGAGCTGGGCCAGCAGGTGCGGGCCTCCCTCGGCGAGAATCCGCTGGTAGCCGCGCTCGGCAAGCGCCTTGACGGCAGCCTTCATGTCGACGTCCGCCTCACCGGCCACGATGACGTCCGCGCGGGAGGCCAGCTCGGCGCGGCGGTCCGGCGGCGACGCGCCGCCGGTGATGACGATCGTGCGCGCGTCTGGCGGCGAATCGGCGAGCAGGCGGCTGGCCGGGTCGAGATCGAGGCGCGTGCTGACCACCGCGATCGGCGGCGTCGGCGCCCGGCCTTCGCGCAGATGACGCCACAGCTCGCGCGGCCGGACCGGCGCGTAGCGCTCGGTGCGCACGGTCGCCGCGCCGACCAGGATGACGTCGGCGAGCGTGCGGAGCAGCGCGAACACGTGCCGGTCCGTGGCGCAGGACAGGCCACCGGAGACGCCTTCGAGGTTCGCGGCCCCGTCCGCGCTGGCCACCATGTTGGCGCGCAGCCACTGACCCGGCGGATAGGCGTAAAGCCCGGCGATATCGTTGTCGGTCAGGTCGGACCGCGCGAGCAGTTGGCTCATCTCAGTCCGCCGATCGCAGCACGATCACCGTGCGGCCCGATACCTCGAGCTCGCTCTTCGGCGTCAGGACCGGCGGGGCGACCGTCAGGCCCTGCTCAGCCGTGTCGATCACGACCTGCCAGCCCGCCGCGAGCCTGGCCTCGGGCAGGGTGAACGTCCGGGGCTGGCTGTGCGCGTTGAACAGCAGCAGGAACTTGGCGTCGGTGATCGTCTCACCGCGCGGATCCGGCTCGCTGATCGCCTCCCCGTTGACGAACACGCCCAGGGACTTGGCGTCGCCGGCGCCCCAGTCCTCCTGGGTCATCTCCTCGCCGGCGGGGGTGAGCCAGACGAGGTCTCCGGTCTCGTCGTCGGCGGCCTGCGGGTGGCCGCGGAAGAACCTGCGCCGCCGGAAGACCGGGTGATCCCGGCGCAGGTCGGCCAGGGCGCGGGTGAACTCCAGCAGGTCCCGCTCGGCCGCCGCCAGGCCCCAGTCCACCCAGGACACGTCGTTGTCCTGGCAGTAGGCGTTGTTGTTGCCCTGCTGGGTGCGCCCCATCTCGTCTCCCGCAAACAGCATCGGCACTCCCTGTGACAGGAACAAGGTAACCAGGAAATTCCGCCGCTGCCTGGCCCGCAGCTCACCGATGCCGGGATCGTCGGTCGGGCCCTCGGTACCGCAGTTCCAGCACCGGTTGTCGTCGGTGCCGTCCCTGTTGCCCTCCCCGTTCGCCTCGTTGTGCTTGACGTTGTAGCTGACCAGGTCGGTCAGGGTGAACCCGTCGTGGCAGGTGACGAAGTTGATCGAGGCGAACGGGCGTCGCCCGCTCGTCGCGTACAGGTCACTGGACCCGGTGAGCCTGGACGCGAACTCCGGCCTAGTCGCCGGGCGGCCGCGCCAGAAGTCGCGGACGGTGTCCCGGTACTTCCCGTTCCACTCGCTCCACAGCGGCGGGAAGTTGCCGACCTGGTAGCCGCCCTCGCCGACATCCCACGGCTCGGCGATGAGTTTCACCTGCGACACGACCGGGTCCTGCTGGACCAGGTCGAAGAACGTGGAAAGGCGGTCCACGTCGTGCAGTTCCCTGGCCAGCGCCGAGGCGAGGTCGAACCGGAACCCGTCCACGTGCATCTCCAGGATCCAGTACCGCAGCGAGTCCATGACCAGCTGCAGCGAGTGCGGGTTGCGGGCGTTGAGGCTGTTCCCGCAGCCGGTGTAGTCCAGGTAGCGCCACGGCTGCGAGCCGTCGAGCCGGTAGTAGGCGGCGTTGTCGATGCCGCGAAAGGACAGCGTGGGCCCCATGTGGTCACCCTCGGCCGTGTGGTTGTAGACCACGTCGAGGATCACCTCGATGCCGGCCTCGTGCAGCGCCTTGACCATCGCCTTGAACTCACCGACCTGCTCGCCGCGCTGCCCGGCCGAGGAGTACCTGTTGTGCGGGGCCAGGAACCCGATCGTGTTGTAGCCCCAGTAGTTGGTCAGGCCGCGCGCGACCAGGGACTGCTCCGCGACGAACTGGTGCACCGGCATCAGTTCCACCGCCGTGACGCCGAGCCGCTGCAGGTGCCCGATGACCGACGGATGGGCGAGCCCGGCGTAGCTGCCGCGAAGTGGCGGCGGCACCTCAGGGTGGCACAGGGTCAGCCCTCGAACGTGCGCCTCGTAGATCACCGTCTCGTGATAAGGGATCTGCGGCACGTGGTCATTGCCCCAGTCGAAGAACGGGTCGATCACCACGTTCTTCGGCATCCTGGGTGCGCTGTCGGCTGTGTTGCGCCTCCTCGGGTTGGCGAAGTGGTAGTCGAACAGGGACTCGTCCCAGCTCACGTCCCCCTCGACCGCCTTGCCGTACGGGTCGAGCAGTAGCTTTGATGGCTCGCAGCGCAGCCCGTGCCAGGGATCGTGCGGCCCGTGCACGCGGTAGCCGTACCGCTGTCCGGGAGCGATGCCGGGCAGGTAGCCGTGCCAGACGAAGCCGTCGACCTCGGTCAGCTCGACCCTGGTCTCGGTGAGAGTAGCCCTGCCGTCAGGACCCGGGGCGCCATCGCCGGCCTCGTCGAAGAGGCAGAGCTCCACGCGTTCGGCGACCTCGGAGAACAGGGTGAAATTCGTGCCCCACCCGTCCCACGTCGCACCGAGCGGGTACGGCGTTCCCGGCCAGATACGCATTGGCCCCCTTCGTAGGTCGCGTTCGGCCAGCATTCGACTCTACCGGGTAAGCGTATGCCGGAATGGCAGCAAGATGCCCGATCGTGATCAACGGGTCGCATTGCCTCGTCGTCCCCGGCCGGATTATTCGGTGTTAGGTCCGGTTAGGCCGCCGTTCGCCGCAGTGATGCCGCCTCCTGGTAGCGATCGAGCAGCGCGTCGGCCACCTCGGCCGCGGCGCCGAGCGGCGCGGCCACTGCGGCCGCACCCGCGGCGAGCGAGGAGGCCCTGACCTTGTCGGCGAAGAAGCCGGGGGCGAGCAGGTAGGTGGCGACAAGCACCCGGCTGGCCCCGGCCCGCAGCAGCCCGGTCACCGCGGCCGCCGGAGACGGGGCCGCGGCGGAGGCGTAGGCCGGCCTGACCGCGAACCACCCGGACTCGGCCTGCCACCGCGCGGCGAGGCGTGCGATGGTCGCGTTAGCCTCCGGGTCGCTGGAGCCGGCCGCCGCGAGCACCACGCCGGTCCGCCCGCGGTCGGTGTCCTCGAGGTCCGTTTCTGCGCCTGCGGCCTCGGCGAGACGGTGTTCGAGCGCGCGCAGCAGCAGGGGATGCGGACCGAGCGTCGCTCCGTAGCTGACCCGGTGCGGACCGCACCTGGCGAGCACGCGGGGGATGT
Organism: Streptosporangiaceae bacterium; assembly: GCA_050698735.1. GTDB lineage: Bacteria > Actinomycetota > Actinomycetes > Streptosporangiales > Streptosporangiaceae > Palsa-504. Next base: position 7,709 of record JBOHCG010000155.1, on the reverse strand, counting down.
CGGCCTTGCTGTGGTATGCCGCCGTCAGCAGCAGCGGCAGCACGGTCACCTGGCCCTCGACGGCCCGCATGACCTGAGCCAGGGACGGTGCGGCGTGGCCGAGGTAGGCGGTGCGCAGGTCAGGCACGCGCAGGCCGCGCGCCGGCGCCCGCGCGGCGACCGTGGCCATCAGGTCCGCGACGGTGGCCGCGGCCCGCGGGTCCGCGCTTCCGTGCGCGACGGCGACGAGCGCCGGCTCAAGCATGAATGCCGCACTCGGTCTTGCCCGTTCCGGCCCAGCGCCCACTGCGCGGGTCGGCCCCGAGCTCGACCTGTGCCGTGCATGTCGCGCAGCCGATCGAGGGGTAGCCGTCGTAGACCAGGGGGTTGACCAGCACGCCGTTGGTGGTGATGTAGTCATCCACCTGCTTTTGCGTCCAGCTTACGATGGGGTTGACCTTGACCATCTCCCGCCGGTCGTCCCATTCGACCACCCGGGTCTGACGGCGCTGGTTGGTCTCGTCGCGGCGAACTCCGGTGATCCAGGCGTCGTAGTTGCCCAGTGCCCGCTCAAGCGGCTCGACCTTGCGCAGGTAGCAGCACAGGTCGGGGTTACGCCCGTACAGCCGCGGCCCGAGCGCGGCGTCCTGCTCGGCGACGGTTCGCGACGGCGTGACGTTGATGATCCGGACCGGGTACACGACCCCGACGGCGTCCCTGGTGCCGATCGTCTCGGCGAAGTGGTAGCCGGTGTCGAGGAAGACCACGTCTATCCCGGGCTTGACCGCGGCCGCCAGGTGGATGATCACCGCGTCGGTCATCGACGAGGTGATGCAGATCCTCTCGCCGAACGTGTCAACCGCCCAGCGAATGATCTCCTCTGCGGGCGCATCGGCGAGTTCCTCGGCGGCCTGTTCGGCGAGGGTTCGCATGAGCTCGGGGTCCTCCAGGCTGATCTGCGCCAGGCCGCGGTCGTGATCGGGCACCACAGTATGATCCACAAACACGGTAGCGGGGGTCATAGGGTGACTCCTATTCCGGCAAATCGTAGCTGGAAACTCCTAGTGCAGCTGCGGCAATGCCATTCACCGTCGGTCGGACCCTGCGGTTCGAGGTCCTCCTCGCCGCAGTACGGGCAGTAGAAGGGAACCGCCCGCGTGCTCATGTCAGGTCCTCCTCGCTGGCTCGCGTCGTCCACGCCGCGAAGCTCTCACCAGGCTGCCTGGCCGCCAGGAACCGGCGCAGCACGCGCTCGACGTAGTCCGGCAGCTCGCCGGAGGTGGTCTTGAGCCCGCGCAGCTTCCTGCCGAAACCGGAGTCCGTTCCGTCGCCTCCGTTCAGGCTGCCGCCCAGGTGCACCTGGAAGCCTTCCACTTGCGTCCCGTCGGGCCCGGTGACAAGCGAGCCCTTCAGGCCGATGTCGGCGGTCTGGATCCGCGCGCAGGAATTAGGGCAGCCGTTCACGTTGATCGTGACCGGCGTGTCGAAGTCGGGCAGGCGCCGCTCGAGCTCGCCGATCAGCTCCGCGGCCCGCTGCTTGGTCTCGACGATCGCGAGCTTGCAGAACTCGATGCCGGTGCACGCCATCGTGTGCCGGCGGAAGACGCCGGGGCTCGCGGGCAGGCCTGCCGCCTCGAGCGCTTCGACCAGCTCGCCGGTGCGCTCAGGCGGCACGTCCAGGATGACCATCTTCTGCTCGGTGGTGGTGCGCACCTGGCCGCTGCCGTACCTGGCGGCAAGCTCCGCGATGACGTCAAGCGCGTCCGCGGACAACCTGCCGACGGTGGGCGCGAACCCGACGTAGTACCGTCCGTCCCGCTGCCTGTGGACGCCGACGTGGTCCCGCACGCCGCCGGATGGCGCCGCGGGGGCCGGCCCGTCGGGCAGCGCGTAGCCGAGGTATTCCTTCTCGAGCACCTCGCGGAATCGCTCGGGTCCCCAGTCCGCGACGAGGAACTTGATCCTGGCCCGGTGTCGCAGCCGGCGGTAGCCGTAGTCCCTGAACAGCCCCGTCACTCCGGCCCACACCTCGGAGACCTGTCCCGCCCTGACGAACGTGCCCAGGCGCCGGCCGATCATCGGGTTGGTGGACAGGCCGCCGCCGACCCACAGGTCGTAGCCGGCCTCCCCGTTGCCGTTCACGACGCCGACGAACGCGATGTCGTTGATCTCGTGGATGGCGCACTGCGCCGAGCAGCCGCTGATCGAGGACTTGAACTTGCGGGGCAGGTTGGAGAACTCGGGATCGCCGATGTACTGATCGGTGATCGCGGCGATCTCCGGCGTGGCGTCGATGATCTCGGCGGCGTCGATGCCGGCCAGCGGGCAGCCGAGGATCACCCGCGGCGTGTCACCGCAGGCCTCGGTGGTGCTGAGCCCGACGGACTCCAGGGCATCCCAGATCGCGGGCACGTTCTCGATCTCCACCCAGTGCAGCTGGATGTTCTGCCGGTCGGTGACGTCCGCCGTGCCGCGCGCGTACCTGCGGGACACGTCCGCGATCGCGCGCAGCTGGTCGTTTGCCAGCTGGCCGCCGTCGATGCGGATCCGCAGCATGAAGTAGCGGTCGTCGAGTTCCTCCGGCTCGAGCACGGCGGTCTTGCCGCCATCGATACCGGGCCGGCGCTGGGTGTACAGCCCGTACCAGCGGAAACGGCCGCGCAGGTCAGCCGGGTCGATGGAGTCGAAGCCGTACCTGGAGTAGACGTCGATGATCCGCTGGCGGACGTTGAGCCCGTCGTCGTTCCGCTTGTTCTCTTCGTTCTTGTTGAGCGGCTCGTGATAGCCCAGCGCCCACTGGCCCTCGCCGCGCTTTCGCCTGGTGTTGGTCCCGGTTGCCACGGGCATCGTTGAGTGTCCTTCAGGTCGGGGACGCGCGTGACGGTTCGGTAAACCAGCCTCGTTCGACGGGGTGTTCACGGCGGGAGGCAGCACCCGGCAGCGCGCGCCCGGTCAGATATCCGGGCCGGCGGTCAACGGGTGCGGGGACAAATGGCGCTGCGGACGCGCAGGAGATCGACGTGCCTGCGCACGACGAGCAACGGATCCGTAACGGCCATTACAGCAGGATCACATGGTACGGACGCCGCTGTCCAGGGCAGGTCCGGCATGTGGACAGTCCAAGCCGTCTGGTGCGGAGCCATACCCGTGGCAACCAGGCCGGTCCGAGGCCTTATTCCCGGGTACACCGGGGGAATGAGGGAGGAGCCCAGGCGATATGTGCTTCCGTTCCCCGACCGGCGTGCCGCGGGCAGGCTCCTCGGGGAAAGGCTCAAGAGCACGGCGCGACTCGGCGATTGGCTCGAACGTACGTTGGTGCTCGGCTTGCCCAGGGGCGGCGTGGCGGTCGCGGAACAGGTCGCCACGGTCCTCGCGGTGCCCATGAACGTCATGGTCACCAGGAAAATCGGATACCCGAGGCAGCCGGAACTCGGCGTGGGCGCCGTCGCCGAGATCCCCGGCGAGGTTGGCTGCGGGCCGCCCGTCTACGACCGCGGCCTGCTCGACGCGCTGTCGGTAACGCCGGAGGACCTGTCGGCGGTGCTCGCTGCCGAGGAGGCCGAACTGGCCAGGCGGATGCGGGTCTACCGTGGCGGCAGCGCGCTGCCCCGGGTCGCGGGCTGGTGCGTGATCGTGGTCGATGACGGCCTGGCCACCGGCGGTACCGCGCGGGCCGCGCTGCGGTCCCTGCGGGAGGCGCAGGCGGCCCATCTCGTGCTCGCGGTCCCCGTCGCGCCGCCCTCCGCGGCCACGGCGATGCGCGCCGAGGCCGACCAGGTGGTTGTCCTGGCCACCCCGCGCCATTTCTCCTCCGTGGGGGAGTGGTACGCGTCCTTCGGTCAGCTCAGCGATGCCGATGTGCTGGCGCTGCTTACGAAGGCGGCCGGCTTACCGGGCCCGTGCCCGCTCAGGCCGCGTTGGCCCGGCGCATGCGCCGACGCCGCTCGGCCGAGCGCTCGTCCTCGTTCAGCCCGCCCCAGGTGCCATACTTCTCGGGCCTCGATACCGCGTAGTTCAGGCATTCCAGCCGCACCGGGCAGGCTGCGCAAATCTCCTTGGCCTTGCGCTCCCTGATCTCCCGCTCCGGCTGGCGCTCGCCGTCGGGGCCGAAGAAGAGCAACAGGTCCTCACCGCGGCACCCGGCAGCATCTTGCCACCCCCAGTTAGGGCGGGGAAGCATAGCCGACTGCCGACGTACCTGAGACATGAATCAATCACCTCAACCAAGATGCATCAAACGTGCGTTACAGTGGAGCGTCAGGTCACTAACACGCGAACCAGTCCTGTCCGGAAGCGTCCGTTGCAAGATACAACGCGTCTTGGTGACGTGGTGTTCCCGCACGCGGCTACCCGCAATCGCGTAAGCAAACGGTCACTATACCGAACGGCTGGCACCGGCGCTATGGTTCACCCCGTGCCGTAACCGTTCGCGCCAGGCCGTTGGACGCCCGCCGACAATGATGCCATCGGCCATGGTCATCTCGCATGCAAGGTGGCGAAATTCCCCACCTGATTTCCGCTGTCCAGCTAGCCTCCTCTTCAGGGCTCGTGACGAACTGGACAATTGGTGAGGAGCAGGCCACGATGAGCACCATGTCAGCGTCGGACGCAGCGCCACTGCCCCGGCTCGGCGAGGTCTTCTTCGACGTGCGCGGCAGCTCCCGCAGCATGCGCCTGAGCTGGTACGCCGATACCGGGATCTCCGTCTTCAGCATCTGGCAGGGCGGGACGTGCACCGGCACGTTCCGGCTGCCGATGGAGGAACTGCCGAGGCTGATCGATGCCCTGCAACGCGGCATACCAGCCGATCAGCGGGATTCGTATGGCCCGCGTCCGCTTCCCAGTGACCCGACCGACCCGAGGCTGACCGCGCTCCCGGGTTACGGCACCGCCCGCAACGGCGATTTCACCGGGCCGGTAACCGGCGATTTCCGTGCGCTGCGATCCGACGATCAGCCTGGCGCGACGGGTCCCGCGGCGTACGGTAACGGAACATCCCCCCGGGCGCTGCCGCCGTCTCCGCTGGCCCTGCCAACTGGTTCTGGGCCAGCTGGTTCGGGGCCAGCTGGTTCGGGGCCTGCTGGTTCCGGTCCCGCTAGCGAGTACGCCCGTGACTACTCAGGCGATTACCCGGAGCAGCGGCCGGCGGGGCGGCGCAGGATTCGAGGGCAGGACGAGGCCGGTAACGCCGACGGCTATGCCGCCGCGGACCGATACGGGGGCAATCCGCTGGCGGCCCGTTACCCCGAACCGGCCCCGTACCCGGCGCAGCCGCAGCACGCCGATCGCGGGTATGCAACCCCGGCCTACCCGGAGCATGGCTATCCGAGCCAGGGCTACGACGGCGGTTACCGGGAGCAAGACGACCGGGGTCATGACTCGCAGGGCTACTACCAGCAGGGCTACGGCCAGCAAGGTTACGCTCAGCCTGACTACAGCCAGCAGGGCTACGTTGACCAGGGCTATGGCCAGCAAGGTTACGGCCAGCCGGACTACAGTCAGCAGGGCTACGTTGACCAGGGCTACGGCGACCAGGGCTACAGCCCGGACGATTACGGCCAGCCAGACCACAGCCAGGGCTACGGCCAGCAAGGTTACGACCAGCAGGGCTACGGCCAGCAAGGCCACGACCAGCAGGGCTACGGCCAGCAGGGCTACGACCAGCAAGGCCACGACCAGCAGGGCTACGGCCAGCAAGGCCACGACCAGCAGGGCCACGGCCCGGACAGTTACGGCCAGCAGGGCCACGCCCAGCAGGGGGGCTACGGCCAGCAGGCCTATTCGCCACAGCACCGTCACGCGGAGCAGGGTTTCGGGGAGCAGTTCGCCGAGCCTTCGGACGCTGGTCGCGGGCCCGCCGTGCCCGCCGATCGGGCCTACCCGCAGCCGGCCAGGTCCGCCCAGGCCTACGAGGGTCAGGCCTATCCGGGTCAGGTCTTCGAGGACCGGGCGTATCCGGCCCAGGGATACGACGGTTACGGGCACCAGGAACCTGACTACCCGGGCCAGGGTTACCGCGAGCCGGAGGCGCAGCCGGGCCAGGACTACGGCTACCCAGGTCAGGACCACGGATACCCGGATCATGCCTCCGGTCCCGACCACGGGTACGGGTACGGCGACCAGGATTACCGCTGGCAGGAATACCCGCAGCAGGACTACCAGGGGCGACGGTACGAGCAGCCGTACCAGGACCAGGGTTACCGCGGCAACGACGGGCAGGCATACCAGGGCGGCCATGCCGGCCATGACCACCGTAGTCCGTACCAGGATCAGGACACCGCCGTCAGCCAGCCCATCTCGTCGTTCCCCTATGAGGGAGGACCGTCGGGGTCCCCGCGGGAACATCGACGCCGCCGCGGGCGTTACTAACCATCAGCCGGTGTGGTGTGTCCCCCGGGCCGCACCCACTGCCGTCGCGGAATACCGTTCGGCTGGAGCCGCGTCGTGCCTATCGCCGAGAGGCGACCTCCGCACCGGTCAGCGTGACGAAGGGCCGGCGCGCGGGAAGGTGAACAGCCCCCCGCGCCCGGCCCTTTGCCGTGCCCGCCGTTACGTAGTGCCCGGCGGCCCGGGCTGCTGCTGCTCAGGCCCGCCAGGAGTGCCCGACTTGCCGTCGCCCGCTACGGCGGGATCCTGCTTGCTGTCGCCCGCTATGGCGGGGTCTTGCTTCCCGCTGCTCGCCATGGCGGGAACTGGACTGCTGTTGCCGTTCGCTCCATCCTCGGCCGGAATTGGGCCCACCATCGCGTTCAGGACCTGTGAGTTCGGTACCGACATCACGCTGCCGCCGGTGTCGAACCTGACGTAGGTGATGCCGATGTCTGTGACGATCCCGTCGAGCTGGCCGCCGAGCGCGCCGGCCCGCAGCCGGATCGCGTCCCCGACCTGGAACGGCCTGGCGAACAGCAAGACGAGGCCGGCGAATACGTTCGACAGCGCCTGCTGGGCCGCGATTCCGACGAACACGCTGGTCAGTGCCCCGCCTAGGACGAGCTGGCCGATAGGGACGGTGAACAGCTCGAGTGTGATCACGAGCGTCGCGAACGCGCCGACGATCAGGATGACGTACCTGACGATGGCGGCGTGCGGCACACCCGCCTTGGCCACGAGTAGCTGCCTGGACTTCCCCGCCAGTTCGAAGGTGGCAATCAGCGCGAAAACGCAGAACAATACCGAAGCGCTGTCCGCCACGAGCCGATGCGTAGCATGGCTAGCGGTGTAGATGCTGTGCGTGTCGTAGCGGGTGTCAAGCGAGAACACCGCGACCGCGATCGCGAGCACCAGGGCGATGATCGCCTTCCACGGGCGCGTCTTGCGTCTGACTAGCGCGACCTGCGCCGACAGGTCTATCCCGTTCGGGGGATGCACGCGCCTCCTTCCCTCGCGACTGTTCGTCGGCCCTAACGCTATCCATCGCGAGGCCGGGCCGGGGGAGGACCCCGGCCGGAAGTCCCTACCCGGAGGCCGTCATGAAAACGCCAGGGCTCGGGCCGCAGCGGCCCGAGCCCTGTGCTGACGCGGTGGGTCGTTAGGCGATCAGCGGCTTGCCGACCGGGAACCTGATCTTGCCGGCCAAGCCGTTGGAGAGGCCGGCCGCGGAGGCGTACCAGGCGACGACCGCGGTGATCACTCCGAGGTACCCGCCGGCCTTGACGAGGCCGGTGCTGTTGGCGAAGCCGCCGGCGAACAGGAGGATCTCGGTGACTTCCAGGGTGAGGAAGACCAGGAAC
>JBOHCG010000154.1:0-13744 GCA_050698735.1 Streptosporangiaceae bacterium | reverse complement strand
CGCGAGCGGGTTGACCCAGCGCAGCCCGGGATCGCGGATCGTGCCCTGGTAGCCGCCGAACAGCTGGACGACCACCGCCTCGCCCGGCGTCACCTGGGTCAGGCCGCCCAGTGTCCTCCCGGCGGCGAGGGCCAGCACGGCCCCCACGACCCACAGGATGACCCGTACGCCGACCGGGGCGGAGTGCTGGATCTGGAGCCTGATCCCCAGGATCGCCAGCACGACGCCCACGGCCAGCGCCAGGATGCACAGCGGCAGCACGCGTAGTCCCGGTGTTCCTGTCAGCTGCTGCTCGCGCACCACGAGGCGCGGCGCGGTAACGAGTTGTGCCGCTTCTGTGGACATGACGTGACCCTCCAAGTTGACCGCGCCTACCTTAACCTGATATCAGTTTAATCGGGTTCGCGGTTACTGTCTCCCCGCCACACCGAACGCGGTCGGCTCCTCGGCCTCGGTTCGCTGGCGGCCGACCGAGAGGAGAACCCGTGGCAACTGCGACAGTCATCGTGGCACGCAAGTGGGGCGGGTGGATCGGCAGCAACCAGAAGTGGCAGCTGCTGATCGACGACGCCGGCGTGGGCAGCGCGATCGCCGTCGACCAGACGGTCGAACTGCCGGTCGAGCCCGGGCAGCACACGCTGCGGCTGAAGACGTCCGGACGTCTGTCGAGCTCGGAACAAACCTTCGAGATCGCGGACGGAGAGGAGATCCGGTTCTCCTGCCGAGCCCAGTTCCTCTGGCCGCTCATGCTGGCATCGCTCGTCAGGCCCGACATGTGGATCCGCCTGCGAAGGGACTTACGGCAGGCTAGCGGCACCATAGACCGGGCGCCGGCATTTCCGCACACGCCCGGGCCGGAGCCGGCTGACCGGGCCGGAATACCACCGTTCGTTCTGGAATAAAATTCTTTTTCTTTTTTTCCTAACGAGCGGTGGTTCACGCCTCGCGGATTGCCATTGCTGGCGATGGGCTGTTCTCCGGCTAGTCGGCGTCGGGTGCGCCGCCGAGCCACGCGGCGGGCATTCTGGGCGACGGCATTTCCTGCTGTGCAGGCTGCGGCGTCTGGGTCGCTTGTGCCGCGCCCATGGGACCCGGCCTGGCCGTGCGGGAGGTCCAGCGGTCCGTGCATGCCCTCGCGTCCCTGCAGTACCAGCGGATATCGGCGCAGGCCTGGCCGCCGTCGGCCACCATCTGGTGGGCGGGAAGCTGGATGCCGCACATGGCGCACGCGACCGCGGGGGCGGCGCGGCGACGGTCCTCGCGCGCCGCGGCCGGCTGCGGGCTCCACGGGGCCGGTTCGTGCATCATCGGAACACAGCCAGTTCTTCCGGCTCCGCGGCCGGCATCGCCACCGCTGAGCAGGCATGTGAGGCCACGGTTCCTCCACATGGATCTGATCGCCGAGCCCCGGCACTGGCGCGCGGCGCGCCAGCAAGCCGGTGAGCGGGCTCGCTACAACCAACGTAACCATCCGCGAGCGGCTGGCTCGGGCAAACTGCGGAAGTTGTCTGTGTCCAGGCCGAACCGGATCAGATGCAATCCCACGGCCTGCGGCGACTCTAAGTATGCACGCGGATGCAGCTCGCCGCGCAGCGTTCCGTGGACTACGCGGCGCGGCCGCGCCCGGTGGCCCGGGGCTCGGCGGGATGCGGGGTCAGTTGCCGGGGTCAGTTAAAGGCGTCGCGGACGTTCTTGCCCGCGTCCTTGACCTGCTCGCCGACCTGGCTGGCCGCGCCGCTTATCCGCTCGCCCTGGCCCCTTGCCTCCAGGTAGGGATCACCGGTCGCCCGGCCCACGTCCTGCTTGGCCTTGCCCCGGCTCATCTTGAACCTGTTGCGGAGCTTGTCCATGAAACCCATGTCGTTCGCCTCCATTTTGCGATCAGGCGAACTACTTCCCCCGTACCGCCGGCTTAATCCGCCGCTGGCCGGTCTCAGGCCGGCCGGGACAGCCTGGCCTCGGGCAACGTCGGCTCGAAGAGTTCTACCGGGTTGCCTGACGGGTCCTCCAGGAGGATCTGCTTGCCGCCGACGCCGGTGACGATGTCGTTGCGGAAGCGCGCGCCGGCGCCGCGCAAATCCTCGACGAGCGCGGCGAGGTCGGGGACCTCGATCGAGAACCGGTTCCACCCGCCGGGCTCGGGGACCGTGCCGTCGGGCATCGCCTGGCCGCCGCCCGGGCCGCCGCCCGCCGCGGTGAGCACCAGCCGCAGGTCGCCGCGCGACAGCATGGCGAAGGTCGGGGCTGGATGCATCACCTCGGTGAACCCGAGGCGCTGGCAGTAGAAGGCGATGGCCTGATCGACGTCGTGCACGATGTAGCGAACGCTGACGGTAGCCATCCGAAGTCACTCCCCTGCCGGCTAGCGATGCCCCTTCCCGCTAATCTACGTCAATCCGGCAGGCCGACCTGCTCAGGATCGCGCGTGTCGCGGCTCGGCACGTCACGGGCCAGCATGTCGAGGAAGCTGGCCGACCAGTGCGCCACGTCATGGTCGCGGACCCGCCTGCGCATCGCGCGCATCCGGCGCCTGGCCTCGGCGGGGCTGATCGTGGCGGCGCGCACGATCGCGTCCTTCAGGCCCTCTATGTCGTGCGGGTTGACGAGGAACGCGCCGCTGAGCTCGTCGGCCGCGCCGGCGAACTCGCTCAGCACGAGCGCGCCGCTTTCGTCGTCGCGGCAGGCGACGTACTCCTTGGCGACCAGGTTCATGCCGTCCCGCAGCGGGGTCACCAGCATCACGTCGGCGGCAAGGTACAGCGCGGCCATCTCCTCGCGCGGGTAGGACTGGTGCAGGTAGTGGACCGGAGGGTAGCCCAGCTCGCCGTACATGCCGTTGATCCTGCTGACGGTCAGCTCGACCTCGTCGCGCAGGGCGCGATAGGCCTCGACGCGCTCCCTGGTGGGGCTGGCCACCTGGACCAGGACCACCCGGGACCCGAGGCGGCGCTCGCCGAGCAGCTCGCCGTAGGCGCGCAGGCGATGCAGTATCCCCTTGGTGTAGTCGAGCCGGTCGACGCCGAGCAGGACCAGGTCCGGCTGGCCCAGGACCTGCCTGATCTCCTTGGCGCGCGCTCTGACCTCGGCTCGCTGCACGATCTCGCCGAGCTCGGCCGAGTCGATCGAGATCGGGAAGGCCGCCGCGCGGATCTCCCGCATCCCGGCGGGGAGGCGGGCTCCGTCGGCCTGCACGTTCCCGCCTGCGCGTTCGGCGGGAACGCGGAGGCGGTAGCCCCCCTCGCCGGGCCCGGAGGCGAGCACCCGGACGGTCGCTCCCCTGGTCACCAGGCCGGCCGCCCGGCGGCAGGCCCGAAGGAAGTTCGTCGCATCGGACCGGCGCTGAAAGCCAAGCAGGTCCGCGCCGAGCAGCCCCTCCACGATGCGCCTGCGCCAGGGGAGCTGGGCGAAGATCTCGTAGCCGGGAAACGGTATGTGCGTGAAGTAGCCGATGCGGACGTCGCCGCGCCGCTCGCGCAGCAGCAGCGGGACCAGCTGCAGCTGGTAGTCATGCACCCAGACGGTCGCACCCGGCCCGGCCTGCCGGTCGGCCTCTTCGGCGAAGCGGCGGTTCACCGCCACGTAGGCATCCCACCACCGGCGGTGAAACCGGGGCGGCGCGATGACGTCGTGGTAGAGCGGCCAGAGCGTCGCGTTGCAGAAGCCCTCGTAGTAGTCCCGGATCTGGTCCGCGGACAGCCCGAGGCCGACCAGATGCAGGCCGCCCGCCTTGAACGGGCCGGGGGCCGGGCCCGCGTCGCCCGACCAGCCGATCCATACCCCGCCGGAGCTGCGCATGACCGGCTCGAGGGCGGTGACAAGCCCGCCGGGACTCGGCCGCCAGGTCGCCTGGCCATCGGAGTTCTCGGTCCGGTCGACGGGCAGCCTGCTGGCCACCATCACCAGGCTATAGACCCCGTGACCTGCCTTTTCGCGCTCAGCTTCGGCGTGGTCCGGCACACCCGGCCGATCGCCAGGCGGCTGAACTAGCCCACTCTCGGCGTCATCCGATTCACGCATGGGCACATTAGTCCATTGTAACTAGTACATAGCTGGTCATGGTGGCTCGGTCCGGGCTCGGGGAGGAATCAGGGCTTCCTCGCCGACAAGCAAGGTTCGGCTACCGGGACACGCGAGAGCTGCGGTACAGCTGTGGCGCCCGGGGCGTCGTCACGCTTCCCTAGCCAGACTCCGGAACCCGAACAGTCATCATCGTGGATCTTTAGTACCCCTATGAGGGACCTTTTGATCCACAATCCTGTCGTCGGCATGCAGGTGGGGCGGGTGGGGTGAAGGCATATGGAGCCGGGTTTACGGCTTGGCGGCGCGCGCGGCTGACGGGGTGGACGGGGCCGGGACGGCAGCGACGCTGGCCGTCCAGCGGTCTTCGACCTTGCCTAGCCGCCAGTAGGCCACGGCCAGCGCCCAGACCAGGACGAACAGGCCCGCGATGCAGAATCCGGCGGTGTTGATGTTGAAGTTGGCCATCGTCGACCAGAACGCTCCGCGCAGGTGCAGCTCGCTGGTCAGCACGCCGAGGATCTCGATGGAGCCGATGATGAACGCGGCGCCGATGGACAGGCCGGTGATGACCAGGTTGTAGTAGACCTTGCGGACCGGGCGGGCGAAGGCCCAGCCGTAGGCGAAGTTCATGAAGCAGCCGTCCAGGGTGTCGAACAGCATCATGCCGCCGGAGAACAGGAACGGCAGCGCGAGGACGGCGAAGTACGGCAGGCCCTGGATCGCGGCGTAGGCGGTCGCGGCGAGCAGCAGGACCTCGGTGGTGGTGTCGAAGCCGATGCCGAAGACCAGGCCGACGAAGTACAGCTGCCAGGTGTGGTTGATGGAGCGCATGAACCGGCCGAAGAACCGGTACATCAGCCCGCGGGCCTGCAACTGGGCCTCGAGCTCCTGCTCGTCGTAGCTGCCGTTGCGCATTTCCCTGAAGACCTTGAAGATGCCGGCCAGCACGATGAGGTTCAGCAGCGCGATCAGGTAGAGGAAACCCGCCGAGACAAGCGTGCCGATCGCGCCGCCCGCGGTCTCGTAGGCCGAGCTCGGGTCCACCACCGCGCCGAACACCGCCCTGGCCGCGATCGTGATGCCGGCGCCGACCGCGACGATGACCGTGGAGTGGCCGAAGGAGAAGAAGAACCCGGAGCCGAGCGGGCGCTTGCCGTCGGCCATCAGCTTGCGGGTGGTGTTGTCGATGCAGGAGATGTGGTCCGCGTCGAACGCGTGCCGGAAGCCGAGGAACCACGCCGTGATCGCGACGCCGAGGCCGACGCCGAGCCCGGGGCTGCCGCCCTCGCCCCGGTAGACGAAATGATGCGGCATCACGTACAGGACGAAGATGCCCCAGCCCGCAACGTTGACGGCCAGGATGAAGCCGAACATCGCGGCGAGCCTGCCCCACTCCCGGGCTGCTAGCGCGGTCGCGATCACGCGGAAACGCGGGGCGGTCATGGCTCCGCCACGCTACAGGCCGGGCCGGAAGGCCGTCAAGCCTGATCAGGTGATCAGGTTTCGGAATCTGGGAGCTTTGGCGTGGCCTGGATCGCCGGAGGCGGCTGGTTGTGGAATCCTTGAGCGGTGCATCTCCTTCCCGCGGACCGGGCCGATGCCCGCGTCATCGACTCCGAGCGGGTCTGCCAGGCCATCGCCGCCCTAGACGGCCCCGAGGCCATCGCGGCGCGCGCCAGGCAGTTCGCCGTGCTCGCCGACCCGACCCGGCTCACGCTTCTGACCTGCATCAAGGCCGCGGGGCCGATCAGCGTCTCGGATCTCGCCGCCGCGACGGGGATCAACGACACCACCGTCTCGCAGACCCTGCGCTACCTGCGCGCCAGCCAGACGGTCACCGCGGAGCGAGACGGCCGGGTGATCCGCTACCGGCTCGCCCGGACCCCAATCGCGGATCTGCTGGCCAATCCGGTCTGAGCAGGCCCGGTCTGAGCAGGCCCGGTCTGAGCAGGCCCGGTCTGAGCAGGCCCGGGCTGAGCAGGCCCGGGCTGAGCAGGCCCGGTCTGAGCAGGCCCGGGCTGAGCCCGCGCCGTCGCGGCATGTTCATTTCGCCCTTATCTGGGCAGTGGCGCGTCCATGGCTGAGCCAGCGACCAACGACGGCAACGTGCTGACCACGCTCGACGACCGGGTGCCCACCGCCTTTTACTGGCAGCTCACGCTGCTCGCCACCCTGGGCGGCTTCCTGTTCGGGTACGACACGTCGAACATCGGGTCGGCGCTGAACTTCGTCCCCTACAACCTGCACGGGCTGGCCCTGGGATACCTGGTCTCCGGTGCCTCGCTGGGCGCGGCCGCCGGGGCGCTGCTGGCCGGCCCGGTCTCGGACCATTTCGGCCGTAAGCCGCTGCTGGTCGTGGACGCCGGCATCTACGCCACCGGCGCCATCTTGTCCGCCGTCACGCCGGACGCCCCGGTGCTGCTGATCGCGCGGACGCTGATCGGCCTGGCCATCGGCGCGGACTCGGCGATCGCGACCGCCTACATCGCCGAATACGCGCCCAAGGAGCGGCGCGGGTCGCTGGCCATGCTGCAGCAGTGGATGATCACGGTCGGCATCCTGATCGCCTACGTCATCGCGCTGATCGTCTTCGCCGCCTGGCCGGCCAGCGCGGCGTCCTCGGGCTGGCGGCTGGTGCTCGGCCTCGGCGCGGTCCCGGCGCTTGTCGGGCTGGCGCTGCGGACCCAGATGCCCGAATCGCCGCGCTGGCTGCTGCGTCACGGCCGCTACGAGGACGTGCAGAAGGCGATGGCCGCGCTCGGCACCGAGGCGAGCATGGACGACGTCCGGCGGGCCGCCGCGGTGATCGAGCGGGTCGAGGGCGAGAAGACCCGGCGGCAGGCCTGGACCCCCGGCGTGCGCCGGGCGCTGATAGTGGTCTGCGTGTTCTTCATCTTCCAGCAGATCACCGGCATCAACGTGCCGCTGTACTACGGGCCGCACCTGCTCGGCCCGATCTTCTCCGGCGCCCACGCCACCCTGGTGCAGACCACCGTGGCAGGCGTCGAGGTCACCGCGATCATGACCTCGGTCAACGTCGCCTCCACCTACCTGGGGTTCCGCTGGATCGACAAGTTCGGCCGTAAGCCGCTCGCCATCGGCGGCTACACGGGGATGATCGTCTTCGCCCTGGTCGCCGCTCTCGGCCTGACGGTCGTCCCGTCGGGGAACTGGCGGCTCGTGGTCATCATGATCGGCCTGGACTTCTTCATCGCCTCGTTCGCCATCGGCGTCGGCGGCACCGGCTGGACGCTGCAGGGCGAGGTGTTCCCCACCGCCGTCCGCGGGCAGGCCGCCGCGTTCGCCGCGATGATCGACTGGCTGGCCAACTTCGCCCTGATCGAGATATTCCCTGTCTGGCAGAACGCCATCAGCCTGGCCGGGGTGCTGGTCTGCTTCGGCGGCCTGTGCGCGATGGCCATCGTGTTCGTATGGAAGTTCCTGCCGGAGACCAAGGGCCTGCCGGTCGAGGAAATCGTGCGGATATTCGAGCAGCCGGTAACCCATGGCGGATCGCGCCCCGCCAGCGGCCTGCGAGGCCCGCAGATCCAGCCCGGCGCGTCGGAGTTAGTTCGCCGCTTTATCGCAAACCGCGTACGGCGAATTTCGTTAGCCTGGCTATATTGTCGCGTTCATTGTGGTTTGATACCGTGGCGGCAACGCGCTGAGGGAAAGCCGGAGTCCCCGCACCGCGCGCAATGGTCCCTGTTTCGCCTGCCACGGAAAGGGGCTGCACAGGCCGATGCCATTGCTCAAATGGCACCGTGCCGCGACAGGACCGGACGCTCCCCCCGGCATCCTGCAGATGGTACGGGAGACGCCGTTTAGCGCGCACGTGGTGCTGTTTGGCATCTTTATCAATCAGGTCGGTGCGTTTGTCCAGCTATTTCTCGTGCTCTTCCTGACCGCGCGCGGTTTCACCGTGGCGCAGGCCGGCCTCGCGCTCGGCTGCTATGCGGTGGGCGCGATTGCCGGCACGTTCGGCGGCGGCGCGATGGCGGACCGGCTCGGACCGCGCTGGACGATCGTGGTGGCGATAGGCGCGGCCGGCCTGTTCACCTTCTCCCTCACGCTGCTGCACAGCCTGCCGCTGATCTACGCGGCGGCGGCACTGTCCGGCGCCGGGGCGCGGTCGTCGTCGACCGCCTCGGCCGCGCTGCTGTTCGAGCTCGTGCCCAAGGAACGCCACGTCATGATGCAGGCGATGCGCCGGGCCGTGATCAACGGCGGCCTGGCGGTGGCGCCGCTCGTGGGCGCGGCGGTGAGCACGATCTCCTGGGACCTGCTCTTCTGGGCGGACGGCGCCACATCCCTGCTCTACTGCGCCATCGCCGCCTTCGTGCTGCGCGCCGCGCAGCTCACCAGGGATACCGAGAAGGCCGCCGGGCAGCCCGCCGCGGCCCGGCAGGGCAAGTTCAGCTACCTGGACATCGCGGGAGACCGCAGGTACCTGGTCTACCTGGTGCTGATGCTGTGCAACGGGCTTGTGCACATCCAGTTCTTCGCGGTCCTGCCTCTGATGCTGAAGGCGGAGCACTACCCGACGTGGGCCTACGCATCGCTCACCGCGGTGTCCGCCACGCTGGGGGTCGTCCTGCAGCTCAACGTCACCAAGCGGACCCAGACCTGGCCGATCTGGCTGGCGGTGATGAGCGGGTGGGTGCTGCTGTGGATCGGCCGCGGCTCGTTCGGGCTGCCCGGCGGCCTGGCCGTGCTGTTCATCGCGATGCTCATCGGCTGCGCGGGCCAGCTGATCGGCGGCCCCGCGGCCTTTGCCCATCCGGTCCAGGTCGCCCCGCCGGGCGCCAAGGCGCGCTACATCGGCATGGCCAACGGCGCGTTCCAGCTCGGCTACGCGATCGGCCCGGTGGCCGGGGTGCTGCTGTGGACCCACATCGGCAAGGGCATCTGGCTGATCTGCGCGATCCTCGGCGCGGTGATCACCCTGCCGGGGATCTGGTCGCTGATGCAGGAAAAGCCGGCCATCCAGGCGGCGGCACCCGCCCAGCCGGAATCAGCAGGGCCGGAATCAGCCGAGATGCCGCCCCCCGACATGCCGCTTTCCGACGCGGACATCCCCGACCCTGTCGTCCTCGACGGCGCGGAACCGGACGGCGTGCCGCAGGCGGCACCGAGCAGCGGCGAATCATCAAGCTGAGCGAAGAGAGGCGGGCTAGGCGCCATGAGTAACGTGAGGGCTGCGCAAGACAACGACGGGTCGGTCATCTTCATCGGCTTCACGCCCGGCGGGCTGCGGGGCCTTGGCCAGTACCTGCCCGATGACTCCGTGGTGTTCATCGACGAGCCCGACGTGCTGCGCAAGCGGGAGGCGGTGGCCAACTCCGCGGGCATCGCCACGCTGCGCGAGCTGATCGGGTGGGAGCTGTACGAGATCGAGAGCGCCGCCGACGCCTTCTACAACGCCAACAGGCAGCGCCGGCCGGCCGGCATCCTGCCGGTGAGCGACTACGGCGTCCCGTTCGCCGCCAGGCTGGCCGAGCGGTACGGCGTCCGCGGCGCCGGGTACGGGGCCGCGCGGGCGCTGCGGGACAAGCACCTGCTCCGCCAGGTGACCAGGTCCGCGGGGATCGTCAACCCCGAGTCGGTCCCGGTGAGCGGGCCGGCCGAGATCAGGGCGTTCATGGCGCGGATCGGCGGCCCGATCGTGCTCAAGCCCGCCAACCGGCAGGCGGCGATCGGCACCATGATCATCCAGGAGCCCGGCGCGGCCGAGCGGGCCTGGGCGGAGTGCATGGAGCAGGAAGAGGGCGTCTTCATGCCCGATCGCCCGCTGCCGTTGCGGATGCTCGCCGAGCGGTACGTCCGCGGCGAGGAGTTCAGCGTGGAGATGATGTTCCGCTCCGGCGCGATGGCGTTCGGCGGCGTGACAAGGACGCTGCTGTTCGACGGGCCGCGCCCGGTGGAGCAGGCGCACGTGTACCCGGCCGACATTCCGGCCGGCCTGCGCGAGCGGCTGCTCGCCGACACGGTGCGCGTGCTGGAGGCGGTGGGCCTGGACAGCGGGTGGACGCACTGCGAGTGGCGGGTCGAGAACGGCGTGCCGTACCTGATGGAATGCGCCGGCCGGATGGCGGGCGGCGGGATCATCGAGCTGATCGAGATCGCCTCAGGCTACGACGGTAACGGGGCGTTCCTCGACATGATGCTGGACCGGGACCCGGCCCCGCAGCCGGCCGCCCAGCCGATCACGCAGCGCTACGCGGTGTCATGGATGGCGGGCCTGCCACAGGCGGGCGAGGTAGAGAGCATCGACGGCCGCGAGGACGCGCTCGCCGTCCCCGGCGTGCGCAGCTGCTGGATCAGGGTCAAGGTGGGCGACCAGGTCACGGCGCTGCACAGCTCGTTCGACCGGGTGCTGGCGATACGCGCCGAGGGGCCGACCCCCGCCCAGGCGCTGGCCACCGCCCAGGCGGCGATGGGCCACGTCTGCATCAAGACCAGGCCCACCGGCTAGCAAGCCTCGGGCAGGGCATGCCAGCCGGCTCAAAGGTCGATCGTGCCGGCTATGGCCGGCTCAAAGGTCCATCGTGTCGGCCAGACCTGGTGGCTGAGTGGCCACTGGGATCGATGGGATTGCGGGTGGGATACTGCGGGCCGTTTGGAATCCCGGCTCCCGCCACGCGCCGACGAGGGCGCGTGCGCGGGCGGGGTACCACCGCCCGTTCTGATGAATAAAAGGTTTTGACTTTCTGGGCCTGGCTCGTCCTACAGGGGCGGGCCGGAGATGAGGGCCAGGTTGCGGGTTTCGCGCTGGTTGTCGGGGGTGACCCAGCTGACCTGGATGCTCTGGCCTGGCCGGTACTTGGACACGATCTGGGTCAGCGAGCTGGGCGCGCCTACCGCGTGGCCGTTCACGGCGGTGATCACCGAGCCCCCGGTCAGGCCGATCGACTGGGCCGGGCTGCCGCAGATCACCCCGATGATCAGGGTGCCCGAGCTGACGTTGGCGATCTGCTCCGGCGCGGTCAGGCCGCTGTCGTCGGTGTAGCAGGACGGCGTGCCGCCGGCCCCGCCGAACCCGCCGCCGAAGCCGCCGTTGCCGTTCCCCTCTTCCTGCTGCGCCTGCTGCGTCGGGCTGGCACTGCTCGTGCCGGGCGCGATGTAGATCCCCATGAAGGCCGGGTAGCCCAGCACGATCGTCGAGCTGGCCTGGCCGGCGGCGATCTGCCTGGCGATCGACAGGGCCGTGTCGATCGGGATCGCGTAACCCTCGGAGGACTGCTGGTTCGGGAAATTCCCGCCGCTGCCCGCGGTGTCCATGCCGATGACCTGGCCGGCGGCGTCGGCTAGCGGGCCGCCGGAGTCACCGGACACGACGTTCGCGTCGGTCTGGATCATTCCGTGCAGGGTCTCCGAGGTGATCGTGCCGCCCGAGTCGGTCGCGTTGATGGTCTGGTCCAGCCCGGTCACCGAGCCGGCCGCGGGCACGATGGCGCCCTGGCCCTCGGCGTTGCCCATGGCAAGCACCGAGGCGCCGGTCTTGACCGCGGCGGAGTCGCCGATCGGGATCGTGCGCAGGCCGGACGCGTTCTGCAGCTGGATCAGGGACACGTCACCGGTCACGTCGTAGCCGATGATCTTCGCGGTGTACCTGTGGCCGTTCCCCAGGTCGGTCGCGGTGATGCTGGTGGAGTCCTCGATCACGTGGTTGTTGGTCAGCACCAGCCCGTCAGAGTTGATCACCATGCCGGTGCCCGCCGCCTGCTCGCTGTTGTACTGCAGCGTGGTGTTGATGATGACAAGGCCCGGCTCGACCTTGTTGAGGATCGCCGTCTGGCTGGCGCTGCCCGCGGCGCCGCCGCTGCTCGGCTGCGGTATCGCGGTGCTCGGCATCGGCGTGGGCGCCGTCGGGATCGTGGTCGGCTGCGGCGCCGCGGCCGCCGAGTTGTCTGAGGCGGGGTGGTACAGGGCCACCACCGAGCCGGCGCCAAGCGCCCCGGCGACCACCGCCACGACCAGGTAGCTCAGGAAGCCCGCCCGGCGGCGCGGCGGCGGGGGCATGGGAGGCATCGGAGGCAGGGGCGAGGTTGACCCGAAAGGCGGCTGGCCGTAGCCGCTGTAGTCCTGCATCTTCAATCACGCCTTCGGTTGGGCGTCCGGCTGGCTGGCAGGCGACCGGCCGGACCCGGCCGGTCGTGCTCTCTCCAGTCAGCACTACCAATCTGATGAGTAGCTGAATGTCCGCTGCAGATTCACACTAGTAAAAAAACCATCTTTATGCCGAACGGGCCGTGGTGGCTGTCACGAGCCCGCGCCGGCGGTGCCGGTGCTCGACGCCTCGCGGTGACGGGCCTGCTGGGTCTTCTGCCCAGCCGGGCTCGGATCATGCCTTGCCCGTCAGCGTAGGGCCCGTCAGCCGGCCAGGGCGGCGAGCTCGGGGACGAAGTACAGGGCGTTGACGGTGCCGACGCCCGCGGCCGTGCTGTAGCCGCGGCGGGCGGCGAACCCGGTGACCGTGTGCTCGCTGCCGCCCTGGTCGAACGACACCGTGTTGTTCCCCGAGGTGACCTGCACGATGCCAGGCGCGTTCTTCGCCGCCAGCTGGTACAGCGCCGGGTTGATCAGCCCGAGCGAATGGCCGGCCACCTGGTCGGCCAGCGCGACGATGCCGGCGAACAGCGGCGTCGCCTCGCTGGTCCCGCAGGACGGTGACCAGCCAGCGGGGGAGCCCCCGTAGGTGCTGTAGATGTCCACCGAGCCGTTGCAGGACGCGCTCATCGAGATGTCGGGCACGCCGCGACGAGCGCCCACGACGTTCTTCACCGCGTTCTGGTAGGCGGGGCGGGCGAAGAAGATGGACAGGCCGCCGCCGCTGGCCAGCGGGTTCGGGCCGGAGTTGCCGTCGGCGAACTCGTTCGTGATCTTGTTGTAGGTGTCGTTCCACACGCTCGGCGCGGTGGGCTTGCCCGCGGCGTTGAAGTGCAGCTGCGTTCCGCCGACGCCGGTCACGAGCGGGTCGCTGTCCGGCCAGGACGTCACCGGGTGCAGGTAGTAGGTGCTCTGGTCCAGGCCCACGTCGGCGGCGCCGCTGTCGCCCGAGGCGGTGAGCACGGTGACCTTGTCCTTGTCGGCGGCGGTGTAGGCGGCGCGCAGGTCGTCGACGGCGATGGCGTTGGGGAAGGTCTGCTCGGTCGCGCTGAAGCTCTGGCTGATCACGTCCGCCTTGTAGTGCGCCAGGACGTACTGCTCGGCCGCGACGATCTGCGGGAAGCCCTGCGTGCCCTCGGTTTCCGAGACCGGGGTCTGCACCAGCAGGATGTTCGCGCCCGGCGCGACCGTGTGCGCGTACTCCACGTCCAGCGTGGTCTCGCCCGCCCAGCCGACCATGTCGGAGTTGGCCGGGTTGAAGCGCGGTATCTTGCCGGCCGGCGCGATGATCTCGAATGACGGCGGCGCGGGCAGGCCGAAGGTCTTGTCGAAGGCGCCGAGGTCATGGGCGATCGTCGGGGAGCCGAACGAGTCGACGATGACGATCGTGGCGCCCCTGCCTGTCACGCCCTTCGCGTACAGCGCGGGCAGGTCGTAGGCCTGCCGGATTTGGGCCGGTACGTAGCACGCGACCTGGTAATCTTTTTCACAGTCGGCCGTGGTGGGCGGACCAGCCTGCGCGCGGCCCAGGCGGATCATGCCCGGGCGGACGACGACGCCGGCCAGGGCACTGTCCCGGCTTGGCGCGGCGGCCGCGGCGGCCGCGGGGTGGGCG
>JBOHCG010000153.1:0-13801 GCA_050698735.1 Streptosporangiaceae bacterium | reverse complement strand
CGACCGTGAGCAACGCGCAGAAGGCGGCGCTTGCCGAGAAGGCGGGCGCGGACCTGGTGGTCAGCTATCGCGCGGCCGACGCCGCCCAGCAGGTCAAGGCGTTCGCGCCCGTCGTCGACCGGGTGATCGAGCTCGCGCTGGGTGCCAACCTTGCCCTCGACCTGGCGGTGACCAGGCCGGGGGCGACCATCGTGACCTACGCGGCCGAGGCCGACGACCCGCTGCTGCCGGTCCGCGCCTGCATGACCGCCAACCTCGTGCTCAGGTTCGTCCTGCTGTACGGCGTCCCGGCTGCCGCCCTGGATCAGGCGGCCGCCGATATCACCGCCGCTCTTGCCGCCGGGGACCTCACCGGCCTGCCCGTGCACGGCTTCGGCCTGGCCGACATCGTCGCCGCGCACGAGGCAGCGGAGGCCGGAGTCGTCGGCAAGGTCATCGTCACGCCTTAGCGCCGGACCAGGACGTACGCGGGCAAGCGAGACGCACCCGCTGCGGCCGGTCGCGCGGGCGGGGGACGCGCGACCCGGCGGTGGCGCTACTTCTTCGGGTAGACCCCGGAGTGGTTCGTACCGCCGAAGAAGACCTGGGTCCCCAGCCGGTCCCGTCGGCCCGAGCCGCTGCACCGGCGGCACGGCCGGTAGGAGCTGGTGAAGACGCCGCCGTAGTGCCTGCCCGTCATCTTGCAGGTCGGGCACTTCCGCAGCGGATGAACGCGCAGCGAGACCAGGTACCCGACGGCAACAATGACAATAAGTAGTAGAACCATCTGGAGCTCCCTATGTGACCCGCGCGGGAACGCCAGCTGGCCCGGTACCGCCTGCCGAGGGGTCGGCTAAGGGACCGGGTACTGCGACGCCTGCGCGAGAAGACCACCGCCGTGAGCACTGGGAGCCCTGAAGCTCACCCCTAGTACCCACTCACTAGCACAGAGTAAACCATCCTGGCTTGATATGGAAAGGATTTTGCCACGACTCTTCACCAGAAGAGCGAAGTTTGTACTTATTTGGTGCGCCCGCTCAACTTTTTACTCCGGCCCCGCCAAGGCCCGGTCCCGATCGGCCTCCTGAACCGCCGTCACCGCCGGTGCGTACCTTCACCACCGGGACGGACGACCACTCGAACGGACCGACACCACACGCACGGACAGGGGCCAAGGCCATGGCTCTACCCGCGGCACGGCAACGTGATCCCGGCGCGCGACGCCTGCGATGGGCCGCAGTGCGGTCGCCGTCGGCCGACCAGAGCGACCTCGTCTTCACCCCGCCCACAGCACACTCAGCACGATGACGAGACCGGAGTGAGATGTACTTTGACCTCAAATGATTTGACATGGAAGTAGTGGGGAAGCAGACTGGGCGGCGTGCATGACGTAGCAGCGTCCGCGCGCCCGGAGGAGGTGCGCCCGGCGGAGTGCGGACCCGCGCACGGGTCCGGCGTGGACTGGATCTTCTCGGCGGACGGGATACCGGCCGACGCGCCGCTGCACGCGTTGCTGCTGGCCGCCTCCAGGGTCATGGGCGCGTTCTACGCCGGTACGCTGGCCCAGGCCGGCCTGCGGATCAGCCCGGCCGGGCTGGGCGTGCTGCGGGTGCTGCTGGCCGCGGACGGGCTGAAGTCAAGCGACGTGGCGGCCCGCGGCTGGTCCTCGCCGGGCACGCTGACCTCCGTGGTGAACACGCTTGTCCGCGAGGGCTACGTGGAGCGGCGGCGGGATCCGGCCGACCGGCGGGTGGTCAGGCTGTACGTGACGGACAAGGGCCGGCGGATCTGCGAGGACTACTACTCCTTCGCCGGACCGCACTGGCGCGCCGCGTTCGACTTCGTCAGCCCGCAGGACGAGCCTGTCATCCGCAAGTTTTTCGCCGACATGATCGGGCATTTCAGCCAGCTGACAAGGAAGGAGCGCGGCACGTGACGGAGGCAGCCACGCTCGCGATCCGAACCGAGGATCTGCGCAAGACCTATAAGACATCCCGTGGGGACGTGCAAGCGGTCCGCGGCATCGACCTGTCGGTACGCTCCGGCCAGTTCTTCGGCCTGCTCGGGCCGAACGGCGCCGGCAAGTCCACCGCGATCGGCATGCTGACGACGCTGGTGCTGCCAACCGGCGGCCGGGCCTGGGTGGCCGGGACGGATGTGGTGGCGGACCCGGTGGCCGTCAAGCGCAGGATCGGCGTCGTGACCCAGAACAACACGCTCGACATGCAGCTGACCGTGGCGGAGAACCTCGAGTTCCGCAGCCGGTTCTTCGGCCTCTCGCTGCGCGAGGCCTCACGCCGCGCCAGCCAGCTGCTCGAGGTGTTCGGGCTCGCGGACCGGCGCAAGGCGATGTCCACCGACCTGTCCGGCGGGCAGGCCAAGCGGCTGCTGATCGCGCGCGCCCTGGTGCACCGGCCGGACGTCCTGTTCCTGGACGAGCCGACCGCCGGGCTCGACCCGCAGACCAGGGTGAACCTGTGGGACATCCTCCGCGTGCTGCACGACGAGGGCCAGACGATCCTGCTCACCACCCACTACATGGAAGAAGCCGAGGCGCTGTGCGAGCAGATCTCCGTGATCGACCACGGTGAGGTGCTCGCCTCGGGCACCGTGAACGAGCTGAAGGAAGGCACCGGCGCGGAGACGGTGATCACGGTCAGGTACGAGGACACGGTCCCCGGTGACCTCGTCGCTAGAGCGGGGCTGACCGATCGCCCCGGCGTCAGCAAGATCGAGGCCGACGGCGACTACGTGCGGGTCTTCACCCACGAGCCCGAGGGGGTGCTCGGCGAGCTCGTGACCGCGGGCTCGGCCGCCGGGCTCACGGTCCGTGACGCGAGCCAGCTCAAGCCGAGCCTGGAGACAGTGTTTCTTACCCTGACCGGACGGGAGTACCGAGAGTAGTGACTACCACGACCACAACTGCCCCGCCCGCAGCAGCAGAGCGCGCCGGAGCGCCCTCGGCCTCCGAGGTAGCCGCCCTGATCGCCGACGCGCCGGTACCGCGGCCCACGCTGCTCAAGACGTTCAACGCGATGATGGCCCGCGAGTTCCGGGTGCTGCGGCGCAACGCGGTCGCCACCTTCACCCGCGCGGTGATGCAGCCGCTGCTGTTCGTCTTCGTCTTCGCCTACGTGTTCCCGAAGATCGGCGGCGGCTTCAACCTCGGCGGCGGCACCGCGGCGGCCGGCTCGGGCGTCAAGGGCAGCATCAACTTCGCCACCATCCTGGTCCCCGGCCTGATGGCCTCCATGCTGCTCATGCAGGGGATCATGGCCGTGACGTTCCCGCTGGTGATGGAGTTCTCCTGGCAGCGCACGATCGAGGACCGCGCGCTCGCCCCGGTGCCGATCCGGGTGCTTGCGATCCAGAAGATCGTCGCGGGCGCGGTGCAGTCGTTCCTCGGCGCCTGCATCGTGTTCCCGATCGTCCTGCTCGTGCACGCGAAGGGCCAGGCGCCGCACGTGCACGTCACCAACTGGGCACTATTCGTGCTCATCCTGCTCGCGGCCTCGACGCTGACGGCCTCGCTCGGCCTGCTCCTCGGCACGATCATGGACCCGCGCAAGATGCAGATGCTGTTCGCCGTCATCCTGCTGCCCGCCACGATGCTCGGCTGCGTCTACTATCCCTGGTCGGCGCTGCACCACATCCGCTGGCTGCAGATCGCGGTCCTGGTCAACCCCATGGTCTACATGTCCGAGGGCCTGCGCGCCGTGCTGACCCCGGTCCTGGGCCACATGCCGCTGTGGGCCGTGCTGCTCGCCCTCCTAGGCGGCACCGCCGTCTTCGGCTACCTAGGCACCCGCACCTTCACCAGGCGCGTCCTCAACTAGTCCATCGCCGGGAAGCAGTCGGGCGCTACTAAGGTCTGTCCGGTGTGGGAATACCACATAGCGGTCTGGTGCTGTTACTGTTAAGCGCTGACCAGCTCGGTACCTTGGTGCCGGGCGGCGCGCAAAGCGGAGGACCACCTCCCACCCGGTCGGCCCGGTGAACACCGAGGCGGACGGGTCAGGCCAGGCGGCCCGGCGGCGAGTGCGAAAGCACGCGCGATGCCGGGCGGCAGCTGGTAACGGCGCACTCCCGTGGCCGAATGTGGGAGGGCGCCGTTGTTGTGGTTGCCCCGCGGAGCGCGATGCCCGTGGGGCTTTTTCGTCGGCGGCATCCGCCGCCACGAAGGGCCAGGCGGGCAAGGTCAGCACGTGCCGCCGCCGGAAGCGCCGGTGGCGGAGACAGCCTTCAAGGAGGTCACATCAGCGTCGAAGCGCGTATCAACGAGCGAATCCGTTCTCCCGAAGTCCGGCTGGTCGGGCCGAAGGGGGAGCAGATCGGGATCGTCTCGGTCAACGACGCACTCAAGCTGGCTCAGGAAGCCGACCTCGATCTGGTCGAGGTCGCACCGACTGCGCGTCCACCTGTCTGCAAGCTCATGGACTACGGAAAGTTCAAGTATGAGTCGGCGGTAAAGGCCAGGGAGTCGCGCAAGAACCAGACCCAGACGATCGTCAAGGAGATCAAGCTCCGGCCGAAGATCGATCCGCACGACTACGGCACCAAGAAGGGCCACGTCGAGCGGTTCCTCAAGGCAGGCGACAAGGTCAAGGTGACGATCATGTTCAGGGGGCGTGAGCAGTCGCGGCCGGAGCTCGGGTTCCGCCTGCTGCAGCGCCTAGCCGGCGACGTCGAAGAACTCGGCTTCGTAGAGTCACAGCCCAAGCAGGACGGGCGGAACATGATCATGGTGATCGGCCCGCACCGGAAGAAGAGCGAGACCAAGGCGCACTCCGCCGGTCAGCAGAGCAAGCCGGTGCCCAGTCCGCGTCCTGCCGCGCCAGAGACTCAGCCAAGCCCGGAGGCTCAGCGAAGCCCGGCTCCTATGACCCAGCAAGACCAAACACCGGGACCTGCCAAGGCCCCGGACCCGGCGCCGGCCGAGCCGACCGCGGATAGCGCGGCGGTACCTGGTCCGGCCTAACCGGTAACATCACCTGGCGGGACCAAGGCCCGCGGGTGTTCCAAGTCAGCCCCGGCTGCGCCAGCGCCGGGGACAGTGAACGCTGCGCGCCCCGGCCGGGTGCACAGATGGAGCAGGTGCCGCCCGCGCCTCAACAGGGACCCGGGCGGCAGCGACAGGAATGGAGACGACGGCGAGCATGCCCAAGATGAAACCACACAGCGGCGCCGGGAAGAGGTTCCGGCTTACCGGCACCGGCAAGGTGATGCGCCGCCGCGCCAACCGCAACCATCTGTTCGAGCACAAGTCGTCCCGCGTGACGCGGCGGCTCTACGGCGAAGTGACGCTCGCGCCCAGCGACGTCAAGGAGATCAAGAAGCTGCTGGGTAAATAACCCGGCCCGCGTCGAGGGAGTTTAGAAACAATGGCACGCGTGAAGCGGGCGACCAACGCCCACAAGAAGCGCAAGGTTGTCCTCGAACGGGCCAGCGGTTACCGGGGTCAGAGGTCACGGCTGTACCGCAAGGCCAAGGAGCAGGTCCTCCACTCGATGACCTACGCCTACCGCGACCGCAAGGACCGCAAGGGCGCGTTCAGGCGGCTGTGGATCCAGCGGATCAACGCCGCGGCCCGGGCCAACGGCATGACCTACAACCGGTTCGTCCAGGGCCTGCGGGTAGCAGGCGTCGAGGTCGACAGGCGGATGCTCGCCGAGCTCGCCGTCGCGGACGCCGCGGCCTTCTCGGCCCTCGTCGAGGTGGCGAAGAAGGCCCTTCCCGATGCAACCGGGTCCGCGGCCGCGTAGCGGCTCCCGGTGCCGGTAAAACGCGGGGCACCCGTAACGCACGGGTCCGCGGATTCCCGCGCTCCCGGGCTGCGGGCCGCTCGGCGGCTGACCAAGCGCGCCTTCCGCGAGCGCGAGCGGTCCTTCCTCGCCGAGGGGCCGCAGGCAGTCGCGGAGGCGTTCCGTCACGGTGCCCGCATTACCGACCTGTTCGCGACCGCGCCGGCGCGGGCCAGGCACGACGACCTTGTCACGGCGATCGCCGCGGCGGGCATCGGCGTACACACGGTCAGCGGCGAGGTCATGAGCGAGCTTGCGCAGACGGTGACCCCGCAGGGGTTGCTGGCCGTCTGCGGCTTCGTGGATGTCCCGCTCGCCGCGGTGGCCCCGGCGGGCGAGCCAGGGCCGCCGCTTGTCGCGATGCTGGCCAACGTCCGCGATCCGGGCAACGCCGGCACCGTGCTGCGCACCGCCGACGCGGCGGGCGCCGCGGCGGTCATCTTCGCCGACGCGTCCGTCGACCCGTACAACGGCAAGTGCGTGCGCGCGTCCGCGGGCAGCCTGTTTCACCTCCCCGTGGTCGCCGGAGCCCGGCTGGCCGATGCGGTCGCCGCGATGCGCGGCGCGGGCCTTCGCGTCGTGGCCGCGGACGGCCGCGCGGACCGGTCCCTCGACGACCCGGCGGTGCAGGCCCGCCTGGGCGAGCCCACCGCCTGGATGTTCGGGAACGAGGCGTGGGGACTGCCGCCCGAACTCGTCGCGCTGGCCGACGAGTCCGTCGCGGTGCCCATCCACGGGAAGGCGGAGAGCCTCAATCTGGCCGCCGCGGCGGCAGTGTGTCTCTACGCGTCCGCCCGTGCACATCGAGTGCAACAGAGCGCAGAACAATCTGTTACGACAGTAAGCAATTGATGGCGTAGGGTATTTGGGCGACAAGATGGAGAATTCACGTCTCAGGACTGTCACAAAGGCTGTATACGCGCTAGAGTCTGATCACAATCCGTCACCCGAACCGTGACCACTTCCGGCAGCCGGACGTACCCAGTGCGGCCGCGCCGGACGGAGGCTTCGCTGCAGTGGACGAGTTCATCGCGAGCCAGGCGTCGTCTGAGCCCACGCCGGACTGCGAGACCGCGAACGGTCGTGACCCTGGCGTCAGCCCGCTACCAGAAGGCCCGGTTCCCATCGGGAGCCTGGTGCTCGCCGACGAGTTGCCCGACGGGGTGGTGGTTGCCGACGAGGTCGGCCGCATCGTCGTGTTCAACCGCGCCGCGGGCCGCCTGACCGGGCTGGACCCGGCCGAGGTGATCGGCAAGTTCGTGTTCGACGTGCTCCCGCTGCACGACGCCGACGGCCGGGACTGGTGGCTGTTCGCTGACCCCTACCACGGCCTGCCCACCCGGACCAGGCACCCCGAGCGCTCCCTTTACCTGACCGACGGCACCGAGATCCTGGTCTCGGTCGGCTACGTCCGTGATCCCCGGCCCAAGGGGGCCCAGGGGGCTTGGGGGGCTGGGCAAGCCCCCCAAGATCGGGGGGTTCCGGGGGGTCGCCCCCCCGGGCCGACACTAAGAAGGCTTGTGCTCAGCCTTCGCGGGGCGCAGCAGCGGGAGCGGCTCGAGCGCAGCCGCGCCGAGCTGGTCTCCACCGTCGCCCACGAACTGCGCTCGCCGCTGACCAGCGTCAAGGGCTTCACCGCCACGCTGCTCGCCAAGTGGGGCCGGTTCACCGACGACCAGAAGCGCGTGATGCTCGAGACGGTGAACGCCGACGCGGACCGGGTGACCAGGCTGATCACCGAGCTGCTCGACGTGTCGCGGATCGAATCGGGCCGGCTGGAGGTGCACAGGCAGCTGGTCGACCTGCCGGACCGGGCGCGCAAGCTCATCGCCGGACGGGTGGCGTCCGGCGACGCCGAGGACAGGTTCGAGCTCGAGGTCCGCGACGGGCTGCCCGAGACCTGGTTGGACGCCGACAAGATCGACCAGATCCTCGGCAACCTGGTGGAAAACGCCGTCAGGCACGGCGCTGGTATCGTGACGATCGTGGTGGAACCGGTGTACCTGGACGAGATGGCGGCGCAGGGATGCGACAGCACGCCGGACGCGGCCGCCGTATCCGTGCGCGACCAGGGCGAGGGCATCGCGCCGGACGTGGTGCACCGTGTCTTCCGCCAGTTCTGGCGCGGCAAGCCCCGCGGCGGCAGCCGCAGAGGCCAGCACGGCGGCGGCACCGGGCTGGGCCTTTACATCGTCAAGGGCCTGGTCGAGGCGCACGGCGGCACGATCGGCGTGCGGCCCGCCCCCGGCGGCGGCGCCGAGTTCCGATTTATCGTGCCCGCGGGGGCGGTGTAGGCGGTGTACTCGGGGGGACGACCCCCCGAACCCCCCCGAGCTTGGGGGGGCTCCCGCCCCCCCAAACCCCCCTGGGCGGGCACCTTAAGGTAGTGTCCCTTCGGGCTACTGCGCCCAGGTCGGCCGCGCCGAGCACGATCGCGGTGCCGCCGGCCAAGCCACCCAGGCGTCCCGCGTTACCGCGGGCTGCCACCACCGCCCGTTCTGATAAAGATCGGGCGGGAACCCCGCGCCCAGCGCAAGCAGGAGTACGGCCCGCAGGAAGCAGGACCCATGTCCGCAGCAGACACCAAAGACCAGCCGGGGGAGGCCTCCGGAGGCGGGGCGACCGAGGCGGTCGCCCGAGTGACCCCCGGCGAGTCCGCCCGCGCCCTCGACGAGGCGCTCGCCGTCGTCGCCGCCGCCGGCACCCTTGACGAACTGAAGGCCGCGCGGATCGCCCACGAGGGCGACCGGGCGCCGCTGACGCTTGCCAGCGCCGAGATCGGCGCGCTGCCGCGGGAGGACCGCGCCGAGGCTGGACGGCGGGTGGGCTCCGCCCGCGGCCAGCTCCGCGAGGCGATCGCCAGGCGCCAGGCCGAGCTTGAGGCCGACCGCGACCGGCAGGTGCTGACCACCGAGGCGGTCGACGTCACCCTGCCCGGCGGCCGGGTCCCGCCGGGCGCGCGCCACCCGGTCACGACGCTGGCCGACCGGCTGTCCGACGTGTTCGTCGCCATGGGCTACGAGGTCGCAGAGGGACCCGAGGTCGAGGCGGAGTGGTACAACTTCGACGCGCTGAACATCCCGCCCGACCATCCGGCCCGGGAGATGCAGGACACCCTGTTCATCGAGGGCGCCCGCGGACCGGGCACCAAGTCCGGCATGGTGCTGCGCACGCACACCTCGCCGGTGCAGATCAGGTCCATGCTCACCCGCCCGCTGCCGCTGTACGTGGTCAGCCCGGGCCGCTGCTACCGGCACGACCCCCTCGACGCCACGCACAGCCCGGTGTTCCACCAGATCGAGGGGCTCGCGGTCGACGAGGGCCTGACCATGGCCGACCTGCGCGGCGCGATCCAGGCGTTCGTCGACGTGATGTTCGGCGTGGGTCTGCGCACGCGGCTGCGGCCCGACTACTTCCCGTTCACCGAGCCGTCCGGCGACGTCTCGATGGAATGCCACGTCTGCCGCGGCGCCTCGGCCAAGCCGGGCGGCGACCCGTGCCGGGTGTGCCGGTCGCAGGGCTGGATTGAGATCGCGGGCTGCGGAATGGTGAACCCACGGGTGCTCGTGGCGTGCGGCATAGACCCCGACCGCTACAGCGGCTTCGCGTTCGGGCTCGGCATCGAGCGGAGCCTGATGATCGGGCACGGGCTGACCGAGATCAGGGACGCGGTGGAGGGCGACGTGCGGTTCAGCCGGGCATTCGGAATGGAGATCTGAGATGCGGGTGCCGCTTTCCTGGCTGCGCGAGTACGCGCGGCTGCCCGAGCCCGTCGACGTGACCGAGGTCGCCAGGCGGCTGACCGCCGCCGGGCTCGAGGTGGAATCGCTCGAATCGGTCGGGCACGACATCCGCGGCGTCGTGATCGCGCAGGTGCTGTCGACCGAGGAGCTGACCGGGCTGAAGAAGCCGATCAGGTACTGCCGGGTGGCGGTCTCCAAGGCGCAGCTCGACGCCCCCGCCGACGAGGCGTCCGGGGTGATCTGCGGCGCGGTCAACTTCGCCGTCGGCGACCGGGTCGCGCTCGCGCTGCCGGGCGCGATACTGCCGGGCGGGTTCGAGATCGGCGCGCGCAAGACCTACGGCCGCATCTCCGAGGGGATGATCTGCTCGGTCAAGGAGCTGGGCATCGGGGAGGACCACACCGGCATCCTGGTGCTGCCCGCCGACGCGCCGCTCGGCGCCGACTTCGTGCAGTACGCGAGGCTGCGCGACGAGGTCTTCGAGATCGCGGTCACGCCCGATCGCGGCTACGCCGTGTCCGTGCGCGGCCTTGCCCGCGAGCTGGCCAGCGCGTACGGGGTGCCGTTCACCGATCCGGCCACGACCGCGCTGCCCGACGTGACCCTGCTCGGCGGATCGCTGGATCACGTCGGCCGGGACGTGTACCCGGCGCGCATCGAGGACCCGACCGCCTGCGACCGGTTCGTGCTGCGCGAGGTGCGCGGCGTCGACCCGGCTGCCCGCACCCCGCTGTGGATGCGGGTCCGGCTGGCCCGCAGCGGCGTCCGCTCGGTATCGCTCGCGGTCGACGTGACCAACTACCTGATGCTGGAGCTCGGCCAGCCGCTGCACGCCTTCGACTCCTCCAAGCTGTCCGGCGAGATCGTGGTCCGGCGGGCCAGGCCAGGCGAGACCCTGGAGACCCTCGACCACGTGGTCAGGTCCCTGTACCCCGACGACATCCTGATCACCGACGCGTCCGGGCCGATATCCCTGGCGGGAACCATGGGCGGGCTGTCCACCGAGAT
Organism: Streptosporangiaceae bacterium; assembly: GCA_050698735.1. Lineage (GTDB taxonomy): Bacteria > Actinomycetota > Actinomycetes > Streptosporangiales > Streptosporangiaceae > Palsa-504. Next base: position 3,270 of record JBOHCG010000153.1, on the reverse strand, counting down.
CGACGACGACTCCACCGACCTGGTGGTGGAGGCGGCGCACTTCGACGCCGTCGGCACCGCCAAGCAGGCCAGGCGGCACAAGCTGCACACCGAGGCGTCCTACAGGTTCGAGCGCGGCGTCGACCGCGAGCTCCCGCTGCGCGCCACCGCGAAGGCGGTGGCCCTGCTGTCCGGGCTCGGCGCCGGCCAGGTGGTGCCCGGGTGCACGCACGCGGCGGCGGATGTGCCGCCGGTGGTGATCTCGATGGCGGCCGACTACCCGGACCGGCTCGCCGGAGTGATCTACGGACGGGAAGTCGTGATGCGCCGGCTGAAGGAGGTCGGCTGCTCCGTCCGGTCGACCCGCGCGGTCCCGCCGACGATCGCCCCGTGGCGGGCCGAACCCGGCACCGGGCACCCGGTGGTCCCGCGGCGCCCGGAACCCGCCGAGGCACAGCAGACCCAGCCCGCGGGCACCCAGAACGTGTTCGTGCTCGAGGTCACGCCCCCGTCCTGGCGCCCCGATCTCACCGACCCGGCCGACCTGGCCGACGAGGTGATCAGGCTGGAGGGGTACGAGAACGTGTCGGCCCGGATGCCCCGCGCGCTGGCGGGCCGCGGGCTCACCGCGCGGCAGCGGCTGCGCCGTTCGCTGGGCCGCACCCTGGCCGAGTCGGGGTACGTGGAGGTGCTGTCCTCGCCGTTCGGCTCGCGGCTTGACGCCGACCTGCTCGGCCTGCCGACCGACGACATGCGCCGGCCGGCCGTGGTGGTGGCCAACCCGCTGAGCGAGGACGACCCGCTGCTGCGCACCACGCTGCTGCCCGGCCTGCTCCGCGTGCTGGGCTGGAACATCGGGCGCGGGTCCGCTGACCTGGCGCTGTTCGAGACCGGGCTGGTCTTCAGGCCGCGGCCGGGTGCCGCCGCGTCGGCACCCATCCTGGCCACCGACCGCGGCCCCACCGTGTCCGAACTCGCCAGCCTCGAGGCCGCGCTACCCGACCAGCCGCTGCGGGTAGCCGCCGTGCTCGCAGGCGAGCGCGAGCTCGGCGGCTGGTGGGGCCCGGGGCGCGTGGCGTCCTGGACGGACGCGATCGAGGTGGCGCGCGCGGTCGGCCGGACCTGCCGGGTGCCGCTCGACATACGCGCCGACTCCTGCGCACCCTGGCACCCCGGGCGCTGCGCGGCGATCTATGTGCTCCCCCAGGTCGACGGCCAGTCCAGGCAGTGGCTCGCCGGGCACGCGGGCGAGCTCCATCCGCGGGTGACCAAGGCGTTCGGGCTGCCGGACCGGACCTGTGCCATGGAACTCGACCTGTCGGTCGTGTTCGCGGCTGCCGAGACCGTCGGCGCCGCGGTGGCGCCGCAGCTGTCGGGGTACCCGCTGGCGACGCAGGACGTCGCGCTCGTGGTGGACGCGGCGGTGCCCGCCGCCGCGGTCGAGGCCGCCCTCGTGGCGGGTGCCGGCGACCTGCTGGAAAGCCTGCGGCTCTTCGACGTGTACACCGGCGCCCAGATCGGCGAGGCGCGCAAGTCGCTGGCCTACGCGCTGCGATTCCGTGCACCCGACCGGACGCTCACCGCGGCGGAGACGACGGCGGCCAGGGACGCGGCCGTGGCCGAGGCTCAGCGCAGGGTGGGTGCCGTCCTGCGCGGATGATAAGTCCCATGATGACCCGATGTCGCCGCTCGGACCTGGTCTGTTGCTAGAGGGGGCAACTGTCGGTCAGGATGTGACTACCGATGACCGCAGCATGGCGCTGAGCCGGAGGACGACATAGCGAGACACGCGGTGGCCCGGGGGGGCATAACCGAGCAGGCCGCGAAGACCTCGTTCCGCGAAGTATTCGCGGTCGGGGAGTTTCGTGCACTGTGGTTGGCGCAGCTTTTGTCCGTGGTCGGCGACCAGCTGGCCAGGGTCGCGCTGACCATCCTTGTCTACGACAGGACCAGGTCGGCGCTGCTCGCCGCGATCACGTTCGTGGTCAGCATCGTGCCGACGTTCGTCGGCGGGCTGACGCTGTCCTGGCTGGCCGATAGGTACCCGCGCCGCCGGGTGATGATCGTCTGCGACGTCCTGCGCTGCGGGATCGTGCTGATCATGGCCCTGCCCGGGGTGCCGCTCGCCGCCATGGTTGCGCTGCTTTTCGTGGTGACGCTCGCCGGGGCGCCGTTCACCTCCGCCCGCGCTGCGGTCTTCCCCGACGTCCTGTCCGGCGACAAGTACGTGATGGGCACCGCGGTAACGCTCACCACCTACCAGTTCGCGCAGGTGCTCGGCTTCGGGGTGGGCGGCACGGTGGTCGGCTTCTTCGGCGTCCGCACGTCCCTGATCGTCGACGCCGTGACGTTCGCAGGCTCGGCGCTCATCCTGCGCGCCTGGGTGCGCCCCCGGCCAGCCCCCGCGTCCGCCGAAGGCGGCGGCACCGGCCCGAAGTCCCGGCTGGCCGGCATCGCCAGCGGGGCACGGCTCGTCTTCGCCCGCCCGGCGCTGTGCCTGCCGATGCTGTTCGGCTGGCTCGCCGCCTTCTACAACGCCCCGGAGGGCGTGGTCACCCCGCTTGCCGCGGATCTCGGCGGCGGCGCGGTCGCCGTCGGCGTGATCCTGGCCGCCAACGCGCTGGGCGAGACCGTGGGCGCGATCGTCTTCAGCCGGTTCGTGGCCGCGGCGACCAGGCTGCGGTTCATGGGCCCGCTGGCCGTCGGCAGCTGCGCCGTCCTGCTGCTGTTTGCCCTGCGGCCCGGCCTGTTCGCCTCCCTCGCGATCCTGGCCGCGTCCGGCCTGTTCGCCTGCTTCCAACTGGTCGCCAACGCCGCCTTCGTCACCGCGGCGCCGCAAGAACAGCGCAGCCAGGCCTTCGGCCTGGCACAGGGCGGGATGAGCCTGGGTCAGGGAGCGGTCATGATCGCCGCGGGAGCCGCGGCGCAGCACGTGGCGCCGGAGCGGGTCATCACCGTGTGCGGCGCCGTCGGCACCGTCATGGCGCTTGCGATCGCGATCGCCTGGTCTCGTTACCGGAATGGCCAGGCGAGCGGGGGCCGCCATGCGGGCCAGGGCCGCCGCGCGGGTCCAGGCACCCGCGCGGAGCAAGGCGGCGACTCCGATCAAGGCCGCGATGCGGATCAAGACCGCGGCGCGGATCGGGGCCGGCGCTCGGGTCAAGATCGTGAGGAAGATCTAGGTCGTCAGGCAGACGTGCGCCGACCAGGGCGTTAGCCCGGATCAGGTCCAGTTGTCGTCGCGCGGCATGGCGTGGCTCCTTACGGGGGTTCGCTGGCAGGGGGTGGCGG
>JBOHCG010000152.1:0-13831 GCA_050698735.1 Streptosporangiaceae bacterium | reverse complement strand
GGCCTGGACCGGGCCGGCCTCCCGTGCGCCCGCGGCGGACTCTGTGGTGGACGCGGGCGGCCGGGCGGTGCTGCCGGGATTCGTCGACTCCCACGCGCACCTGGTCTTCGCCGGGGAGCGCAGCGCCGAGTTCGCCGCCAGGATGGCGGGCCGCCCCTACCACGCGGGCGGCATCCTGACCACCGTGGCGGCGACCAGGGCGGCGTCCGACACCGCGCTGCGCGCCAACCTGCGGCGGCTTGCCGCCGAGATGCGCAGGCAGGGCACGACGACGTTCGAGTGCAAGTCCGGGTACGGGCTGACCGTCGGCGACGAGGCGCGCGGGCTCGCGCTGGCCGCCGAGGTCACCCCGGAGGTTACCTACCTCGGCGCGCACGTGGTGCCGCCCGAGTTCGCCGCCGACGTGGCCGGCTACGTGGACCTGGTATGCGGCCCGATGCTCGCGGCCTGCGCCCCGCACGCCAGGTGGGTCGACGTGTTCTGCGAGCACGGGGCGTTCGGCGCGGACGAGGCGGCCGCCGTGCTGGCCGCGGGCCGGTCGGCCGGCCTGGCGGCCCGGGTGCACGCGGGTCAGCTCGGCCCGGGTCCGGGCGTCCGGGTGGCGGCGGAGGCGGGCGCTGCGTCCGTGGATCACTGCACCTACCTGACCGACGCCGACGTGGACGCGATCGTGTCCACCCCGATGGTGGCCACGCTGCTGCCTGGCGCGGAGTTCGGCACCAGGCACCCCTACCCGGACGCGCGCCGCCTGCTCGACGCGGGCGCCACGGTGGCATTGGCCACCGACTGCAACCCGGGCTCCTCGTTCACCTCGAGCATGCCGTTCTGCATCGCGCTCGCGGTCCGCGAGATGCGGATGACCACCCGGGAGGCCGTCTGGGCCGCCACCGCCGGCGGGGCGGCGGCGCTGCGCCGCTCCGACGTGGGCCACCTATCCGTCGGCGCCCGCGCCGACCTGATCCTGCTCGACGCCCCGTCCCACGCCTACCTCGCCTACCGCCCGGGCGTCCCCCAGATCGCCGCCGTCTGGCAGTCAGGCCGCCTGGTCTGCGGCGCGCTGCCCTAGTCCTTGCGGGCTACCCCGCCCCACAGGCCGGTGGGGCTTGCCGCCTCCAGATCGCTGTCCGGGCGCCACTCCGACACCCGGACCACGCCGGGGTCGACCAGCTCGGGCCCGTCGAACAGGCGGGTCACGCCGTCCCGGTCGCGCATCGTCGCCTTCTGCGCCACCGACTGGTTCAGCCGCCGGATCAGCTCGGTCTGCTGCTCGGTGTCGATGTCGCCGCGGCGGCCAGGATCCCCGCCGGGTCCCGCAGATCGGCGTCCAGGTACGCGCACACTCCCTGCGGGCTGCTCTTCAGCAGCGCCTGGGCGTGCGACAGCACGATCGGGTCATTGGCGGCGTAGACGACGCGGATTTCCGGAGCGAATTCATCCATGTGATCGTGTTGCAAACCTCTGCGGTCAGCCGAACCATGCCACCTGGAGGATGACTACCCGTTCGCCGCGAACGTCGGTGAGATAGGTGAGCATGAGCCGGTCCGTGGTCTCTGTCCGCAGGCCAGGGGTCAGCCCAGTGAAGTCTTTCCCATCCAGGTAGACCATTGAGTCGCGAACGGTGATTTCGCGGGCCAGCCAGTCTACTTCCGCACGCGCCTCAGGGGGAAGGCTATCGAGAAGGTCGTCAGGATGAGGCTCCCAGCGCCAGTCACTCACCAGCCACTGCCGCGTGCGCGGCCCGGACGATTTCGCCCGCATCGCTGATGGCGGCCTCCCGGACTTCCGGGTCGTCACTCATCAGGGCGCGTTCTGCCGCGTGCAGGCGGCGGGCGGTCTCCGGGTAGCGCTCAATCTCCACGACGACGGCCCACTCGCGGTAGAACATGCGGATCGGGTTGACGCTACCGAGCTGCCCGGCCCGCACGAAGGCGTCCTGCATCTTCGTGAACATCTCCGGCAGGCGCCCAGGGGCAACCGTGGCCACCGCCCGCCGCAGCGCGGGCAGTGTCAGGCCCGGCTGCGGGATCAGCGCATCCCCCTGCCCCATCAGCTGTCCAGCCACGCCATGCCTCCGCGCAATCACCATCAACCTCCCCTAAGTCTAGTTCCGGTCACGTCGCCGGTCACGTAACTAAATCCAGTGGCCCTTCGTGGACTTTGCAGTCATGGCATCACGCTACGCATTCGGCGACCTTCCACGATGGAATGCGCCGGAATAGGAACGGCTGGTACAAATGATGCAGATGCGAGCGCAAGGGGCGGCGTGACGATATCGATCTCGTCGGCGTCGCTGAGTGTCTTCCGGTCCTCGGTATCGGCCCCCCGGGTGATCAGGTTTCCTGACGCCCCAATACTCGTAGTTCCCGGCTGTGCCGGTGCTGATTGGCTAGGAGTCCGCCATTCGCTCCCAGGGCGTGACGTCCAGCCGCTGCGCGTAAAGCCGCTCGTAGTACGGCCGGTGGTGGGCGGCGAGCCGGGCCAGGTCAGGGGAGTTCTCGACGGTGTGCGGGTACGCATGCTCGTGCCGCTCGAAGCCGGAGCTGGCGCTGGTGTCCGCGTGCCAGCGTGCGTACCGGTGCCACTCCGGCCGTTCACCGGGTTCCCAGGTCAGCGCTCGGGGGATGAAGGGCAGCCCGACGGCCGCGCAGTAGGCCGCCATCGTCGCTGCCGGTCGTGCTACGAGGTCATCGGAGTCTACGACAACCGACGCGTCGCCCCCAGCCTCGCGGGCAGCGTCCTGCACCTCGCACAACCGCTCCAGTCCGATGGCGTTGACGTTCATGCCGGGGTCCAGCGCGTAACTGGACGCTGCGATCTCCTCGGGACGGCGGATGAGGAATGCATGCCGGGCCTCAGCGAGGAAGCGCCGGTCGGCGAGCACGTCCCGGACGTAGGCGGTCGGGGGGTGGTCCTTCAGGAACACGCGCATGTCATGCGTCTCATCACGCAGCCAGGCAAGGAGCGACCCAGGCGAATCGAAGGTTCGCGCTCCGGCATCAGTCTCGCCAAAGTCCCTCAGGTTGCAGAACGGTTCGTGCAGTACGGTCATGTCGCCGCGCTCAACCAGCGAGCGAAAGAAGGCTGACGATCGTGTTCGTGGCGCGCTCCACAATGCGAATACCGTCATGGGCGGAGGGTATCCCTGCGTTCGTGTGAACAACCCAACTTGCAACGGTCATATCGTGCACGTGCACGACCTTCATCTACGCGTTTGGCTGGGTCGTGTCACCGAGCATAGATCGGTCTGGGACATGCCCTCAGCCTCAGGCGAAAGCGCGCTCGACGCCGATTATAAGACGCAGGCACCGCCCGAAATTAAATATCGAACCGGAGAATACCATGCTCCTGCTGCCCAATCGCTCGGCAGCAGCCGTCCCTGATCCCGTAACTCGTCACACAGAAATCGTCATTAGATAGCCGCGCTTACATTCGCCCATCCCGTAATAAGAGCACACATCAACCATGCCGCGTATCTCTGCCCGGCTCGAAGCACAAAATGAGGCTGCCGTACCAGAAGCTAGCGATCAAGACATCCGATAGTATAGGCATTAATGCTTGCCCGACGCGATAGCATGAAGTACGTTTTGATAGTGCACGAAAATCGTCACCACAGCCCACCAGATCATGCGTCGCGAGACTGCGGCACATATCGATGATCAAATTCATGCTGCAGGAGAGTTCCATGCTTCACGATCACGGAAGGTAATGGCACTCTGGGCAGGCACGCTCACTGCGGTAGCGTGCGTGCTCGGCGCCGTGGCCCCGGCTGCACCCGCGGCACCCGCGGCACCCGCGGCGAAGGCAGGATCTTACACCGTAGCGGCCGGGGACTTCGCTAGCGTTTCGCCCGCCGCCAGCCCCAACTGTGGGAAGGGCGTCGGCGTGCGCAAGGTGGTAGCCACCTTTAAAGCAAAGCGCACCGGGGCGAGCGGCTATCGCACCGATACCCTTTACTGTGGCGTCGGCGGCGACCACGGCTACGGTTATCGCCACCTACAACCGCACGTAAACCAGTACTTCGGTGGCTGGCAAAACTTTTCCTTCTCGATAGCGCAGACCTTGAAGGCTCCTGCGAGCGTAAGGGAGCAGAGCAATGGAAACTACCTGGAAAAGTCGCCGATCTACCAGTGCTTCTACGAGGGCTACTACTATATCTGGACGTTCAGTGTCGTTCCGGGAATCAAGTCCGGATCGATTGTCACTGCCTATGGGGGTAGGGGAAAAGGGTAAACACGCCCTGCCCATAATCGAGGTACGGAGATGCTCCGAAGCGACTTAAGGGTCCCAAAACGCGAAACTCGGCCTGGTAGGGGATAGCCTTGCTAGGCATCGCCCTGCATGCACGCTGAGGAGCGCAGACGCATGAGTCCTGTGACGTTCGGCCCGAGCTTCCTGCCGGAGTTGCGTGAAATCCTGCTGTCCACCGATAAGGTCACTCACTACGGCCCGGACGGCGAGCCCACAAAGGTCGGGGACGAGCCGTTCCTCGAACAGTGGCGGCTGCGTAGCCTTGGATACGACCAAGAACAGGGCGGAAGCCGAGTCATCTGCGTCCTGACCACCGCAGACGGCCGGGACGTGACCGCGACGATCGATGCCAGGGACTTCCGCGGCCTGCGCCGGCACTCCTCGCGCAGCAAGGAGTGGAACGGCTCGGATCACTACCATGACCTGGCTGTATATGTGTCAGTGCTGTTCCAGGAACAGATCATCACCCGCGACCCGGACACCGTCCCGGATCATGTGCGCATCCAGTCGCCGGCCAACCGCCCCCGCCGCGGCGCCGGGGACTCCGACGCACAAGCGCCTAGCTCTAGCTGGTGGGCCATGCGTGGCGAATAGCGTCAGCTCCGTCCCGCGATCTTGACACGCAGCGTGGCGGGAGACGCGGAGCAACGGCCTGGTACCTGCCGCGCACGCGCACGACGGCGTATCAGCAGGTCAGAACGATATGCTAGCAGAAGCCACTTGACCCGACCGGCCCAGCGGCGCGCGACGCGACCCCACGCCACATGCCATACGACCTCTGGTCCCCCTGGTGCCGGGCAAACCTTTAGATGGTGCCCTTCGGGCGCTGTGTCCGTCCGTGCGGCGCGCGGATTCCGCGCGCCGCAGACCTGGCCGCCTGGTGGCCGGTCCCCGGACACCGGCGTTACCTTGGCTTCGTAAGGTGGAGGGCATGCCGCCGTATGATCCGACGTGGGTTGATCAGCTGCCGGACGAGCTGACCGGGCAGCGGACGCTACTGCGCGGCCTGCTGTCCTTGTGTGACGCCGAGGAGAGTATCCGGTGGCTCGTGCTCGGCTGCTCGGTAGCTCGCGGCGCGGGTGACCACTTGTCGGACCTGGACCTCGCCATAGGCGTCCGGGACGAGGACTTCGCGACGGCGATCCCGGAAATCCGCCTTGCCGTGGACGGCCTCGGCGAGCTGGTGGACAGCTACCAGCACCAGCTCCCGTCCGTCACGACCACCCACCTGCGGATCTTCGCCCAGTACGCCGACCGGTGCCAGGTGGACCTAGTAGTCTTCCCCGCCTCAGCCAGCGCCGAGCCCTTCGCCGGCGTCGTGGCGCTGTATGACCCGGATGCGGCGATCGTGAGCCGTGCGCACCGGGAACCGCCGGCGGCTGCCCAGGTCCGGGAGTGGGCCCTCCACGGCTGGTGCGCCCTTGCCGACGTAGGGAAGTACCTGCGCCGCCAATCGGCATGGGAGGCGCTCATCCAGCTGAACAATGCGCGGGATCAGCTCTGGCGCCTGCAAGCGGTCGCCGGTCACGTGCCGGACCCGCAGTTCGGCGTCATCAGCATCCTGGACTTCGCGCCTGAGATGATCACGCCGGACATGGCCGCCACAGTCGCAGACCTTGACCTCGCCCGGCTGGTGCCTGCCGCCCGGCAGCTGGCGAACCTGCTAGACCAGATCGGCCAGCAGCTCCCCGCGGAGTATCGCGCAGTCTGGCCCAAGGCAATGGCCCGGTATGTGATCAGCGACCTACGGCAGCTGACACCTGCCGGGTAAAACGGCTCCGCGTAACACCGCGCTGCACGACGGATAAAACACGGCTGATCCGGTTGGCCGGGCTGGGCATTTGGGCCTGGGCCATCCTTGAACGAAATGGCCCGCTTATGGGGCAACCCTCCGCTTGCCGGACGGTGCGGCGCACAGCGCCACGTAGTGGTCGTACAGCACAGCGCCCGCGCGTGCGGGCGCTGCGCGCGGCGATTCCGGCTCGATCCCTCCTGCCGCCTGCGCTGACGCGCTCGCACCGCGCCGCCTCCATGTTCCCGACACGCCGAAGGGGCACCCTCAAGGCGCGAAGGTACCCCTAGACCCTTGGCTCTGAGCCAGCTAACGAGCGCTTGACCCGATCAGCGAACCGCCGCCACGCACCCGTCAGTGAACTGCAAGAGGGGACCGCTGCGGTCCTTGGTGTCGCGTACCAGCACGCTCCTAGCGTGGTCGGCCACCTCGACGCACTCCCCGCCGTTGCCAGAGCTGTGAGTGCTCTTACGCCAGTTCAGTGTTTCCATTCTTCTTCCGCCACCCTCATTATCAGCTCATGTGAGGCACTACGCGGGAGTGCCTCACCACGAAGCATGTCTGACCTCTGCCGTACCTTGGCGACCATCTCGGCTGCCCGTGTCGTCTGCGGTGCTGTGAACGAATCCAGGCGGACGACTGGGCGGCGTGCACCATCACGGCTCCCTGGAGGACGGCCATCAGGTAGCGGTGCGGTCCGCCGCGGATTCGCAAACATCCGCCGGTGCCTGGGCACCCCCGCCCGTGTCGCTAAACCCGGCCGGCCCGGCCCCGGCCGGCCCGGCCCCGGACGGCCCAAAGGCTCCGCCCGCGGCCCGGCACCCCGCCACCCCGTCCCGGCCAAAAACCGCAAAACGGACAACGGACCACCCGCGGTACCTATGCGGAGACGGAGATGTCAGGAGAGCAGGGCGCGGATGTCTTCGGCGCCGAGGGCGGTGCCGAAGACGTTGCCGTCATCCATGACGCTGGAGAACAGCTTGCCCTTGCCGGCCTTCAAGGCCATCACCTTCTCCTCGATAGTGTCCTTGGCGATCAGGCGGTAGACCATGACGTTCCGAACCTGGCCGATGCGATGGGTCCGGTCAACGGCCTGCGCCTCGGTCGCGGGATTCCACCAGGGGTCAAGCAGGAAGCAGTAGTCGGCTTCGGCGAGATTCAGTCCGAACCCGCCCGCCTTGAGGCTGATCAGGAAGACCGGTGCGGTGCCGTCCTTGAACCTTTTCACGACCGCGGCCCGGTCGCGGGTCCTGCCGTCAAGGTAGCAGTACGGTATGCCCTCGGCCTCCAGCCGTTCGCGGACCTTGCTCAGGAACCCGGTGAACTGGCTGAAAACCAGGGCGCGGTGGCCGCCGCCGGCCACCTCGTGCAGCTGGCCGAGCAGGGCGTCGATCTTGGCCGAGGCCAGCGTGGCGTGCGTCTCGTCCACCAGGCCGGCGTGCAAGCTCAGCTGGCGCAGCAGGGTCAGCGAGCGGAATATCGCGAAGCGGTTGGATGTCATGTCGTCGATCAATCCGAGGACCTTCTGCCGCTCCCGCTGCAACCGCATCTGATAGACCTTGCGGTGCTGCGGATGCAGTTCGACCTCCAGGATCTGCTCCTGCTTGGGCGGCAGGTCAGCAGCTACCTGCTCCTTGGTGCGGCGCAGGACAAGCGGCCTGATCCGCTGCCGGAGCTGGGCCAGCCGTTCGGTATCGCCCTGCCGCTCGACCGGCCGGGCGTAGTACTCGCGAAACCGGTCGGGACCGGAGAACAGCCCGGGCGCCGTGATGGACAGCAGTGACCACAGCTCCATCAGGTTGTTCTCCAGCGGCGTGCCGGTGATAGCGATCTTCACCGGGGCAGGCAGCCGCCGCGCGCACTGGTAGATCTTCGACTGCCGGTTCTTGGCCTGCTGGGCCTCGTCGAGCAGGAACCCTGACCAGCCGAGCGCGGCGTAGGCAGCGAAGTCGATGCGCAGGAGCGCATAGGACGTGACGACGATATCGGCGCCCGCGGCGAGTTCGCCGAGTTCGCGGCCACTGCGGGCGGTGGTGCTGGATACCGTGACCACGGTCAGGTCCGGGGTGAACCGCGCAGCCTCGGCCGCCCAGTTGGCCACCACACTGGCCGGGGCCGCGATGAGAAACGGACCGGCCGCCGGGTCCTGCTGCCGCGCGTGGCTGATCAAGGCGAGACACTGCAGCGTCTTGCCGAGGCCCATGTCGTCGGCGAGGATGCCGCCCAGCCGATGCTGCCAGAGAAAGGCCAGCCAGCCGAACCCGTCCTGCTGGTAGGGACGGAGCCGGGTCCGTAGCCCCGGGGGCAGCCCGGGCCGGGCCGGGCCGCCGGCGGCCAGCAGTCCTTGGACCTGCTCGCGCCACGCTGCCGCCTGATGTCCGATCACTCCCAGCGCGGTCAGCTCATCCCAGAGACCGGCCTGGTACCGGCTGATCCGCAGCGGGCCAGCCGGCGCATCCTGAAGGGCGCGGGCCTCCTCGATCAGCCTGGCGAGCGAGCGCAGCTCCGGCTTATCGAGGGAGAAATAGGCCCCGTCGGACAGCAGCAGATGCGGCTCACCCCGGCTAAGGGCAAGGAAAACGTCGAGAAACGGAACCAGACGCCCCGCCACGGTGATCGTCACGCCGAGGTCGAACCAGTCGGTGTCACCGGCTACCTCGTCAGTGGAAACCGCGATACGCAGCGTATCCCCGGCTTCCCGGTAGTCAGCGGCCGCACCGCTGAGCTCGACGGTCAGGCCGGGCCGATCGGCCAGCAGCGGCAGCAGCTCAGTACTGAACCGCATCGTGTCCAGGCCCGCCAGCAAGGTGCGCGGAAGCAGAACGGGCCCGGCCGGGCCTAGCCCGGTCAGCCCGTAACGGTCAAACGGCAGGTCCAGGCCAGCCAGCAGCGCCTGCTCGGCGGCCAGATCCCGGTAGCCGTCGCCGGACCCCGCGGCCTCCAACGGCGCACGCCACGACGAGTCCCCGACCTGGTAGGCCCATTCCCAGCTCACCTCGAGTTCATGACCGGCGCCGTAACAGCCGCGAAGCACCAGATCCGGCCCGCTGATAACGGGCGGGGCAAACGACCCGTCCGAGGAAATCAGCTCGGCGGCCTGCCCCAGCCGAGGGCAGTACCGCTCCCGGAACCCGGGCTCCTCCGCCGCGGGCACCATCAGCCGCTGGCCCGCAAGCGCCAGCTGCTGCACCGCCGCCGGCACCGGCCGGGCAAGCCTGGCCAGCCCGAACCGCCAGCTCCGGGGGTCGCCGCCCGCCGCCGCCTGGGCGTGGTCGAGGTAGACCGCGCCGTTTCCCTCGGGCCCGATGAATGCGACCGGCACGGCAGATTCCCCGTCGCTGACCCGGATCACCGGGACGATCTGCAGGTCACCGGCCTGATCGCGCGTTACGTCCAGGCAGAGCCCGGCCTCGGTGTAACCGGCCAGCGGGCCGCCCTTGCCCGGGTACACCAGCTGCAGCCCGACCGCCCGGGCCTCCTCCAGCAGCGGCCAGAGCAGGCGCGACCCGACCGAGGAGAAGTCGATCGACCTCTCGTCACCGTAGTGATAGCCGTAATATCCGCTGTGCACCGCGGACGCCTGATAGAGCCCGTGGAACTCCCGCAGCAGCCGCACCTGCGGCTCGTTGTAGTCACCGCTGTAACTCAACCCGTCCAGCCGGTCCCAGCGCAGGTCGCCGGCCACCCAGCCGGCGCTTTTGCCCGGCCGCACGAGCCGGGCGGTCAGCCTCAACGGCGCCTGTCCGGTCCGGGCCGCCTGCCCCGGACCGGCGGCGAGCGCGAGCTCGATCGCCAGCGGTACCACGCCGGAGCGCAGCCGTCCGCCTGGGCTCAGCAGCGAGTCCAGCGACTGCTTCCACAATGGCGGCGGCGGGCTCGGCGGACCGGCGGATCCCGGCGAATCCTGAGTCAGGGCCGACAGGACCAGCGCGACGACATGCTTGCAGTTGTATTCAACTGGGCAGGTGCACTCACCCATCGCGAAGCGCGCTGGACGCCCGGCGTCCAGCGAGAAAAACGCGGCCACCTGGTAGACATGACCACCATGGCCGCGCACCATCCCACGCAGCGCGCTATCCTCTGGTTCCCAGCTTGCCGAAGATACCGCCTGCTGACGCGCATACTCAGCCCCGCGGACGTAACTGCCGCCGCCGACGGCCTGCCGCAGCGACGACACGTCGAGCTCAAGAATTATCACCTGCTGCATGGGGAAACGGTACCGGCAGGCGCCGTCATTTTCGCCTGACAGCAGGTTTGCGAGGGTGCACGCCAGCTTTGTTGGGGATGATCTTGCCCAGTGCCGCTGCCTGTGGGTCTGAGTCTTGCTGTCTGTCAGATGGCTGCGCGCAGCGGGACTGGCCGGGTGCTGCGGGCTGGCCACAGCTGGTCCGCCGGCCGCTGGCGTGCTGGCAGCGCAGGGGGAGGATCGCCTAGAGCCTGTCGGCCAGGTACCGGCCGCGGAAGCGGATCAGCGGCTGGCCCGCTTCGGCCACGTAGGGGACGTCGGTGACCCGCCCGATGACCAGCAGGTGGTCCCCGGCCGGGATCCGCCGCTCGACGGAGCACTCAAGCGCGGCCAAGCCCTCCTCGACGATCAGCGCGCCGGAGGCGGTGCCCCGCCGGTGCGGCACGCCGCCGAGCATCAGCCGCGCCCCGGGCCTGCCCGCGGCGGCGAACCGTCCGGCGAGCACCCGCTGCCCGGCCGCGAGCAGCACCACGGCGAACCCCGCCGCGGGTGCCTGGGCCCGGCCGAGGACCTCGGCCGGATAGGACCCGGCGAGCAGGGAGACAAGCACGAGCGGCGGATCGAGCGACACCGGGCAGAACGCGCTGACCGTGGCACCGATGTCGTCCCTGCCGTCGGCGATCAGGACCAGCGTGACCGCTCCCGCCCAGGCGGAGAGCGCGTCCTCGAGCCGGGATACCACGGCCCGTTCGGTCAATTGATTGTCCAGGTCCCCGGCAGCATCAGCGGTCCGTACGGCGGCAGGCCGGCGCGGGCCGCGAGGCGCCACGCGGGACCCCATCCTTCGCCGAACCACAGCGCGTCCGCGGCGGCCGGCCGGGCCTCGCTCGAATCCGGCTGGCGCAGCTGGTCGAGCGGGGTGTACCTCGGGTAGACGCGCAGCGGTGCGTCGGCGGGCAGGCCAGCGCGGCGGCGGGCGATCTCGGCGGCGGTGTGCAGCCCGCCGATCTCGTCGACCAGCCCGTTCGCCGCCGCGTCCGCTCCGGTCCAGACCCGGCCCCTGGCGACCTCGTGCACCCGCTCCACCGGCATCCGGCGCCCCGCGGCGACCTTCTGCGTGAAGTCCCGGTAGATGGCGTCCAGCCAGGAGTTGATCCGGTCCCATTCGTCCTGGCTGAACGGGTGGGTCGTGGCGAACATCGTCGCCCGCGCGCCCAGCGCCACCGAATCCGTGGTGATGCCGACCCGGCCGAACAGCTCCTGGAACACCGGCTTGCCGAGGATCACGCCGATCGACCCGGTGAGCGTGCCGGGCTGGGCGACGATCAGGTCGGCCGCCATCGAGATGTAGTACCCGCCGGAGGCGGCCACGTCGCCCATCGACACCACCACGGGCTTGCCCGCGTTGCGGGTCCTGACCACCTCGCGCCAGATCGCGTCGGACGCGATGGCCGACCCGCCCGGGCTGTTGACCCGCAGCAGGACCGCGCGCGCCCGGTCGTCCGCGGTCACCGCGCGCAGCGCGGCCGTCACCGTGTCCGAGCCCATCGCGCCGTCCCCGAGCGGGCTGCGGTTGCTGCGCCCCTGCCTGATCGGCCCGGAGGCGTAGATGACCGCCACGAAGCGCTCACGGGGTTTCGGCAGGCGCCGGGCCCGCTGCGCGATCATGTGGCCGCGCTGGTAACGCGCGACGTACTGCAGGATCGCGTCCCTGCCCGCCTCCTTGCGCACGTCGGCGTAGACCTCGTCCCGGTAGCCGAGTGCGTCGACCAGGCCCTCGGCGAGCGCCTCCTCGGCCAGGAACGGGCCGCGGTCGAGCAGGGCGCGGGCGTCATCGACGGTCTTGCCGCGGCGCTCCGCGATGGCGGCGGTGAGCTGCTCGGCGACGGAGACGGCAAGGCGCTCGGCGGCCTCGCGGGCGGGGCCGGTGAAACCGCGTTCGGTCAGGTTGTCGGCCGCGGTCTTGTACTCATGCCGTTTCGCGCTCTGGAAGTCGACGCCGGCCTTGACCAGCGCGTCGTGCAGGAAAAGCTGCTCTACGGCCACCCCGGTGAGCCCGAGGGAGCCGGAAGGCTGCAGGTAGATGCGGTCGAACGCGGTAGCCATGTAGTACGGCAGGTTCCCGTGGGTGAACTCGCCGAAGCTCTCGGCCCAGGCCACCGCGAGCTTGCCCGACTGGCGGAAGTCGGCCACCGCCTCGCGTATCTCCTGCATCCTGGCCAGCCCCATCCGGCCGCCGCCGACCTTCGCCACCAGCGCGCGGACCCGGTCGTCGTGCCGGGCCCGGCGCAGTCCCTCGATGACGTCGAGCAGCCGGCCCCTGCGCCGCGCCGCGATCATGGCAAGCGGGTCGGTGACCGGCCCCTCGGCCAGGTGATCGGTGAGGTCGAGCTCGAGGATCAGCGGCGCCGTCTGGCGCTGCCGTAGCCTGGATACCTGCTCGGTCAGCGGCCTGACGAGTATGAGGTCTGCCATGCGGCCCAGCTTACGTGCGGAAGGGGGATGGCAATCAGCGCTCAGCCGACGACGGTCATCGTGGATGTCGCCAACGTCATGGGCTCCCGCCCCGACGGCTGGTGGCGCGACCGCCCCGGCGCCGCCGCCCGCCTGTACACCGAGATAACCCGCCTGGCCGCCACCGGCCGCGCCATCCCGCCCGCCCCAGAAGCCCCGCCCGCCCCAGAGCCCGCGGACGCTCCGGACACCGCACCCGGGCAGGACGCCTCACCCGTCCAAGAGGGCTCACCCACCCCGGATACGGCGGACGCCCCGCCCGGGTTCGTCCTGGTCCTTGAGGGCGCCGCGAACAAGGCCGCCTCCCGGCTCGAGCCGGACGACCGGGTGCGGGTGGTCCAGGCGGCGGGTTCCGGAGACGACGCGATCGTGGCGCTGGTGCGGGAACTGCCCGGGCGGCGCGTCGTGGTGACCGCCGATCGCGAACTGCGCCGAAGGTGCGCGGCGGCCGGCGCGACGGTGCTCGGCCCCGGCTGGCTGCTCGCCTTCCTGCGCGCCTGAGAGCCGCTCGCTGCAGGCCGCGCTGTGTCCATTACCGAGCGAGGTTTCGCGCCCTGTATTGTGGGCGATACCTAAAGTGATGCCCGTGTGCTGGTGTCGGGCCGCCCGGTCCGTTCTACCGGGCGGCCCCCTTCTCCTCTTGCCCCGGCGTTCACAGTCGCCGGAACGGGCATCGTAGCAGGCAGCCGGGTTCGGCCGCCTGGCTTCGCGGCATCCGTACTATTTTGAAATCCGCTGGGTAGCGGCTTTACTGGGGCGTTCGGACCCTGTTCGCGGCAGAAACGGAAGATGCCTGTGCATGTGCTGCCCATCGTCCTGATTGTCCTGTTCATTGTCCTGCTGCTGGCCGCCGATCGTGCCGTGAAGGCGATCAGGCGGGGGCGGCGTCGGCGCGAGGCCAACAATCGCCTGCTCGCCGCCGCGGCGCAGGGCGAAGCCAAGCACAGACAGCGAAGAGCAGCCGCCGAGGCCAGCCGTGCCCTGACCTCCGTCATCCCCACCATCCACGACCGCCCCACCCGCCACGTGGACTAAATCCCCGCCCCAGTCCCGCCCGGCCCCATGTGATCTTGGCAGGTACTGGGTGTGGC
>JBOHCG010000151.1:0-13920 GCA_050698735.1 Streptosporangiaceae bacterium | reverse complement strand
GTCCCGGCGCCTGCGGTCCCGGCGCCTGCGGTCCCGGCGCCTGGGGCCGTGGCGCCGACGGTCCCGGCAACTGCGGTCCTGGCCAGTGCGGCCTTGGCGGGGCGGTGAGGTCGGTCATGGTGCCATACGCGTCCTTCGTGGTCGCTTACCCGCAGCGTACCGCCGTGATCGCGGATCGCCGTCCGACCTGAGGATGAGCCTGACCGGCCATATTTCCTCCTCAGGGCTATCCCGCTCGCTGGCAGGACCGGCATAGCGTCTGGTCAGTGGTGTGAGGGAGGGATCGCGTGCCGCAAGGACTGCCGCCGTCGCTGGCCAGCTTGCTCGGCTACGCCCGCGTGGACTTCGATCCAGCGCACCGGCAGCCACCGGGCTCCCGGGCAGTGGCCGCGACGGCGGTTGCCCTCGCGGGGTCGCTGGCGGCCGACGCGCTCCTGGTCGTCATCGGCCAGGCGGTCTTCCCCTCGACCAGGGGGTACGGCCACTTCCAGTTCCCCGATTACGGCAAGCTGACCGTGATCGGGGTGCTGATCGCGTGCCTGGCCTGGCCCATCGTCACCCGGGTCAGTTCGGCGCCGCGGTGGCTGTTCTTCCGGCTGGCCATCCTGGTCACGCTGATGCTGTGGCTGCCTGACGTGTACATCCTGGTCCGGGGCGCGCCGGGCCGGGCGGTCGTGGTGCTGATGCTCATGCACCTGGCCATCGCCGTTGTCACCTACAACAGCCTGGTGCACATCGCGAGGGTGGGGGAGGTCGAGAACTCCCCCGCGAGCCCGGGCGCGCATCGCTACGCAAGGCGCGGGACGTGACGCCGGTGCCGAACCACAGACGCGGTTGGTTCGCCGGACCTGTCGCCGCCAAGGTGCCCGAGATCACCTTCCTGTTCTGGGTGGTCAAGATCCTCACCACGGCGGGCGGCGAGGCCACCTCGGATTACCTGGCCCTGGACCTGGGCAGCCGCTTCATTGCTGGCTGCATAGAGGCAGTAATCCTGGTGATCGGCCTGGTGTGGCAGTTCAGTACGCGGCGGTACAAGGCCGCCGCGTACTGGTTCCTCGCCTACGCCATCGCGATCTTCGGCACCGGCGTCTCCGACGCCCTGCACCTGTTCGTCGGCATCCCTTACGCGGGCACCACGGCGCTGTGGGCCGTCGTGCTCGCGCTCGTGTTCTGGCTCTGGTATCGCAGCGAGCGCACCCTGTCGATCCACAGCATCTTCACGACCAGGCGGGAGATCTACTACTGGTGCGTGGTGTTCGCCACCTTCGCGCTGGGCACCGCGCTCGGGGACTTCACGGCCACGGCGGTGCACCTGGGTTACCTCGCCTCCGGGATCATGTTCGGTGTCGTAATCCTTATCCCCGCCGTTTTGTGGCGGGGGTTCCGGCTGAACGCGGTGGTGGCGTTCTGGTTCGCGTACGTGGTCACCCGGCCTCTTGGCGCCTCGTTCGCCGACTACGTCAGCAAGCCGCACTCGATCAGCGGCATCAACTTCGGCGACGGCCCGACGGCCCTGATCGCGACGATCCTGGTCTTTGTGCTTGTCGGCTATCTGGCGGTGACCCGGACCGACATCCAGCCGCCTGTTAACCAGGGTCAATCCGCGCGCCCCGCCACGGTTAGAGATGGTGTGGCGGGTAAATGAGAGGGCATGGTCAGGATTAGGCGTTGGGTCACGGGTAAACGCAAGCGCGTCGTGTGGTCCGAGCCGCAGTTGCCGCCGTACGTGAAGATCAATCCGGACGCAGTGGCCCCCGGTCCGCGGGAGGGGCTCCAGCCGGGCGACCTGTCGATGGGCGCCGCGGCGGTGGAGTTCCTCGCCGCGGAGGACGGCGAGGACGAAATCGTCTGAGGTCGCCTCGCCTGCCAGGTGCTCTAGGTGAGCTGTGCCCGGACGGCATCCAGCGCGGCGCGGATGTTCTCCACCGAGTTCGCGTAGGAGAAACGCAGGTAGCCCTGGCCGTACTGGCCGAACGCGGTGCCGGGAAGGGCGGCCACGCCGGCGTCGGCGAGCAGCCGTGCCTGCAGTTCCGCGGAGGTCAGCTCGGTGCCGGTGATGTTGGGGAAGACGTAGAAGGCGCCCTGAGGCTCCAGGCAGCTGATGCCGGGGATGTCGTTCAGGCCCGAGACGATTACCTCCCTGCGGCGACGGAATTCCGCCACCATGTCGTCGACCGGCTGCCACGGACCCTCGAGCGCGGCGATCGCCGCGTACTGGCTGAACGCCGAGGTGCACGACACGGAGTTGATGGCCAGCCGGGTGACCGGCTCGACCAGGGCGGGCGGGAAGACGCCGAAGCCGAGCCGCCAGCCGGTCATCGCAAACGTCTTGGACCAGCCGTCGAGCAGGATCGTCCGGTCGGCCATGCCGTCGACATCGAGGACGCTGGCATAGGGAGGCGCGGGCTCGCTGCCGGCGCCGTACCTGATCGCCCAGTACACCTCGTCGCTGAGCACGATCAGGTCGTGCCGGATCGCCAGCTCCGCGATGGCCTCGCAGTCCTCGCGGGTCAGCGCGCTGCCGCACGGGTTGTGCGGGGAGTTGATGATCAGCAGCTTGGTGCGGTCGGTGATGAGCAGCGCGAGTTCGTCGGTGTCGATGCGGAAGCCGTTGCTCTCGCGCAGCGGGACGGGAACGGGCACCGCGCCGATGAAGTTAGTGATCGACTCGTACATCGGGAAGCCAGGGTCCGGGTACAGCACCTCGTCGCCCTCGTTGGCCAGGGCGAGGATGGTGAAGAACATGATCGGCTTGGCGCCCGGCGTGACGATGACGCGGTCCGGCGTCGTCTCCATCCGCCCGTTGCGCTCGAGGGAGGCGGCGACCGCCTCGCGCAGCGCCGGGATGCCCGGCGCGGGCACGTAGTGGGTGTGGCCCTCCCGCAGCGCCACGACGGCGGCGTCCACGATGTGCGGGGCGGTCGGGAAGTCAGGCTCGCCGATCTCCAGGTGAATGATCTTGCGGCCGGCCGCCTCCATGGCCTTGGCCCTGGCGAGTACCTCGAAGGCGGACTCGGTGCCGAGCCGGCCCATCCGATCTGCGAGCCTGATGTCTGTCATGGCCCTGATGATAAGTCTGTGACGGGTTGGTGGTAAGGGTCAGGAGTGGGGTTATCTTCGTGATCTTGCCCTCGCTCCCCTAAACACGTCACTCTAGATGTCGGTGCAGCACAAGGAGGTGCTTGGATGTCCGGTGAAGCGCGGCCCATGCCCGCGGCGCGGTCGGGGAGCGAGTCGGATGCCGGGCGGCTGTTCGCCGCGGCGGAGGCCGATTTCGCTCGCTACGAGGTGATCAAGGACCTCGTCGACGAGTGCATCGACCTGTCGCTGAATTACCGGCAGAGCGGGCACCCCGGCGGATCGCGGTCCAAGGTGCACATGATGCTCGCGCTGCTGCTGTCCGGGGCCATGCGCTGGGACGTGCTGCGGCCGTGGCGCCGGTTCGGCGACCGCTTCGTGCTGTCGGCCGGCCACACGGTGCCGCTGGTCTACGCGACGCTCGCGGTGCTCAACGAGGGGATCAGGGCGCGGCACGAGCGCTCGGGTGAGGAGGCGTTCGCCTTCCCCGACGACGGGCGCTGGGCGCTGACCTGGGAGTGGCTGCTGCGCCTGCGGCGGCGCGGCGGGCTGCCCGGGCATGCCGAGATGGAGGGCAAGACGCTCTTCCTGAAGTTCAACACCGGCCCGTCCGGCCACGGGATGCCGCCCGCCGCGGGCGAGGCGCTCGCGCTCAAGCTCGCCGGGGCCGGCGAGGTGAAAGTGTTCGTGTTCGAGGGCGAGGGCGGGCTCACCCCCGGCTCCGCACACGAGACCAAGAACACCGCGTGGGGCCTTGGCCTGGACAACCTCGTGTTCATGGTCGACTGGAACGACTTCGGCATCGACCCGAGGCCCGCCTCGAGCGTGGTGGCGGGCACGCCTGAGGACTGGTTCGCGCCCTACGGCTGGCGGGTCACCGGGACCGGGCACGGCATGGACTGGGGGCCGGTCACCCGGACGGTGCTGGACGCGGTCTGCGGCTCTGGTCCTGCCTCTGGTCCTGGCTCCGGCTCTGTGCCGACGATGGCCTGGTTCGCCACGCAGAAGGGGCGGGGGTACGGCAAGGTCGACGCGGCTAGTCACGGTACGGCGTGGCCGATGGACGCACCGCAGTTCTGGGCGGTGCGACGCGAGTTCATGGACAAGTACGGGGTGACATATGAGGGTTACGGCGAGCCCGCGCCGTCTGACCCGGCCGCGGTGCAGGCGCAGGCGACCGCCAACCTGCAGGTGGCGATGAGCGTGCTGCGGCGGGACGAGGACCTGGTGACCTGGCTGTCGGACCGGCTGCTCGCGATCGCGGACTCGGTGCCCGCGGAGGTCTCCGGCTTCCGGCTCGGGTCGTCGTCGGGCCTGCTGCGCGACCGGCGGATCTTCGACGTGGCGCAGTACCCGGACGGGATGTGGAAGAAGCCGGGCGAGAAGGCGCCGAACCGGGCCGGGCTCGCCGCGTGGGCCGCGTACGTGAACTCGCTCGCGCTGCGGGACTACGGGCGGCCGCTGTTCATCGCGGCCTCGGCCGACCTGGCCGAGTCGACCAACATCGCCGGGTTCGGCCAGGACTGGGACGGCTCGCCGGGGACCGGCTGGTACGAGCGTTCCGCGAACCCGTTCGGCGCGCTGCTGCCGACCGAGATCACCGAGTTCACCAACGCGGGGATGATGGCCGGGCTTGCCACGGTCAACCTGTCCGGCGACCCGTTCGGGGAGTTCAACGGCTTCTGGGGGGCGTGCTCGACGTATGGGTCGTTCTCCTACCTGAAGTACGGGCCGATCCGGCTGTTCAGCCAGCTTGCCCAGGACAGCGAGTTGCGGGTCGGCAAGCTGCTGTGGATCGCCGGGCACTCGGGGCCGGAGACCGCGGAGGACTCCCGCACGCACTTCGGCATCTTCTCGATCGGCGTCACCCAGCTGTTCCCCGAGGGGCACGTGATCGACCTGCACCCGTGGGAGTACAACGAGGTACCGGTCATGCTGGGCGCCGCGTTCTCGCTGGACGTGCCCATCGTGGCGCTGCACCTGACCCGGCCGCCGGTTGAGATACCCGACCGGGAGGCGCTCGGCATGCCCTCGCACTTCGAGGCCGCGCGCGGGGCTTACGTGCTGCGCGACTACCGGCCCGGGCTGCCGCGCGGCGGTACCGTCTTCGTCCGCGGCACGATGCCGGTCAGGAACGTGGTGAGCCTGCTGCCGGAGCTAGACGCCCGGGGCATCAACGTGAAAATCGTCGCGGCGCTGAGCCCGCAGCTGTTCGCGCTCCAGCCCTCGGCATACCAGCACTCGGTGGCCAGCCCCGCCGAGCGGCTGGACGCCATGGTCATCACGAACGGCGCGTTCAAGCTGATGCGCGAGTGGGCCGACGGGCCGATGGCCCGGGAGTACTCGCTGTCGTCGGACTGGGATGACCGGTGGCGGACCGGCGGCTCGGTCGCGGAGGTGATCGAGGAGGCGCACCTGGACGAGGCGCACATCCTCGCGGCGCTCGAGCGGTTCGCGGGCGAACGTGAAGACCGCCTACGGCGGCTGCGGGAGTTGCTCGACGATGCCTGACGCCCCTGGACCGTAGCCAGCTGGCCGACTGCAGCGCCGGTCCAGGCGAGACGGTCAAGTCCTCGCCCGCGGTCGCGGGTGGGGTCCTCTACGTCAACGCGGGGAACGTGTACGCGTTCGACCTGAAGTAGTGAATAGCGGTCGTGGCGGCTTCAGGTCTACCTTGAGCTTAGGTCGCCAGCAGGCGCCCGGCGCGGTCCAGGGTCTCCCTCAGGTTGGGTTCCGACGTCGCCTCGTAGGCCTCGGCCAGTGAGAGCCAGCGCAGCGGGGCGTTCTCGTTCTCCGCGCGGGCCGCGTCCGGGGCCCGGGTGGCCATGACGTAGCGGATGTCGGCGTGCTCGTGGGCGGGTTCGCCCTTGCCCGGGGGAACGCCGACGATGACTATGTGGCGGATCTCGGCGTCCGGCCAGGGGTCCAGGTCGGTCAGGCCGGTCTCCTCTTCCGCCTCCCTGATCGCGATGGCGAGCGGGTCGGTCTCTCCCGGGTCCCCGTGGCCGCCGACCTGCAGCCAGGCCTGCTGACGCTCGTGCCAGCGGAGCAGCACCCGGGCGGTGGGCGGATGGACGATCAGCGCGGACGCGGTGACGTGCAGCGGGATGTCGCGCCGCCACGGGTCTTCGGCGACGTCGGCAAGGGCGCGCACGCGTTTGATGTCGGCGATTTCGGCGTCGCCATGTGGGCAGTATGCGTCGAGAAGGATGGCCAGGCTCGGCCCGGCGGAAGATGATGCCACGGGGCGCGATGCTAGCGGCCGGAGAACGCGGGTCGGCACTCGGGATCCGGAACGACAGTCGCGCGATGTGACTGGAGATCGCGGTGAGGCTGGCGGGATATGAGTGGGCGTCGTCGGGGTCGGTTGATGGCCTGAGACAGCGGAAGATTGGGGCTCAGCGGAAGAAAAGGCGCTGTATATGGCACATTTTTCTCCGTCAAGCCCAGATCTTCCGCTGAAATGCGGGTCTAATCGTACAGATGTTTGATTATCGTCGAAATGGGGCCTAGGGCTCAGCGGTTGAACAGGTACGGGGGCCGACCCTGGACTCCTGGGGTGCAGGCGAAGATGTCGCCGGCGTGGGGTTGCTGCTGGCGGTCGGCCTCGGTGAAGTTCTCGCGGGCGGTGGTGATGTAGAGGGTGGCCAGGTCGGGGCCGCCGAAGGCGGCGGAGGTGACCTGGCTGGCGGGGAGGCGGACCACGGTGTCGAGGTGGCCGGCCGGGGTGTAGCGGCGCAGTTCGCCGGTGCCCCAGACGGCTAGCCAGACGCAGCCCTCGGCGTCCAGGGTCAGGCCGTCGGGCAGGCCGTCCTCGATCGCGACGAATTGGCGGCGGGCGGACAGGGCGCCGGTGTCCGGGTCGGTGTCGAACAGGTCTTGCCGCGGAGGCCGAGGCTTTCGCGGAGGCCTGGCACGAGCTCGTCCACGCCGCGCAGGCCGATAGAGCCGGGCGAGTCGATGACCAGCGCGCGCCGGTCAGCCATGGGCCGACGCGTCCGAGACTGAAGGGACCGATGGTGTCAAAGGTTCTGACGCGGCCGGAGAGGCTGACACGGCCGGAGAGGCTGACACGGCCGGAGAGGCTGACACGGCCGGAGAGGCTGAGGGGATTGAGGAGGCTGAGGAGGTTGAGGAGGTTGCTGGTGAGACCGCCCAGCCGGACGGGCGGGTGGCGAACGGGAGGCCGCCTAGGGCGGCGGTGATCTGGTCGGCGGCCTCGCGGACGGCCAGGCCTAGCTCGTCCATCCGCCAGGTGGAGCGGTTCAGCTTGAGGCCGGTGCCGCTGATCGCGGCGACGCACTGGCCGGAGCGGTCGAAGACCGCCGCGCCCACGCAGAACACGCCCTCGGCGTCCTCCTCGTCGTCGATCGTGTAGCCGCGGGCGGCGCTCAGCTCGAGGTCCCGCAGCAGGGCGCCGGCGTCGGTGATCGTGCGCTCGGTCCGGACGGGCATGCCCGCCTCGACGGCAAGCGCCCTGGCGCGTTCCGGCGGCAGCGCGGACATTAGCGCCTTGCCCGCAGACGTGCAGTGCGGGTACTCCCGCTTGCCAAGGTAGCTGGCGAAGCGCACGGTGCCGGGCGCGTCGACCCTGGCGGTGACGACCGCGAACGGACCGTCGGGCACGACCAGGCGGGTGGTCAGGCCGGTTGCGTCCGTGACCGACTGCATGATCGGCATGGCGATGCTGACCAGCGGGGACTGGATCTCGGCCGCGTCGCCGAGCTTGGCGAGCACCATTCCGAGCCGGTACCTGCGGGTCAGCCGCGCGCCTGAGTCGGCGGCGAAGCCCCGGGCGACCAGCGTCTGCAGCAGGGCGAACGCGCTGCTCTTGGAGACCTTGATCCGCTCGGCGAGCTCGGTCAGCGTCACACCGCCGGGACCGGCCTCGGCCAGGAACTCCAGGGTGTCCAGTGCCCGCTCGACCCCGTGCAGGCGGTAGCGCTGATCGCCCGGGAGTTCCGGTTCAGTCACGGTCCGTCCCCTTCTTCCGCGAACTGTTCGGCATGGCGGAAATAGCTTGTCATCGCCCTGCTGTCCCGTCAACCGCTTGAAGAATCCTGGCTGGATGTTACCACCACCCCTCTGACCGGCAACATCTTGACAAATCAGGTTTCGCTGCCGTGTCATGAGTTGTCATCGAAATTCGGACCAGGAGAATTTATTTCGGCAGAACCTAAAACAACCGCTCGTTCTGGATAAGAGTTAAGGAAGAGGCGAGGACTGGATGAGCTGGGTCGCGGACGTTCTCGGCGGGCTCGGCGTCGGCGGCGGCGAGGGGATCGGCGAGGGGATCGGCGAGGTCCGCGCGGCCGCCTTCCCCGACGGGGCCGCGTTCCGCATCGAGATCCCCAGCGTCGAGGGGCCGCGGGTGTTCGAGGCGGTGCTGCGTGCGGCCGAGGCCGAGGGCGTCACGGTCAACCGGATCTCCCAGGGCAGCGGCGCGATGATGCTGCGGACGGCCGAACTGCGCGACATGTCCCAGGCCGGGCACGAGACCGGTGTCGAGGTGTGCCTGTTCGTCGGGCCCCGTGAGCGGTACGGCACCGGGGCGCACGCCAGGTCGGCAGACGGGCGGGCGCACGGCGACCAGGTGCGCGGCCTGCGCCAGCTCCGCTACGCGCTGGAGGACGTGCTGCGGGCGACCGAGGCGGGGATCCGCAGCTTTCTCGTCGCGGACCTCGGCCTGCTGCGCGCCGTGCGGTACGCACAGGCGCGGGGGGCGCTGCCGGACGGGCTGGTGTGGAAGGTCTCGGCCAGCATGTCGCCGTCCAACCCGGTGACGCTCAAGGTGCTCGAGGAACTCGGCGCCAGCACGGTCAACATCCCCTCCGACATGACGCTGGACGAGATCGCCGAGATGCGGGCGGCGGTCGGCATCCCGCTCGACCTGTACGTCGAGTCCCCCGATCCGCTTGGCGGCGTGGTGCGCGGGCAGGAACTCGGCGACCTGGTCCGCGCCGGGACGCCGCTGTACGCGAAGTTCGGGCTGCGCAACGCGGCAGGTGTCTACCCGAGCGGGCACCACCTGGAGGCCGTGGCCAGCGCGAACGCCGTGGAGAAGGTGCACAGGGCCGCGGTGGCGCTGGAATGGCTCGACCGGCTCTCCCCCGGTCTCACCCAGTCCAAGCCGGGTGCGGCCGGGCTCGGCGTCCCGGTCCCATGAGCCGGGCAGCCGAGGTCGCCTGGAACCCGACCGTCCGCGGCGCGAAGTCAGAGGACACGTTCGTGGCCAGCTTGTCCGGCCCGGCGCCGGTCACCAACACCGCCGACTGGCCTGTCGTTCCCGGCGGCCGGCCCGCGACATTGGCTATCTAGCGTCTTCCCCTGGCTGTCGGGGAGGTTTACTCGTCATGGCTAACGAGGGTTTGCGTCCGAGATCCGTCGGCCTGCGCGGCGACTGGATCGCCTCCATCACCAACGTGGCCCCCACCGCCGCGACCACGCTGACCATGGCCGCGCTGATCGGCGCCTCCGGGCTGGCATCGCCGCTGGCCCTGCTGATCGCGGGCGATGCGGCTCACGATCGCGAGCGAGCAGGGGACGCTCGTCGAGGCGCAGGTGCTCAAGCCGTCCGCGGGGACGATCACGACCTCGATCGACGGGCTGGCGCCCGGGGCGTACAGCGTCGACGTCGGCGGCACGGACGAGGCGTCGGCGTTCGCGGCGGTAAGCAGTGACGTGCTGGTCTGGGCCGACCCCGGAGAAGGATGAGGGCTTTCCCGGGGGGCGCACCACTGCTCGTTCTGCTAGATAGATCATTTGAATTTCTGTTTCAGCTCAGCCGGTAAAGAAGCGGTAGGAGCCGATCTCGGTGAGGGCTCCTAGACGGGCGGCTGGTTCCAGCGGTCGGCGACGCCGGCCTGGAACTCGCCGAAGGCCGCGGCTGAGCGATGACTTTCGGGCGCGGGCGGTGTCGGTAGGGGATGTGGTGAGTAAGGCGGCGCTGGAGCGGGCGCGAGCGGCAGACGACCGGGCGTTCGGCGAGCTCACCGATCCGTTTCTGGGCGAGCTCCGGCTGCACTGCTACCGGATGCTCGGCTCGCTGCATGACGCCGAGGACGTGCTGCAGGAGACGCTGCTGGCCGCCTGGCGAGGGCTCGGGCAGTACGAGGGCCGCGCGTCGCTGCGCACCTGGCTGTACCGGATCGCGACCAACCGCTGCCTGAACGAGCTGCGCAGTTCCGCGCGGCGGGCGCGCGGGGAGCCGCCGAGCCCGCCGTTCGTGCCGCCCGAGCCGACCCGGCGGGGCGAGCCGGTCTGGCTGCAGCCGTATCCGGACGCGTTGCTTGACGACGTGGCCGATCTCGGCGCAGGCCCGGAGGCGCGGTACGAGGCCAAGGAGACGATCGCGCTGGCCTTCGTTCTGGCGGTCAACCACCTGCCGCCGCGGCAGCGAGCGGTGCTCGTGCTGCGGGACGTGCTCGATCGGTGGCTTTATGCGGGCGAGTTCTGACTACCACGACGGGGGGCGGTGCCGGCTGGTGGCGAGCCGGGCCAATGGGCAGCCGGCGTTCGGCTGCTACCTCTCGCGCGGGTCGGTGTTCGAGGCGCACGGGCTGATCGTGCTGACGCTGGAGGGCGCGCGGATCTCGGCGATCACGCGGTTCGTGGACAACGGGTTGCTCAGGTGGTTCGGGCTGCCCGATGTGCTTGAGGGGTAGTCTGGGCGGGTCGCCTGCGGTTGGCGGCGCGCTTGAGGAGCTCCGCTCTGGTAGCATCTCGGCGAGGTACCCGGGCCGTTAGCTCAGCGGGAGAGCGCTTCCCTGACACGGAAGAGGTCACAAGTTCAAATCTTGTACGGCCCACCTAGTATGACCTGGCATTTCTTGTTCCTGGCGCCGTCAGGTAGCGCTCTACGGCCCTATAATTGGCCCTAGTAGCGAGCGCTACAGCTGCCAGGTAGCGGTGAGGTTCCCGCTCGAGAAACTCGCCCGGCATCTTGGGCCTCGGCTACACCGGCTTGGCCGTGACATTGATCGCCTTGTCCGTGCTCGTGCCGCGAAGCGTCAGCCCGCTTCGGTCATGCCCGCAGTTAATGCAGCGCCCAGGGAACGGCGCCAGCATCAGCGCGACGCCGTGGCCGAGTGGGCTCGGGCGTGCTGACCGGCTGATGGGCGCTGGCCGCCGATGGACATCAGAACGTAATCTGAATATACTGAGATCATGAGCGCAGAGCCTTCCGGCGCCGTGACGTTCTCCGACTTGTCCCGCAACCCGCGCGCAGTGGCGGAGCGGGCCAGGCGGCTGGGCCGACTGCGTATCACGCACCGTGACGCCCAGGACTTCTACCTGACGGCCGCGGACCGGGAGGAGGAGCGGGACGAGAACCTTGTTACTGCCGCCCGCGTGTTCGCCGCGCTGGCCCGCAGCGAGTCCGGCGAGCGGGCCGTCGCCTCGGCCCTGGCCGAAGTGTTCCCGTGGGTCCGTCACCTGACAGCCGCCGAGCGCGGTGACTTCGCGGAGGAACTGATCGCCGCGCTGTCTGATGCGGCGGAACTGGCTATCGACCGCACCGCGCATGAGGTGATCGTCGGATGGCAGGCCACCGCACGAATCAAAGCGGACGAGAGCCTGTACCCGCAGGCTCTTGCTCCGGCCCAGGGTGACTTCGGCCCGGTCCAGGCCCTCGGGTGAGCCCGCGCCGCGGGGACCGGGTCACCGTCCCGCCACCGCAGGATCAATGGGATGTCCGGTTCGGCACCAGCGACGCAGCGAACGGGTGGGAGGAACTGTGCCGTCACGCCCTGCCGAACACTCCGCGATGCCTGGAGACCATCCGCGCCGGCCCGCGGTCAGGGGCAGGGCACGACCGCCAGCACCGGCTCCGCGGTGACCTGGCGACCCACCGGCATAACGGCCGCGATATGGAGGCATGGGAGTACGAGGTCACCAGCGGCGGGCGGATCCGCTAGGTCATCGACGACGACAGCCGAACGGTATGGCTGACCTACGCATCCCCGCGCCATCCCGAAGACACCGACCGCTGAGCGCCAGAACCGGCGCGGCAATTCCAGCGCGCAGATCCCGATTATTCGCGGCACTCGTAGACGCTCGATCCGGGTGCCGCAGCCGAGCAGGCGGGTACTTGCGCGGGCGCACCAAGACCCGGGTTGCTCTCCGTAAAAACTTCCCTGGCCTGGCCGCGTCCTCGGCTAGCAGATGTCAGGGCGGCCAACGGATCACGTGCTCACGGCTGAGGTCTCGTGGCTCTGCCCGTAGCGCTCGACCCTGTCCGCGGCAGAGCCTGGGGCAAGGGCTATGCGGCCGAGGGGTCGCGCGCGCTGATCCGTAAGGGCTTCACCGAGCTGGGCGTGCAGCGGGTAGTCGCGGGGGCGATGGCCGTCAATACGGCCTGGCGGCGGGTGATGGAGAAGGCGGGCCTGAGGCTGGTGCCGACCTTCCATCAGCCCTGGCCCTATCCGGTCGATGGCGGCCAGTTCGGGGACGTGGAGTATGCGCTGGATAAGGCCGACTGGCAGCAGCAGGACCAGCCCGGCGCCGGTGCGGTTGCCTTACCGGCGGACCTTGTCGGCTCGCGCGGCCAGCAGCCAGGGGATCGCGCCGTCGCCGCTTTCGGTCAGGGCGCTGAGGACCATCCCGTTGGCGAACAGGGCTGAGGTGTAGTCGCTCAGCGGCCGGTGCATGCTGGTGAAGGTCATGCCGAGGCCGTCGCGCTCAAGGCGATCGACATAACGGCGCGGTTGCAGGTAGGGCCGGGAAACCCGGAACGATGCCGAATGCATCGTTTCTTCATCCTGGGCCGAGATGAACGGGTGAACAACCGCCATGCACAGCTGGCCGCCGGGCCGCAGCACCCGGCCGATCTCCCTGACCGCGCCCTCGAAATCGTCAATGTCGAGCAAGGACATGCAGGCCACCACCAGATCGGTGCTGTGGTCAGCGAACGGCAGCGCGGCCGCGTCAGCGAGCACCACAGGCACCGCCGGGCAGGAGTCAGCCGCCGCGCGGACCAGTGTCGGCGACCGGTCGGCACCGACCACCCGGTAACCGAGTTTCAGCAGTTCTCTGCCAGCCCGTCCTTCCCCGCAGCCCAGATCGAGCACTGCCCCGGCGGTCGGCACCGGGAGCAGCTGGCGAAGGGCCGGCCACGTCCCTTCCCAGAATCCGTCATGCCGTGAACTGCGTGCCCAGGTGATCCAATCAGCCGAATGCTGCTCCCAGGACCCCGCCAGGCTCACGCTCCAACAGTACCGGCGCCGGATGGCCCATCATCCACCCTCTCAAGCGCTCTGCATAACATGCATGAGCGGACATTGGGAACCAGCGATCAGAGCTACCGCAGGGCGATCAGCCCGGCGTTGGTGGGCATGAACCCGCAACTGCCGAAGTAGAACGGGCGCAGTTCGTCCTCGAAATCCACATGGAGCCACTCGCATCCCGCAGCCCGGGCGTTCTCCGCCGCGACCCCGATCAGCCTGGTCCCGACTCCGCGCCGCCACGCGCTCGCGGTGACCAGCGTGTCGGTGATGAACGCATGAACACCGCCATCCCAGGACACGTTGACAAAGCCCACGAGCTCGCCGTCCTGTGCCGCGCATACCCAGCCAAGGCTGTGCCTGCTGACCTGACCCTTCCAGTCGTCGTCCAGTAGCGGGTGGCCGAAGCCATCAGCGTGCAGCGCGTTGACCTGGGCGTTGGTGAACTCTCCGCGCCACTGGTAACTGACCATTTCGTCAGCTTAGGACCGAACGTACGCCTTCGCGGCGCGACTGGATCGAGCTTCACCTGCACTCCGCGGCAGACGTTGACCGCCTCAGCGGTCTGCTGGCCGTCGCGATGGCGGCTAACGCGTGATTAAGGGGTCCTGCTGCCTGGGCG
>JBOHCG010000150.1:0-13989 GCA_050698735.1 Streptosporangiaceae bacterium | reverse complement strand
GCCCTCTCTGCCAGGGACGAGCCAGAAATTCACCCTGCCAGCGGCAACTCCTGTCGACTGCCCGTCTCCTTAGGGAAGCGATGAGCGCCGAGGATGAAAGCCAGCACAGTCAGCGACTTCGACGGCCATCCCGCCTGCTGTCCCTTGGGCGGCTTACTGCCCGGTTCCGGCTGGTGCCCGGTCTCGCGAAGGCGCTCAGCGTCCCGGTCCTCGCCGTAGAGCCGGTCGGCCTCATCGGAAATGTACAGGCGCCGGTAGCCGCCCTTGGCCCGGACCTCATGCTGATGCTCGCGCGGAACGACCTCGATGAACGGGGTGTCACCGCGGCCGGTGTGCCAATCACGGTGCTGCCACCCGAGCGCTTCGCCCAGGCGAAGTCCGGTCCCGGCAAGAAGGGACTACAGCAGCCGGTTACGGACCGATCCACGCCATTCCCTGGCCTGGCCAAGTTCGGGCTGGCCGGGATGGTCATGGTCGGCGACCGCGGCATGATCACCTCCGCCCGGATCGCTGCCCTGAACCAGCGGGAGGACGGGACGGCGCGGCCGGACCCCTACCGGTGGATCACCGCGCTGCGCGCCCCGGCTATCCGCAAGCTGATGGCCAAGGACGGCCCGCTCCAGCTCAGCCTGTCCGGTGAGCAGGACCTGGCCGAGATCACCTCGCCGGACTTCCCCGGCGAGCGGCTGATCGCCTGCCGCAACCCGGTGCTGGCCGCCGACCGCGCCCGCACCCGCGAGGACCTGCTCGCCGCCACCGAGAAACTGCTGGCCCCCCCGAGCGCCCGCGTCCGCGCCGGGCGGCTCACCGGCGCCGGGCCGATCGGCCTGGAGGCGGGCAAGGTGATCAGCAGATACAAGACCGCCAAGCACTTCCGCCTCACCATCACCGATACCAGCCCGGACGTGACCCGCAAGCAGGAGCAGATCGACGTCGAGGCCGCGCTGGACGGGTTCTACGTGCTGCGCACCCCCGTCCCCGCCGCCGAGCTGGACGCGCCCTTCCGCGGCCTGCTGGAGCACCTGGCCACCCTGACCCGCAACCAGGTCCGCTTCACCGGCACCCGCGCCGAGGTGCCGGTGCTCGCCGAGCCGACCAGGCCCAGCGCGAAGCCTTCCGCCTGATCGGCGTCCCCATCCCTCTGCTGCTGAAGTAGCCAGAACACCACCCGGCTAACCCGGAAAAATCGCAGGTCAAAGTCCGAACAGCCCGCCGAACTAGCCGTAACTTCGGATTAAAGGCTTGACCGCGCCAAGTCCGTCTCATGCTCCCCCGGCCATGCGCGGCGGCATTACCGACGGGCACAGACAGTCCCTCGCAGGGCCCCGGGCTCGTCTTATGTCGCCGGGAAGATGCGGACCCCGCCGGGTGGAAGTGTTGCCTGGATCGGTGTGCCGACCTGCGCGTGGAGCCGTTCGAGATCGCGGTGGAGCATGAGTGCTGTCAGGGGCGGGTGAGAGGCCAGGCTGATGCGGGCGAGCGGCCGGGTGGGAAGGACCTGGCCGATCTGGGCGGTGAGAGTGGCGCCGGCCGGAGTGCCGGGTGCTGGCGCGGCGAGCAGGACGTCTTCGGGCCGGTAGAAGATGTGCACGGGCCCGCGGATGCCGGCCGGTGCCGCGCCGGGGAGCTGGATCTGGCCGGCCTGCACTGTTCCGTCCGCTGCGGTGCCGTGGCCGAGTTCGGACCAGCCGAGCAGGCGGGCGACGTCGGCGCTGGCGGGTTCGGCGGCGATGTGGCTGGCTGGCCCGGTCTGGCGGAGCTGGCCGTCGGCGATGACGGCGAGGTCGTCGCCGATGGCCAGGGCCTCGTCCCGGTCGTGGGTGACGTGTACGGCGGGGATGTCGAGGTGGGCCAGCAGTTCTTGCAGGAGCACCCGCATGTCTTCGCGGGTGGGCTGGTCGAGCGCGGACAGGGGCTCATCGAGGAGCAGCAGGCGGGGCGTGATGGCCAGCGCGCGGGCGAGGGCGACCCGCTGGCGTTCGCCGCCGCTGAGCCATCGCGGTGACCGGCTGGCCAGGTGCGCGATTCCCAGGCGGCGCAGCAGCGTGCCGGCGTCCGGGCCGGGGGCCTGGCGGGTGGCCCGGGGCCCGAAGGCGACGTTGTCCCGGACGGACAGGTGCGGGAACAGGGCGGCGTCCTGGAAGACTAGGCCGATGCGGCGGCGTTCTGGCGGGACGGCGGTGAGGTCGGCTCCGGCGAGGCGGATCTGGCCGGAGCGGTGGGGGCGCAGGCCGGCGATGGTCTCCAGCAGCATCGTCTTGCCGGCCCCGGACGGGCCGAGCACGACCAGCACCCGGCCGGCCGGGACATCCAGGTCGATCGGGCCGATGTGGAAGGACCCGGCCTGGCCGGTCAGGCCGGTGACGGTGAGCCCGTGGTCAGCTGCGGGCACGGTTGATCCGGGCCAGCAGGCGGCCCGAGGCCAGGGTGCGGAAGACCAGGGTGCGGAAGACCAGGGTGACGATGAGCAGCACGACGGCGGCCGAGGCGGACTGGGTGAGCCCGGTTTGCAGGAACAGGTTGTAGATCTCGACCGGGGCGGTGGCCGGGTAGTAGGCGATGATCACAACGGCGCCGAACTCGCTGATCGAGCGGGCGTACACGAGCACGGCGCCGGTCAGCACGCCGCGCAGCCCCAGGGGCAGGGTGACGCGCCGGAACGTGTGCCAGGGGGTGGCGCCCAGGCTGCGGGCGGCGCGTTCCAGCCGGAGGTCGATGCCCTCGAACGCGACCCGGGCGCTGTTGACGGCGAACGGGCAGCTGACGAACAGCATCGCGGCGACGATGCCCCACTGGGATCCGTAGAACGAGACGCCCAGGCGGGTGGCCGGGGCGCCGACCCAGCCGGTGCGGCCGAGCAGGAACAGCAGCGCGATGCCGGCCACGGTGTGCGGCACGGCCAGGGGAAGGTCCACGGCGGCCTGGATCAGGCCGCGGCCGCGGAAGGTGCCGCGGGCCAGCAGGTAGGCCAGCGGCACCCCGAACAGAGTCGCGATTCCGGCGGTGATCGCCGCTGCCTGCAGGCTGAGCAGCGTGGCATCGCGGATCGCGGCGGTGTCAGCGGCCTGGCGCAGGCTGGCCGGTGACGAGGTTGCCGCCAGCCGCACGACCGGCAGCACGATGAACGCCAGCAGCAGCCCGCCGGCCATCCATACGGCGACCCCGAACCAGCCGCCCGGCCACCCGCGGGCCGCGGTCCTGTCGGCAGCCGGGTTCACGCGTCTGCTTCGCTGTCCCGCCGCCGGGTGACCCGGGCTGGATCCAGCGGCACCGGGCAGATGGCGGGGTTCAGCGTGTCAGCCACCGGCGGCGGGCCATGGGGTGGTGAGCGACCGCAGCGAGGCGGGGAGCCTGGCCCGGCTGCTGGCCAGTGCCGGGGAGATGACCGGGAACCCGTTGCTGCGCATGATCGCCTGGCCCTGCGGGCTGAGCACGAAGCCGATGAACTTCTGCCCCAGCGCGGCGTCGGGCGCGTTGCTCGGGATGGTCAGCCCGTAGATGATGGGCTTGGAGGTCAGCGCGCCGAGCGACCCGGCGTGGATGGTGACCTTGGCGTAGGTGGCGGCCAGCGCCGGGTCGGACAGGTTGATCTGGGCCGGCAGCGCGATGTACTTCAGGTGCTCTTCCAGAGCGTCGGACCGGTAGATCGCCAGGTAGTCGATCTGCCCGGACTGCACGGCGGCCAGTAGCGAGGTCTCGGTCTCCGCGACGCTGGAGTCCGGGGAGTTCTTTAGCACCGCCGCGGACAGGCCCGGGTCGTGGTAGTAGCCCTAGGCGAGCTGGAGCATCTGCAGGATCTGGTAGCCGGACGGGTCGGCGGCCGGGTTGGACCGGCCGATCCTCACGCCTGGCCCGGCGAGCACCTTGTACCAGTTGTCGGGGGTGAGCTGGGCGGCGCCCTTGCTGCGGCTGGTGTAGGCGAAGGTGATCTGGTTCGATACGAACCCCACATACCAGCTCGCGTGCGGCTTGGAGGTGCCGGACATGAGCTGGGGGATCAGCGAGTAGTCCGCCGTGCCGAGCACGTCGTCGGGCTGGCCGAGCTGGGTGACGTCCTTGATCATGTCGGCGCTGGCGCCGAACTGCGAGCGCACGCTCACGCCCGGGTTCAGCTTCTTGAATGCCGCCAGCTCGGCCGTGAACGGCGTGTCGAGCGTGCCCGCGCCGAACACGATCAGCGTGCCATGCGCTCCTGGTGTGCTGCTGCTCGCGCTGCCGGGCGGGCTGCTGCTGCCGCAGCCGACTGCCAGCGCTACGGCCAGCCCGGTGGCCAGCGCAAGTCCGGCTATGCGCAGTCTGCGGTTCATTCTGCCTCCTGCTGTGCTACTACAGATCGGTGCAGGCCTAACAGCGCGCGGCGGGGACGGCGCGAACCCGAGACCACATTGCAACCCCGGCGGTAGCATCCTGGGACATGGCGAGGTATCTGCAGGTCAGCGGCGGCATCGCGGAGAGCATTGCAGCGGGAATGCTGGTTGCCGGGGACGAGCTGCCGAGCATCCGGGACGCCGCGCGACGGTATGACACCACGGCCACGACCATCGGGCGGGCATACCGTCACCTCGCCGACGCCGGCGTGATCGAGGTGACCGGCCGCCGCCGCTCCCGCGTCGCGGCCGGCGGCGACATCGCGGCCCGGCGTATGCTCGGCGGGCACCCTGCCACCTGTGGCACCGCTCCGGCGCGCACAACAGCCCGTTCGCCCGTGCCCTGCTGCGCGGCCGCCAGCCCGCGATCATCCATCTATGGCGCCGCGAGCAGGGCCTGCTGACGCCCGACGGTAACCCGGACCACCTCAGCAGCCCCGGTGACCTGCGCGGCCTGCGGATCGCCCGCCGCCAGTTCGGCACCGGCACGCGCGTGCTGATGGACCGGCTGCTGACCGACGCCGGAATCCCGCCCGCCGTGGTGACCGGGCCCGAGGCGGGCTCCCACCTGGAAGTCGCCATGACCGTCGCCGCCGGGCAGGCCGACGCCGGCCTGGGCGTGCGAGCCGCGGCCACGGCCCTCGGCCTGGGCTTTGTCCCTGTCGTGTGGGAAGACTTCGACATCGTGCTCAGCGGCGACGCCCTGCCCGCCGCCGAGCCGCTCATCGGTGCGCTGCGCGAGCCCGACGTCCAGGCGTCGATCTGCGCGCTGGGCGGCTACGACCTTTCCCGGGCCGGCAGGGTGCAGCTGCTGGACTGACGGGCCGGCCGCCACGGCCAGACATGCGCCGCCGGTGGTGACATCGATTTAGTTCGCGGTCTGCGCGTCCTGTCGTCGGACCGGGCAATCGGATGTGGTTTGCTGTCCCCATGCCTAGCGCCGCTGCCTTCCGTTCCCGGCTCGTCGCCCGCGAGCCCCTGTACGGCGCCTGGTCGGTGATCCCTTCTGCGCTGAGCGTCCGGTTGCTGGCCGCCGCGGGCCTGGACTACGTGGTGATCGACCTGCAGCACGGCGGGGCAACCGAAACCGACCTGCCCGGGATGACCAGCGCGATCCGGCTGGCGGGAGCGACGCCGATCGCCCGGGTACGGCACGCGCACACCGCCGATATCGGGCGGGCTCTGGACCTCGGGTGCGAGGGCGTCATCGTGCCGAACGTCGACTCGGCCGCCCAGGCCCGCCAGGCGGCTGGCGCGGTGCGCTACCCGCCGGCCGGGTACCGCTCCGTGGGCGGCGTGCTGGC
Organism: Streptosporangiaceae bacterium; assembly: GCA_050698735.1. Lineage (GTDB taxonomy): Bacteria > Actinomycetota > Actinomycetes > Streptosporangiales > Streptosporangiaceae > Palsa-504. The sequence goes on along the minus strand of JBOHCG010000150.1, from coordinate 8,318 downwards.
AGGCGCGGAGCCATTCTGCCTGGTCATGGCGGAGTCCGCCGACGCTCTCGACGAGCTCGACGCGACCATGGCCGTCGACGGCGTCGACGGCCTCTACGTCGGGCCTGGGGATCTGTCGCTGTCCCTGGGCTGTGTGCGCGACCCGGATGACCCGGTGCTGAGCCGGGCGCTGAAGCGTGTCTGGGCGGCCTGCTCAGCCGCCGGTAAGCCGGTCGGGGTGCACGCCACCGACGGCGTCACCGCCCGCAGGTACCGCGATGCCGGCTGCACCCTCATCACCATCGCCGACGACGCTGGGGCGATCACCCGCCACACCGCCGCCGAGCTCGGCCTCGCCCGGGCCTGAGCTAGGAAGCCGAAGCCCTGACCGGCTTTCCCGGCAGCGCAGATAGGACGAGTTCGCCGTTCCTGACCACCGGAGCACCGTTCACCAGGACGTGCCGGATCCCCGATGACGGGCGGGTACTCGCCAGATAGGTCGCCTGGTCGGTCACGGTATCGGGGTCGAACACGACGATGTCCGCGTCGCATCCGGGCTGCAGCCGTCCCTTGCGGCGCATGGCGGGCACATGGGCCTGCAGCAGCTGGGCGGGCAGCAGGCTGCACCGCCGCAGCGTCTCGGTCAGGCCCAGCGGGCCGTCGCCGTGGGCGAGCATCCGCAGCGCGTGGCTGAAGGTTCCCGCCGTCCGCGGGTGCGTGACGGCATCCGCGCGAAGCGGCCAGCTCATCGGATCGGGGGCCCGGCCGGACCAGGTCAGCGGCATCGCGTCGCTGGCGACCATCGCGCCGGGGAAGGCCAGCGAGCTCAGCAGGAGCCGCAGGTCGGCCGGGTCGTCCTCGTCAAGCAGCCGGATGATGACCAGCCCGCCGGGATCGGTGGCCCGCAGCTCGCTGAGCCGGTCCGCGCTGGCAACCTGTTCCCGGGTCGGCACGTAGGTCAGCGACCGCGGCGTCATGCCGCGCTCGGCCAGCCGCTCCGGCGCGAGGAACGCGGCACCGATGCCGGTCATGCCTGAGCCGTACGGGTAGGCCTCGGTGGTCACGCGGGAACCGGCGCGCTGCGCGCGGCCCACCAGGTCGAGCACCCGGTCCACGTGGCGCTGCGACGTGCTGTTGAGATGGCAGTAGTGCATCCGCGCGCCGGTCTGGCCGGCCGCCCGTACTATCTCCTGCGCGCCGTCGATCCTGGCGCCGGGCACCATCTCGATCATGTCGCGCGCGTGCGTGAAGGTCGGCACCCCGGCCGCCGCCACCGGCGTGACGCCGGCTTCCAGCTCAAGCGCGGTGGTGACGCCGTCCAGGGCCTGCAGCCGCAGGCCGGCGATGCCGTTGACGTGGCTGTGCAGGTCGATGAAACCGGCGGTCATGACATGCCCGATGCCGTCGAGTTCGAGCGCGCCCGGCGCATGCGCGATGCCTATCGCCACGACCTTGCCGTTCGCGATCGCAACATCGGCGATCTCATCACGGCCGGACTCGGGATCGACGACGCGCCCGCCGCGCACGACCAGGTCAGGCGCGATAACAGGGTTCACCGCCGAGCCCGCCACGCGATTGATGGAGCCCATGCCGAGAGCGTATTGGCTGCTAGCCGGGGCGGGTGAAGATAAGAACTATGGCTCTCGCCGCTGACGCTGGCCGCGACGATGACACGGCGCGCTCCGAACTGGCCTGCTACGACATCGGCACGGTGCTTTCGCTGGACCGGCTACCGTCTGGCCATCCTGCCGTGCGCAAGGTGACCACATCAGCCGGAACCTACCTGCTGAAGCCGACCTGGCGCCGCGCCGACGTCGCACTGCTCGCGGAACTGCCGCTGCTCACGCTGCACGGTGTCCGGCAGCCAGAAGTCATCAGGACCGGAGCCGGGGACCTGACCAGCCCGAACGGCTACTTCCTGCTGGAGTTCCTGGCAGGCGAGCCTGAACTGGCCCCCTCGGACACACAGGTCCGCGCGGTCATGCGGGCGGTCGGCGGCCTGCACGTCGCGCTTAGCCAGCTGCCGGTCGGCTATGGGCCGGACCGGAACTCACTGTTCGTGCGGGTGACCGACCCCGACTTCCTGACCGCGGAACTGCCCGGCCTGGTGCGGCACTATGGGCTAGCCACCAGGCCCGCCGGCATCGCCATCGCCTGGCTGGCCGAGCATCGGGCTGCCCTCGGCATGCTGCCACGGCAACTCGTGCACGGCGACATCGGCCCGGACAACGTGCTGCTCGACGGCGAGCAGGTGGTGGCGATCATCGACTTCACGCCGCATGTGCTGCCCGTACTGTTCGCGGCCAGTACCGCGCTGTACTGGTATCACGTATACGGGCAGCCGGCCATCTCGGCGGCCGGCCTGGCCGCCAGCAGGGCTGCGATGGGCGAGGTGCGGCCATGGGCCCCAGGTGAAGAAGACCTGTGGGCAGCCGGCCTGGTGTGGGAGGGCCTGCGCAGGCTTGCCACCACGCTGGAACTGGCCAGGCGCGGCTGCGCCGATCCCGGGCCCGCTGCCCGAGCCCGGATGGCAGCAGTTGAGGCCATCACGACGCTGAGGCCCGGACGGCGGCCGCAGCAGGATTGGCCGCACGCGCCGCCGTCTTGATCTCGCGGTCGGGGGTCAGAACGGGAAGCCGTGGGCCTGCGGCCGCGCGGTGACCCACTGCCACTGGGTGAACTCGTCCCAGCTGCTCTGCGAGCCGAACCGGCCGCCGTTGCCCGACGCACCGGTGCCGCCGAATGGCACGTACGCGTCGTTGTTCAGCGTCTGGTCGTTGACGTGCACGATGCCGGTGCGCAGTTGGCCGGCGATCTCGAGGCCGCGCTCCATCGACCCGGTCTGGATGGCCGCGACAAGCCCGTATTCGGTGGCGTTCGCGGTCCGGATGGCTTCTCCCTGCCGCCGCCGCGATGTCGTCGGCGTCGGCGAGGCCGACCGTAGCGAGCACTTCCGCGGTGGCCGGCTCGGTCGACTCGAGCACTCCGCCGCGTGACGTGGTCCAGCCGCCGCTGTAGACCTTGCCCTGCCAGTCCAGGTCGTCGGGAGTTCGGCCATGGTCGTTCCTTTCGCAGGTCACGCGCGGCTGAGGTCGGGCGCCTTGGCGCCCACCACGGAACAAAGGCTTGTCGAATCGGTGACCGGCATGTGGACTATTCGCGGCCGTCCGTACCGGATCCGGCTCGAGGGAGCCTGGACGTGCGCCGTCATGGCGCTCCCTCGCGACGCGATAGGCCTGACAGCAGGCGATCTCGACCGCTGGATGTACCGGGTGTACCCGGCGACCCATGGTCCGGGAAGCGTGCTGTCGCACTTCGTCGTCAGCGCCGTCGCCCAGACCGGGCACCCCGAGGCGGCCGCCGCGGCCAAGCTCGGTGAGGCGGGTTCGACCCTTCTGGTCGGCACGCTGCTCGACGACGGCGACCTGGCAGGCGCCGCGCTTGTCAGCAGGCAGGGTTCGCGGCAGCCTTCCTCACAGGAATCTCGCGCCCTTGCGGGCCAGCGGGGGAGTGACGGGAAGGGGCGGCGGCGGCACGGCGGTCGCATCGCCGAGCCGCTGCCGGAGCCAGCCGTCTCCGTACCATCCCGCCTCGTGCTGGACGAGCCCGTCGGCGACGTGGAAGATGTCCACCGCGCGCAGGAAGACCTCAGTCCCGACGCTGGGCGTGCCGTCGAAAGGCTCCGCGATGACCGTTGACTGCGCCCATTCCACTACCGCGGTGGGTCCGCTGATGACGAGCCGGATCGGCTCGTAGGTGATCTGCGGCAGCGCCCGGAAGTACATCTCGAGGTAGGGCCTTATCTCCTTGTGCCCGTGAAACGCCCGCGCCATCGTGACGTCCTCCAAGATGCCGTCCTGCGCCCACCAGCGCATGACGGCGTCCAGATCGCCGGCGGCGGCGACGCCGAAGATCCCGTTGATCACGTCCTCGGTATCCAGCATGGGACTCATTTACTCACTCCGGCGGGATCTCGCGGAAGGCCAGGCTGAGGTTAACCCCCTCGCGTCGCCTGACCGCGCCGGAGAGGTAGTAGAGCAAGACGCCCAGCGGGAACATCCCGATGCTCACCCAGAACATCACCGGGCTGGCGTTGACGTCCACGCCTGAGAACGGGTCGCGGGCCATGTTGAGCACCATGAGCAGCGCGCCGAGCGCGCCGAGAAGGCCGATGATGGTCAGCTTGGGCAGCCGCCCGAGGTATCCGGCGATCGGCGACGTGGCGTACAGGTCCTTCTGCTTGTAGGGGATGAGCGAGGCGGCCAGGCAGCCGATGCCGAGCGTGATGATCTGCCCGAAGGCGCCCACGACGACGGTGAAGACGCTGGTGTAGGCCCAGAACCAGGAGATGATCGCGGAGATGACCGTGGTCACGATGACCGCGATGTAGGGGGAGTTGGTCCTGCTCGACACGCGGCCGAGGGCCTCGGGGGCCACCCGGTCCATCGACCAGGCCAGCATGCAGCGCGTCATGATCAGCAGTGACATGGGGACTGTCGGTACCAGCCAGGAACCGAACCCGATGAGGATCAGGCAGCCGAGCACGATGTTGTGGGACGAGCCGGCGGCCACCTCCATGTAGGTCGGGGCCTTGGCGATCCCGAGCTTGCCCGGGTCGGCCGCGGCGATGGAGCCGAGGAACCCGCCGCCGAGCTTGCCCAGGCTGAGGGCGATGAGGATGAGTGCGCCCGCCGCGCCGATCAGGCCGGTGATCGGGCCCGCGATCAGCTGGACTCGGCGGCCCGCGCGCACCTCCCCGGCGAAGTAGGCCGAGCCGAGGTAGTAGGGCAGCGAGAACGACGGCCAGCTGATCGCCAGCACGGTGGCCGCCAGCGAGAACGGCAGCAGCGAGAAGCCGTTGGCCTTGGCCGACGCGGCGGCAACGGCGGTGGCGTTCTTGACCTCGCTCGCGCCCTGGATGTAGGCGTCGAAGTTCGAGTGCAGCGTGGAAGTGGAATGCATCAGCAGGCCGATCGCGAAGGCCAGCAGGCCGATCAGGCTGACCGGGATCGTGTACCTGAAGACCTTCAGGATCGAGCGTGTGTTGCGCACCACGAACAGGACGCCGAAGCCGATGACGAAGATCTCGCTCACGATGAAGATCGATAGCGGCTGCAGCAGCGTGTTCGCGAAGTTGATCAGGCCCTGGCTGCCGACGTAGACACCGATCAGCCGCGACAGCGGGGCCAGGCACCACAGGCAGAAGAAATAGCCCGACGAGGTGAGGAAGACCACCGTCAGCGCGACGAAGACGAAGTTGGCGGCGAAGCCTACGGCCGGATTGATGAGCCGGCTGATGAACACGTAGTCTCCGCCGCTGCGCCGCATGACCGAGCTGGCCACCGCGTACGCGACAAGGATCGGGAACGCGAGGATGAGGCCGAACAGCGTGGTCAGGTAGAGGTTGGCCCCGCCGTAGAACGGCAGGACGATGCCGAGCAGGAAGGAGACCATGATCGGGAACGTGGCGACGTAGACGTTAACCAGTGACGCGTCGGTGGTCGAGGCCGCGCGGACCAGCCCCGAGGAGTTACGCGTGAACAGTCCTTGCTGGGTGGATTGCGCGCCGTGGCTCGTTGCCATGGGTGGCTCCTGACCTGGCTTAGACGCCCGTGCGGGCGGACTATCCGACGACGAGCTGGCAGCGCTTGACCTTGCCTGGCCGGACCTCGATCAGCGCTCCCAGCAGGGAGCCCTGGTCATATTCGCTTCCCGGGTTGACGACGAGCGTCCGGCCATTCTTGGTGGTCCCGCGGCCCTCGTGAATGTGGCCGTGCAGGCTCAGCAGCGGCTGGTAGGCGGCGATGGAGTCGGCGACGGCGGTGGAGCCGACCGGGATCATGTCCGGCTGACCGCCCTCCAGCTGAATCTGCAGGGAGTCGTCCAGCCTTGGCGCGAGGTCCAAGCCGCAGTCGTAGGGCGGGACATGAATGTTGAAGATGGTCCGCGAGGGGTCGGCGGACTCGTGCACTACGGTCAGTTTCTCGATCAGGACGTCTTCCGTGCACTCACGGTTGGTGTGCCACGGCGTGACGTTGCTCCAGCCGAGCGAGACCAGGCTGAACTCGCCCAGATCCAGCAGGCCGTCCGCGGCGTAGGAGACCGGCCCGCGGTCCAGGTAGGGGATCATCTCGGCGAAGTCGTCGTTGCCCAGGCCGATGAGCAGGCGGATGCCGGATCCGGTGAGCCGGTCCGCGGCCAGCGCCACGAGTTCCTCGGTCCGTTCCAGGATGAGCCGTCGCAGCGTCTCCTCGACCAGTTCCTGGTCTGCCGCGAGCTGCCCGACGAACTCCGGGTCGGTCCGGAGCGTGTAACCGCCGCGCTCCGCGATCTGCCGCTCGAATTCGGCGATCTCCGCGTCGGTCTCGAAGGTGAACTCGACGCCCTGGTAGCGGGCGCTGGAGGTTCCCCCGCGGCCGATGACGGGGATGAGCTGCTTGCCGGCCATGTCTCCGCCCATGATCAGCGTGTCCACGCCGTAGAACTTGCCGGCGTTCACCAGCTTGCGGAAGCACCTCACCGAGCCGTGGATATCCGAGACGAAGAAGATCTTCAACCGGACATCCTCCCGACCGGGCGGTAAATCAGCTGGCGTTACCCACGGGCCGTCGAGGCGGGTGACGCCGCAGCGGCCCATAGAACGAAATTAACGATCGTGTCAGCGTGGTGTCAACCGTGTCACGTCAAGCGCTTGATATCAGCAAGAGCGCTCATCTAGGTTGCCGTACACGGGCCGGGAGGCCGCCGGGATAGCGTTGGAACATGGCGATCATGACTCGAACCCTCGGCAGCACCGGCGCGGACGTGACCGTTCTCAGCTACGGCGCGATGGAGCTCAGAGGTCGGCCACGCGGTCCCGAGATCGCTGATTCCGACGCTGGCCGCCTGCTGAACGCGGTCCTCGACGGCGGCATCAACCTGATCGACACCTCGCCCGACTACGGCCGGAGCGAGGAGCTGATCGGCAGCTACATCGGCCACCGCAGGGACGAGTTCTTCCTCGCCTCCAAGTGCGGATGCCCGGTCGCGATCCCGGCCGACGCGGCGCCGCCCTATCCGCACGACTACAGCCAGGGGAATGTCCGCGCCGACGTCGAGCAGTCGCTGCGGCGGCTGCGCACCGACCGCCTCGACCTGGTCCAGGTGCACATGTCACCGAGCAGGGCGGCGCTCGAGGAGAACCACACGGTCCAGGCGCTCAAGGACCTGCAGGCCGAGGGCAAGGTCCGCTTCATCGGCATGTCGGGCATCCTGCCGGACCTGCCCGATCACATCGCGATGGGCGTCTTCGACGTCTTCCAGATCCCGTACTCGGCGGTCCAGCGCGATCACGAGGAACTCATCACCGAGGCCGCCGATGCGGGCGCGGGCACGTTCATCAGGGGCGGCGCGGCGCGCGGCGCCGCGGCGGAGGACAAGAACTGGCGGACCGGGCCGCTTAGCCAGGACCCAGGCCTCGGCCAGCGGAACTGGGAGACCTCCGGCATCGCCGACCTGCTGGCCGAGGCGGGTATGAGCAACATGGAGTTCATCCTGCGTTTCACGCTCAGCCATCCCGGTCTGTCGACAACGATCGTCGGCACGTCCAACCCGGCCCACCTGGCCGGCAACATCGCCATCGCGGAGCAGGGCCCGCTCCCCGCCGACCTCTACGAAGAGGCCAAGAAGCGCCTCCCGCTGTAATCAGTCCCCGTTCGAGGCGCGCTGGCGCGCCTCGAACGGGGTGCGGGGCCCCTTACCCTCATTAGATGGGGGCGGGGGCCCACGCACCTCATGCGGGGGGTCATACGGGACGTCGTGAGGGCTCAGGCTCGGAGGTTGCCTAGGATGCGGGCCAGTTCGGCGCGGTCGGCCGGGCTGAGGCGGCCGAAGACGCGCCCGGCTTCGGTGCCGCGGGCGGCGCGGATCTCGGCCAGGATGCCGGCGCCGTGATCGGTCACCTCGACCAGGGTGGCGCGCCTGTCGGCCGGGTCGGCGCGGCGCCGGACCAGGTCGCTGGCCTGGAGCGCGTCCACGACCTCGGTGGCGGTGCGCGGCGCGATCTCCAGCCGATCGGATAGCTCGGACAGCCGCATCGTCCCGTGCCTGGCCAGGGTGCGCAGGGCGCGCAGGTGGGCCGGGGTGATACCCCACGGCGCCAGTGTCTCGGCCGACCTCTCGCGGAGCCGGCGCGCGACCGCCCCGAAGGCGTCGGCCAGCGCCTCATCCCCGGCCGGGCCAGTGCCGGCTGACTCAGTGCCGGCTGACTCAGTGCCGGCTGACTCAGTGCCGGCTGACTCAGTGCCGGCTGACTCAGTGCCGGCTGACTCAGTGCCGGCTGACTCAGTGCCGGCTGACTC
>JBOHCG010000149.1:0-13993 GCA_050698735.1 Streptosporangiaceae bacterium | reverse complement strand
CGGCGGTCCGCTGACGCGGAGCCGCCGCGGTCGGCCCGGAGGTCCGCCGACGCGCCAAGGTCGGCCAGGACCCAGCGGGGCGCCGGGGAAGCGGCGGAGTTCGTCGCGGGCCGCAACGCGGTGGTCGAATCGCTGCGGGCCAGCGTCCCCGCGGTGGCGCTGTACGTCGGCGCGCGGGTCCAGCACGACGAGCGGATCAGCGAGGCCATCAAGCTGGCCGCGGATCGCGGCGTGGCCGTGCTCGAGGCGGGCGGCACCGAACTCGACCGGCTCACCGGCGACGCGCTGCACCAGGGCCTGGCCCTGCGGGTCCGGGCCTACCAGTACGCCCACCCCGACGACCTGCTCGCCCGCGCGGCCGATGCCGCCCAGCCGCCGCTGATCGCCGCCCTGGACGGGGTCACCGATCCGCGCAACCTTGGCGCCATCGCACGTTCGGCGGCCGCGTTCGGCGCGCACGGCGTGGTCGTGCCGGCCCGCCGCGGCGCCGGCGTCACCGCGGGTGCGTGGAAGGCGTCGGCGGGCGCGCTGGCCCACCTCCCGGTGGCCCGCGCCGCCAACCTGTCCCGCGCGCTGCAGTCCTACCGTGACGACGGCGTCTTCGTGGTGGGCCTGGACGCGGCGGGCGACACCGACATCCGCGACCTGGACCTGGCCACTTCCCCGCTCGTGCTTGTCATCGGCTCGGAGGGCCGCGGCCTGTCCCGGATCGTCGCGCAGGCCTGCGACGTGCTGGTCAGGATCCCGATCGCAGCCCGCACCGAATCGCTGAACGCCTCGGTGGCCGCCAGCATCGCCCTGTACGAGGTGGCCACGCTCAGGTCTCGGTTACGATGACCCCACCCGGCCGGTGTAGCTCAGTAGGCAGAGCAGCCGTCTTGTAAACGGCAGGCCAGCGGTTCGAACCCGCTCACCGGCTCCAGGTCAGAGGGTAGGTGGTCCCTCTGCAGGCCGCTCCCGTGGAATCAAACGTGGAATCAACGGGCCTTCCGGGGCTACCATACGGGCATGCCGAGGGTCGCTAAAGGTCACATAGAGCAACTTCCGAGCGGGTCGTTCCGGGTCGTGGTGTTTGCCGGGTACGACCCGGCGACCCGGCGCCGCCAGTACTTCAAGTCCACGGTCAGGGGCGAGACCGAGGCGCAGATCGAGCTCGGCCGGCTTTTGGCGAAGGCCTCCGATGGGCGGCGGCCCGAGTCCGGCGTGACCGTGGCGAAGCTGCTGGACGAGTACGCCCCGGTCGCCGAATGGGATGTCTCGACCCGGCAGACGAACGAGGGCTTCATCCGGCGGACGATCAAGCCGGCTCTCGGGCACCTGAAGGTCCGCGAGGTGCGCGGCCCGGTGCTCGACAAGCTGTACGCCCGGCTCAAGCGCTGCGGTGACCTGTCCTGTACCGGGCGTGCGTTTACCGAGCACCGCAACGTCCCGGTCCTCACGGTCGATCCGGGTGATCCCCGCCCGGCCTGGCAGCAGGTCACGGCGACGCTGACCGAGGCCATCAGGTCCGGGGCGCTCGCGCCCGGCGACGAGCTGCCGTCGATCACCGAGGCGAGCGCCCGGCAGGAAATCGGGACCGGCGTGATCCGGCGGGCGCTCGAGACGCTGGCCGCCGACGGCCTGATCACCGCACGGCACGGCCGCACTGCCGTCGTCGCCGGGGACCCCGGTGATGATCCGCGCCCGGCCCTTCGGCGTCTCGGTCCCGGCCACGATTGCGCCCGGGCCGGATGCAGGCCGCACGTTTGCCGCCCTATGATGCCTAGCACGATCCGGGGCATCCATAGCATCCTGTCCGGCGCGTTCGCCGCGGCCCAGCGCTGGGACTGGATCGACCGGAACCCGGCCGAGTCGGCCCGTCCGCCCTCTTATGCCCGCAAGCCCGTGCCGGCCACGCCGCCCGGCGACGTCGCTAAGGTGATCGCCGAGGCTCGCGTTACGCTGCCCTCGCTCGCGCTGTACCTGTGGCTCGCCGCGGTCACCGGGGTACGGCGCGGCGAGCTGTGCGGCCTGCAGGTCCGCGATATCGACCTGGACCGCGGCCTGCTGCACATCGCGTTCAACTACGTCGTCCGCGCCGGACGGCGGGTCCGCAAGGACACCAAGACGCACCAAGACCGCTGGCTCGCGATCGACCCGGACACTTGCGCCCTGACCCGGGCCTACCTGGACCAGATCAGGGCCGCCCTCGCCGCCGTCGGCGTCGGGCTGCCGGAGGACGCGTACGTGTTCTCCAATGACCCGGTGCATGCCCGGCCGTGGAACCCGGACTGGGTCACGCACAAAGTCTCCGCGGCCGCGGCCGCCGCGGGGGTGGTGCTCGACGTGAAGGGCCTGCGGCATTACACGGCCAGCCAGCTGCTCGCCGCCAGCTTCGACTTGCGCAACACCGCCGCCCGGCTCGGCCACAGCGGCGGCGGCGCGACCACGCTGCGGCACTACGCCGACCCCGTCCCCGAGGTCGACCGGCGCGCCGCCGCTTACCTCTCCCAGCTCACCTCCGGCGCCGCGCCCGAGGTTCCGGCGGCTGGTTCGTGACCACCGGCGGAGCTGCGAGTTTTCGCTGCCCGTCCTGCGACGGGCTGCACGCCGTCGACGGCGGGCGCACCCCGCTGCAGGAAATCGCCATGCCGCTGCTGGCCCTGACCGGCCAGGAAAGGTTCTACAACATCCTCGACCGGGCCGGATTCGGCTACGTCGAGGAGGTCACCGCGACGCCCGACACGTGCCTGCTTGAGCTGCGCAACATCGGCCCGAAGCTCATCGCGACCGTCCGGTACGTCATCGCGTCCCTGGACTCAGGAGGCACCGGCGCCCAGGCCGACGCCGACGGCCGGGACCTCGCCGCCGGGGCCATGCAGCCTACGCCGGTCCCCGAGGTCACTAGTTCTCTCCGGACCGTGGCGGCATGGGCGCAGGCCGAGCGTGGTGCACGCACTCTGGGAGAGGTGCTCGCGCTCGCGGACGGCATCGTCGGCCTGCCGCCTGATGTGGCCCGCGCGTGGGAGCTGATCGCCGGGACGAGCCTGCGGTCACTGGCCGGCCCGCCGGACGAGAAGGATCTGCCTGGCCTGGCCGAGGAACTGCTCGGGCGGGTTGAGCAGCGGCGCAGGCTGATCCTCACCGACCGCACCCTTGCCCCGCGGCGCCGGACCTACGCCAGCCTCGCCGCCGAGCTCGGCATCACGTCCACACGGGTGCGAGAGCTCGAGCAGTCCGCGTGCCAGCAACTCACCCTGGCCGCGGCAGGCAGCCGGTACGCGCCGCTGCGTCGGCGTGCCCTGACGGCGGTAACGTCAACGACCAGAACCCCGGATCCGCCGCCCGGGTCGCCGCCTTGGATGGACGGGCTGCTCGCCTGGCTCGCCCAGCGGATGCAGGAGGCTGAGTACCGCTCGCCGTCACCCTCCCGCAGCCCTAGCATCGGGTGATTCCACCAGAATCATCTGCGGTCGGCGTGCGCTGGAGCGCGCGGCCGTCGGCCACTGCGCCCAGGCGAGGTCGAGCACGATGACACGGCGCCGCTGTTCCCAGATGACATATACGAGCAGGCCCCAGCCGCCGAACGTCATGGTCTGCAGCTCGGGCGGATATCCCTCGTGGTATCGGCGCCGCGGTAAGGGGGCCGCGGCGATCTCATCCAGTGCTGCCGCAAGGGCAGTTCTGGCAGCAGGAAGGGTGCTGGCGAACTGGCTGGCGGCGACCTCAGCGAAGATAACGTCGTGGACGAGGATGCCTTACTCGGGCGCGAGACCGTCCCAGTTTTGGGAACAGCCATCGGCAAGCAGGCCGGTAGCGATCCGGAGGGCGGCTTTCTCTGCTTCGGCGGCGCTGGCGTAGATCCCCGGCTCGTCATCGTAGGCGCATTCAGACCAGATCTCGGTTCCGCCTGGGTCAAGCGGATCAGCGGAGATTAGCCATTCCGTTTCGACCTGGACAAAGAACACGCCCGGTCGGCCGGGTACCCCGGCAGGATAGGCGGTGCGGGTGATCATCGCGCACGGACGGTCGAACCGACGGTAGCGGACGCTATAAGACTCGCCGGCCTGGATGTCACCGCCTGCGTCGCCGGCGGGCCGAACGCCGGTGTCATCGGCGGCCCATACGCAGGGCTTGCCTGTGGCATTCGCATTCTTGCGGATCATGCTCTCCTCGCAGGGCTTAACTGGTCAGGGCGACCTCAATCGCTCTGCGCAGCCTGTCGTCGGCAGCCTCAGCGCTGCAGATGTTGCGTCGTGAGGTTGACGGGCGCCAGGATCTCCAGTAGCCGAGCGTGCCACCCGGCCGGGCGTAAGATCGATGACATCACGGCAACACAGCTTACGAGGCTTTATCGTACACTAATTCAAGATAGATCCAAAGCATGCATGGCTACATCGAATTTTGAAGTGAGCAGAGCAGGCCATGTAACTCGCCCTCCCTGAGCCAGGACGCGGCACCGTGGCCAGGCTGTCCGACTAGCACCGAAGCCGCAGAGCGGCGACACCAGGAGACCCGGCGACCCCTGCCAGGCGATCTTGTAGACACCTTCACATCGCGCACAACGGCATGATGGCAGCTTGTACCGTCATTTCCGCCGCGTGTGGGATTGCCGCCGTACCACCTGTCACGCAGTGCGCCAGATTCACGCATCTTCTGCGCAAAGAGGGAAGAGCCGCTCTCCGCACAGAGACTGCATGCCACATGAAGCACCACTCGGGTTTCTCATCTCACTCAGAACTCACCATTCACACTCATGCTCGCGGGATCCCTACTTTCGCTGCTACTTTCGACGGCAACCAGCGGGGCTTCGGGAGGATGCGCAGGCGAGCACCTTGATTAATCTCAGGTGGTGCCCGAAAATGTCGTTGCTCACATAGCTTTTTCTCATTTTGGTGGTAGCTCTGTCGCATTGGCCAAGGTGAATTCGGAATGATCAATATCTCGCCGACTTTGATCGGGAAGGCCGCGGCGGCAGTGTCGCGTTTCGGCGCAGCGGTGAAGCCGAAACTTCAGGGCGGTATCGGCGGGCCGGAGGATCAGCTGCGCGCACCCCTTGAGCAGCTCTTGCACGAAGTCGCCGCCGCGCTGGGTGTCGAGCTGGTGCTCATGGGCGAGGCATCTTTGGCCGCTTTGGGGGTCCGGCCCGATTACGCGGTGAACGTGTCCGGCTCCAGGACCGGATACCTGGAACTGAAGGCGCCCGGCCGCGGTGTTCCGACGATGTGGACGCCGAACGGTCACGAGCGGCACCAGTGGGAGCAGTTGCAGCTCTTGCCGAACGTCCTGTATACCGACGGAGAGCGCTGGGCCCTGCTGCGCTCCGGCGAACTGGTCGGCAGCGTGGCCAGGCTGAACGGTGACCTCCGGCACGCCGGCTCGCGGCTCGCCCCTGACGGGGACGGCTTCATCCGTATCCTCCAGGACTTCCTCCTCTGGCAGCCGAACCCGCCACTGACGGTCTCACAGCTGGTAAAGGCGGCCGCGAACCTCTGCAGGCTGCTGCGAGGCGAGGTCGCCGAGACCCTGGCCCGCGAGCATGCTGGCGAGGAACCGGACTCGGTCTTTACCGGGCTGGCCAAAGACTGGCGGGCTCTGCTGTTCCCAGGACTCACCGATCAGGAGTTCGCCGACGCCTACGCGCAGACGGTCACGTTCGCGCTGCTGCTGGCGCGTGTCGACGGGATCACCTTCAACGGAGAGCCGCTTGCTGAGATCGCCCGCCAGCTCGGCAAGAAGCACTCACTGATGGGCAAGGCCCTCAGCGTGCTGACCGAACAGACTGTTGAGGGCCGCAGCATCGTGGTCGCGACCATGCTGCGGGTCTTCGGCGTCGTCGACTGGGACCAGCTCAGCAACGGCAGGCAGGACACCTACCTGCACCTCTACGAGGACTTCCTCGAGGTCTACGACCCCTCCCTGCGCAAGCAAAGCGGCTCGTACTACACGCCCAACGAGGTCGTGTCGGCGATGGTCCGCCTCGTCGGGGAAATCCTGCGCACGCGCATGGGAATCAGCCGCGGCTTCGCGGACGGCGACGTGGTCATCGTCGACCCGGCGATGGGGACCGGCACGTTCCTGCTGTCTGTTATCGACAGCGTCGCGGCCACGGTCGCCGACGAGGAAGGAGAGGCCGCCATACCGCCCCAGATCAGGTCACTGTTCGGGCGGCTGATCGGCTTCGAGAAGCAGGCCTGCCCGTTCGCCGTCGCCGAGCTGAGGGTCCACCAGGCCGTCAAGGCACAGCACAGGACGGAAGTACCCGAGAACGAGGTGAAGTTCTTCGTCGCCGACACCCTCGACAACCCCTACATCGAGCAGACGCACCTGGGCCTGACCTACGAACCGATCGCCAGGTCCCGGCGCGAGGCGAACAAGATCAAGCGCGAGGTTCCCGTCCTGGTCGTCATCGGCAACCCGCCCTACCGCGAGCGAGCCAAGGGACTCGGCGGCTGGGTGGAACAAGGCGACGCCAACTCTGGCGCGGCCCGCCCGCTGGACGCGTTCCGGGCGCATGGCAACGGGAAATACGAATACGTCCTGTCCAACCTGTCGGTCTACTTCTGGCGGTGGGCGACATGGAAGGCGTTCAACGCGCACCCCGCCGACCCCAGCGGCATCGTCGCCTTCATCACCACATCGGCATACACCACCGGACCGGGATTCGCGGGCATGCGCGAGTACCTGCGGCGGACCGCCGATGAAGGCTGGATCATCGACCTGTCCCCCGAAGGCCACCAGCCCGAGGTGAACACCCGGATCTTCCCTGGCGTCCAGCACCCGCTGTGCATCGGCATCTTCGCCCGGTACGGCGCTGGCAACCCGGCCGAGCCGGCCAACATCCATCACGTCACCGTATCCGGCCTGCGTGACCGCAAATTCGCCCAGCTCGCGGTCCTAGGACTGGCCAGCCCGGACTGGGTCACATGCGCGGCCGGATGGCAGGACCGGCTCGTCCCTGCAGGCGATCACGCATGGCAGACCTATCCGCTGCTCGGCGACCTGATGCCCTGGCAGGCGCCCGGAGTGAAGCCGAACCGCACGTGGGTGCACGCGCCCGCCGAGGACACGCTCCGCCGTCGCTGGGACCGCATCACCAGGACCCCCCGGAATGCTAGGGCGCCCCTGCTGAAGGAGACACCTGACCGCCGGGTCACCACTGTGGCAGCTCCGTTGCCCGGCTTCCCCCCGCACCCGGGAACGATCGCCGAGGAGACCTCACCGTGCCCGGCCCTTGCCCGGATCGCCTATCGTGCCTTTGACCGGCATTACCTCATACCCGATGCGCGCGTCATCGACAGGGGACGCCCGGAACTGTGGCAGGTAGCCAGCGACGGGCAGATCTTCGCGGTAGAGCAGCACGACGAGCCGCTGACCGCAGGCCCTGGGTTGCTGTGCACCGCCGACGTACCGGACATGCACTACTTCAAGGGCCGGGGAGGACGGGTCCTGCCCTTGTTCCGCGACTCAGCGTGCCTGGCAGCCAACATCGCACCGGGACTGCTGAAGGCAATCTTCAAACGGCTAGGCGTCAACGCGACCGCTCAAGACTTCCTCGCCTACACTGTCGGCATCACCGCACACTCCGCCTACACCAGGAGTTTCGCTGCAGAACTGAGAGCTCCGGGGATCCGCGTACCGCTGACCGCGGACGCCAGCCTATGGTCAGAGGCAGTCAGCCTCGGCCGCCAGGTCCTGTGGCTGCACACCTACGGAGAACGCTGCGCAGACCCGGCGCAAGGCCGTAAACGGGGAGATCCCAAGCTCCCGCCCGAGCGGCGCCCCAAGGTCGTTGAGACCATCCCGGACACCGACGAGGACATGCCCGGCTCCATCTATTACGACCAGGGCACCCGCACGCTGCACGTCGGCAGCGGGCAGATCCGCCCCGTCTCGCCGGAAGCGTGGGCGTACGAAACCTCAGGCATGAAGATCATCCGCAAATGGTTCGGGTACCGGAAGAAGGATCCAGCGGGACGGCGGTCATCGCCACTCGACAGCAACAACGCCGACCGCTGGTCAGCACAGTTCACCACTGAGCTGCTTGAGCTCCTGAACGTACTCGAAATGTGCGCCGACCTCGAACCCTGCCAGGCCAGCGTGCTCGCAAGGATCTGCGACGGCCCGCTGATCACAGTATCGGACCTGAAGCAGGAAAAAGTCCTTCCCGTCCCAGCCAGTAGCCGCAAACCGCTCCCCCCGGATCCACCCAGCGTACCGACACTCTTCGGAATCACCTGAGCGTCATGTTGTGTGCAGACAGCAGCGGCTGCGTGCCATGCACGCAGGATCCCGGCCGGGGCGCTGGCACGGCATCAGACCCGAGGCATTGGTAGCCGACCCTGCTGCGGGTTACCAGCGCTCGCCGTCGGGGCAGTCGCAAACAGCTTTCCGGCACCGCCGGGGCGAACACGAGCGTCACGTCCGCAGCCCGCCGGATGCTCAGCGGGCTCTAATTCAGAGGCTGCGGCGATGACAGTGATCAGGACGGAGTGTGTGCTGAAATAGACGCTGGCCAGAGCTAGCGATGCCTCCGCCCCTGTGTTTCGTTGTGGAGGAGAAGGGCCACGGATGGCCCCGACAGGAACAGTCTGTGATTCACAGGTGCTGATCCCTTCGCGGGCGCGGAGCAGCACCGTTATGGTCATCAGGCGCTGACGGTGAAGGCGGCTTCGTAGCCCAGGGCGGCTAGGTCCTCATAGACGATGGTGGGAGCGACCCGGTTCCAGCGGTGGCCAAGGAGGAGCGCGAGGCCCATCGGCGTGGCGAGGAAGAGGTGGACGCGCGGATGGCGGTGAGCGGCGCGGCGCGCAGCGTCACGGAGGCCGACAGCTTGCGCGCAGGCCTGTTCTGGCCCGGCGATGGCGTTGTCGCGCGGGCCCTCAGGCGGTCCAAGGACGACCAGCCGGCTGACCGGTATTTGCCGGTCTTGCAGGAACGCCTGCACGTCGGCGGTCATACTGGTCGCTACCTCGATCGCGATCGCGACATCCTGGCCCTGCCCGATAGCGTATTCGGTGGATGCCGGCGTCATGGGCGCGCTGTAGGGCGCGTCCGAGGCCCAGGGGGTGCCGCGCTGCATCACGGCAATGTCGGTGCTGGTTACCATCCGCAGCGCAGCGCCGGTCGTGAAGGCTGGCGCCAGCCGGAGGCTGCCAGTGATGGCGACATGTGATGCCGCGTCGAGCCGGGAAGGGATGGTCTCGATGTCGGCTTGCAGCTGCTGCCAGGTCGCCGGTGCCTTGGGCCGCCGTTTGGCATATGCATCGGATCCGTCGAACCGGTCCACCCAGTCGATAGCGTACGCAGCTTGGGCAGCGAGGCGGTCTGGTGCGAGGGTCGCGATCGACACGATCGTGCGAGTCGGCCCGCTGTGCAGCGCCCGGCTGCTTACCGCGTGCTGGATGGCGTCGAGGTCGAGTTCGCGGCGACCGGCGACGACCTGCTCGGCTACCCAGTCGGCGCCGGCGGCGAGTGCGAGGTCATCGCTGCGCAGCCCGGCGGCGAACATGGTCAGCTTGACGGTCTCCTCCAGGTGCATACGGTCACGGGCCAGGTCGAAGTCCAGGACGGCCAGCAGGTCCAGCAACTCGGCCTCGGTCAGGCCAGCAGCCTTGGCCCACGCTGCGCGTTCTTTCCCTCGCGCGGATCCGGGGCCGCCGTCGCCGGCTCGGGGAAGGAGAAGGCGCGTACGGGCGTCCCGGCCGGCGATGAGAGGGTCGGCGGGGTCGGGGGCCCGGTTTGTGATGAGCGCCAGCTCGACTGGGTCTCCCGTGCTGGTGAGCTGGCGCCAGGCCGCGGCGATCTTGGCGAGGGTGGACGGGCCGCCGGTCCTGCTCGCCGCCGTCAGGAAGCCGCCGCTGACCGGGGTATGACCGTCCACAGCGTACTTGACCTGCCTGTAGCTGTGCGGAGGAAGGCGGCGGCGGAGCACGACGTCATCGACGTTGCCGACGTCATCCACCTCGACCCCGACGCTGACGGCGGGGTTGCTGGCTCCGGTAGCGGCATCGCGCAGGACGGTGAGGCATGCGTGCCAGGCCACCAGCCACTGGTAGCGGTCGCCTGCGACGCGGACCCCGCTCGGGCTTGGGAGCGGCAGCGGGCCCGTCATGGGGCCTGCCGGAACTCGGGGGTGGGGTCGGTGCTGGCCGCGGCCGCGAGCAGGATGTCGGCGGTGAGCGGCTTGTCCGGGAAGGCTGTGAGAATGGCCGTCGGGATCAGTCGCTGGGTGAGGTCGGAGTAGGTGTACCCGGGCCGGTCACCGTCCGGGCCGGTGAGGGCGGCGAGTTTGCTGATCGCCTCGGTGTCGATCCCGGTACCGGCGAGGGCGGCGGCCAGGACGGCATGCCGCTGGGCTTCGTCGGGCCGGCTGAAGTGGAAGATCGCGGCGGCGCGGCGCAGGACCGCCGGGTCGAGAGCTCGTTCCCGGTTGGTGCACAGGATGACGAGCACCGGGACGGCTTCGCCGGCCAGGGTGTCCACGCCGGCCAGCAGCGCGTCGACTCCGGCGCGGTCCTCGTGGTGCATCTGCTCGGCGGCGCGGGACTGGGCGAGGGCGTCGGCTTCGTCGACGACCAGGATGAACACCGAGCCCGGCCCGCTGGCACCGCGGGCCTTGCGGCCGCGGGTGAGCAGGTGGGCGAAGGCGTCGCCGATCAGGGTGGTCATCTCCCCGACCAGGCCGCTGCCACGGGCGGTCAGCTTGAGCCGGTAGAGGAAGACCGGCAGGTTCAGCGAGTCGGCCAGGTCGCAGCCGAACGATTCGGCCAGCGCGGTCTTGCCGCAGCCGACGTCGCCGGCGAACACGAACAGCGGCGCCCGGTCGGTGAACAGCGCCAGGGCGGGCAGGCCAGCAGGGTGGTGCTCGGCCGCCCACGCGTCCAGCAGACCGGGGTGGGCGAGCAGTCCGGCCTCCCGGCGGAGCCGGTCTTTGAGGTCATCGAGGCCGACGAGCCGGCGGTACCGGCCGACGCGGACCGGGTCGGGCAGCTCGATGACAGGATGGAACAGGTCCTCGACCGTGCTCACGACTCCTCGATCCCGAACGCGATGAACACGTCGCGGGTCACCCCGGCGCCGTTGCGCCCGTACCCGTGGCCGGACTGGCTGGTGCCCAGCCCGGTCGCCGGCTCGTCGGCTCCGACGCGGCGGACGGGCAGGACATCGCGGACCGCACCCTGCTGCGCCGCCGTGAGGGCGTGGAAGGCCGCGCTGTAGGTGAGGTAGCTGCAGAAGGGGTACCCGGTGACGGCCGCCCCGGCGGGGAGCTTGCCGGGGCGGTCGTCGAGGAGGTGGCCGCCCGTGGTCGCGGTGTAACGGAGCCGCAGCTTCCACGAGTTCGCAGCCGTGTCCCGGAACCCGTAGTCGACCGTGCCGAGATAGCGGTCGCGCAGCAGCACCGCGGCTTCTTCGGCGAACTCGGCGATGCTGTCCAGGCTGGGGCGGCCGTACAGGATGTTCAGGAGCCGGAGGTCGGCGCCGACCTTCGCGCCGACGTAGCGGGCGTCGGTGATGGTGAACGTGGCCGTCCTGGTGGCGGTGACGGTGGCGGTCATCATGCTCCCTCGAATCCCGGGCCGAGCACGGTGCGCCAGGCGTCGTTGGCGTCGCCCTTGGTTGGTGCCGCCGCGGCCCACGCGATCTCCTCCAGCGCGGCGGTCGCCGTCTTGACCAGACGCTGCCGGTCGGCCTCGCTGTAGGTCCGCGCGACGTTGTTCGCCGGGTTGACGGGGTCCCAGACCTGGATCGGGTTGCTGTCTGAGGTGACCTCGGTCTTGGCGTAGAAGTCGGTGAAGATGACCGGGGTGCGCAGCCCGGTCCGCGCGATATAGCCGAGCACCTGCTCGAACGCGCGGGGGTAGTCATCGACGGCCAGCGGCTCGCCGTTCCAGCCCTGGTCCCACAGGTGGGCCACGATGAGCTCGAGCAGGAAGCTCTTGCACCGCAGGTCGGTGTCGTTGCGCTTGGCCTCCCGGATCCAGGCCTTCAGCAGCCGGATCAGCTCCCGGTAGTTGGGGCCCGCCGCGTCCCGGCGGGCGCGGATGAACGCCAGGTGCAAGGTCACCGAGGTCAGGACCCGGTCGCCCTGCCGGGTGATCAGGTGGCCGCGGTCATCCGGCGCGCCCTCGTACAGCACCGGGGCCACATCGATCTTCAGCCCGGACCCGCGCAGCGTGATCCCGACCGCGTGCTCCGATATGACAAAGTCCTCGGCGTCCTTGGTCGCGCCGTACACCTCGATGCACCGGTCCCGCAGCCACTCCAGCAGACCGCTCTCGTCGGCGTCGACGCCACCGACGCTTGATGCGCGGACATACGCGGCGACATCAGCGTCGGATCCTTCTCCCCGCCGTCGCCGGATCGCTGTGTGTTTTGCGGTGCTCCCCGCCGCGCGGAGTTTCACCAGGTCGTACCACGGATGAGCCGCAATGTGCTGCTCCAGCCGGGAGCGCAGGTAGTTAACTTGCGTGCGGCGCTTCCTGGCGTCGTCCGCGGGGACGTTGACCTTGTTCTGCGCGTGCGCGGCGAGCACGGCGTGATCGACATGGGGATCGGGCATCGGCCGTCCTTCCTAGGTGTGTGCGTGCGGGCGCCCGGCGTCCGCAGCCCCGTCTGCCTCATCCACGCTGGTGCGGCTCGCTACCCCGGCCTTGCCAGCGGAACATCAGGAAGCACTTTAGAATTCCGCATCAACTTCGTCAAACTACTCGGCAGTAGCAATAGCTTTGTTACGTGTCGGCACCCGATGCCGGGGCAGTGATCAACAACAATGAGGAAACGACGGACCTGATGGGCAGCAGGAACGAGGAGAGCGTGGACACCCTGGCATTCGAACCAGAGCGGCTACGCCTGGCCCGCGAACTCAAAGAATGGAGCCAGGCCGACCTCGCCACGCGGCTGGACGTGACACCCGCCGCGGTCAGCCAGTTCGAGACCGGCGTCACCCGGCCCGGCACCGATGCGCTGGACCGGATGACCAGCGCACTAGGCGTCCCTGCCCAGTTCTTCTCGCTGCCGCTCACCGAAACCCACGACGGATTCTTCCGGTCGCTGCGCCGCACGTCGGTTACCCACCGGCGCCGTGCCCGGGCACTCGCCCACATCGCGCACGATCTGGCAGTGACTGCCGGGGCACCTGGGCTGTACCCAGTCTTGGTGCCTCAGATACCCGTAAGCGGCCTGCAGGCGCCGCGCGACGAGATCGAGGATGCGGCTCGGCAGGCTCGGCAAGCCTTCGGCATGCCCGCCGGCCCAGTACCGAACGTCGCAGAGGTACTCGAACAACACGGCATTCTGGTCATCCGGCTCCCGCTGGACACCGCCGACGTTGACGCCTTCTCGCTGCCCTTCCACGACCGACCTGTCGTCGTGCTTGGCACCGATAAGAACGACCGGGCAAGATCCCGATTCGACGGCGCGCACGAACTCGGCCACCTCGTCATCCATGACGACCAGATCTGGGGCGTCAAAGAGGTAGAGCACCAAGCCCACGTATTCGCCGCTGCCTTCCTCATGCCCGCCGACGACATCCGCGACGAATTGCCCGAACGCGCCGACTGGCCCGTCCTGTTCGAGCTCAAACAGAAATGGCAGGTATCGCTGGCAGCCCTCCTAATGCGGGCGCGCACGCTAGGCCGTATGAGCGAGAACAACTACCTGACCGCAGTCAAGGCCGCCTCCGCTCGCGGATGGCGACGAGTCGAGCCAGTACCGCTAGGCAGACCGGAGCATCCGGCCTGCTTGTCGCGTCTCCTGGCGACGTCGGCCGGTCGCCAGTCACTCGAATTCCTGCCTCATGACGTGGTTGAGGCGCTAGTGACCGCCACGACTGCTGTTGAGCGTCACGGAAATGTCAGTAGAAACGTCACGAAATGTCAGTGGTCGGCCTCGGCTGGTTCGCGCTAAGTTCTTGCGCAGAAACTACAGGGCGTTGTCCGAATAATCCCCTGGTCGTTTGTGGTATGTCGAATGGATGCTGACTGACGCGGAGATAGCCGCCCGGTACGTCAAG